>CAVKWN010000059.1:0-11973 GCA_963660075.1 Lachnospiraceae bacterium
CCTTTGTAACCAAGTTTCTTGGCAAACTTTTGTGTCTTTCATAATTAAATGTTAGTTTTGCGTGAACAAAACGAAATCGACAATTTCAATGAAGATATTATTATTCAATCCCGAACACGATATGGCGCTTGCTGCTGGCTTGTCAAACTTCACCCCACCTCGCGCTGGTCGCTTGCTACGCCATGACTTGAGCTTTCTGCCTTCTATATGGGCTAAAGAAGATGACGCGGTGTTGGTTGATGATGTAGACTATGCATGGAAACAATATAAAAGCACAGGTTTAAGCAAACCATGCGACTTTATTGACAACAACGAGTTATCACGTTTGGCATCCAGAGACAAGACTGTGGAAATAGAGCCTTGGGGATGGGATTTGACCGTGCGAAACCATCTTTTACGATGTGGCGTATCTGCGTCTTCATTGCCTGACAATGATTGTCTCAGCACAATAAAGGAAACAAGCCACCGTGGATGGAGTGCGAAGAATTTGCTACCCTCGCTTACAAAAACCAGAGGTACCATTGGCGAGGCCAAGACTGGTCATGACTTGGAAGAATTAAATAGGTATCTTTCAATATATCATCGCATAGTGGTAAAGTCGCCGTGGAGTTGCAGCGGAAGAGGAGTAAGATACGTCGAGGACAATTCATCGAAGCAACTTGAAGGTTGGTTCAACAATATAATCAAACATCAAGGATGCGTATTGATGGAACCTTATTATGACAAGATTATTGACTTCGGGATGGAGTTTGAATGCAACGGGAAAGGAACGATAGAATATCGAGGTCTATCTCTTTTCAAGACAAACAATGGTGCGTATATTGGCAACATAATAGCTGACGAGAATAACAAGGAGGAAATCATCGCAAAACACGTCCAATTAAGTTTGTTGCATGAGATTCGACAATCCATAATCGGCATTCTCACCCCTCTATTAGGCAATACATATCGTGGACCATTTGGAATCGATATGATGGTTGTCGATTATTGCGGCAGAATTCTCGTGCATCCTTGCGTCGAGTTGAATCTTCGCATGACAATGGGCCATGTGACATTGGGAATAACCGAAACCTCTTTTAATCTCATGAGCATTGCTTATCAGCAAGGAAAATACAGCCTCAGGCTGGAGTAAGCATAGATTAAGAGAGACTGGCTTCAGAATTTCCATTGCAGCTGCATTTCAAGTTCTGAGATTGTGGAACCTTCTATTTGTTGAGGGCCAGATGATATGACATCACGGTCGAAATAGTGGGTACATCCACCTTTGATGACGAACGTTAACTTGTCACTTGCCGCCACTTTGCAATTTAGGGCAAAGCGCAATCCATTGCCATAAAAAGAAGCGAACGAGAAAGTATAAAGCAGGCCCGGATCATAAATATATACTCGTGAGTTGTAATCACCTGTGTGGAAATAACCCACCAAGCCAAGAATCTTAAGCCTTTTTTGTTGCCAACGCACGCTTTCTGAAATCATATAGCCATAGCTTGCGGTTGTTCCATGACTTGCAGAGAAGTCAGATTGGGTGCTCAATGTCAGTCCATTATCAGAGTAGGAGAGTGTAGCCCTTGCCCTTGAGTCGACTTTTCTTAAAACCGAGCCTTCTTCTTGTCCGTTAAGCTCTTTCATTTTCATCCTGTACCTGAGCAAAAAAGCCCACTTGTCTTTAGATGTATCGAATTGGATGAAATTATCCCATCTGTAAGTAGACTCAGGAGTGTTGTACTTAGGCCAAGCAAAATAAGAGAGGTCTGTGTAAAGTGTCAGCGTGGCATTGTTCCACGGGCTTACCTTTCCTCCAATCAAGAAACCACTCTCATCATTTACAGAGCCACCTTCTGCAATGGTGTTGGCATACAGAGCCTGATACTTGTAGGGATAATAACGTTGCAATGCCATAAGTGATAGTCTGGATGACAGTTCATAACTAATGGTATTGACCGTGGCGACTTGGGCGTTCTTGTCTATTGCCGTTTCGCCACTTATGTTCAGCCTACGGCTAATGTATCCATAGTCAACACTGGCATTGAAGAAGTCGTATCCATAAGGATACCATCTCCTGTATTTTTGTCCCTTATACATGTTCAACTTGCGGTTGAAGGATGTATAATAACCTGTTGCACCTACATGAAATCCATTCCTCAACCAGTTGACATTTCCACCAAGAAGCGTCACCGAGGTGTTGCCCTTTCTGTCCATTTCGCTCAATGTACGGTGATAACCGGTCTTGAGGATTGTAGCAACCGACGAAGAGTCCTTGTTCAATGTAGCGTCAATCTTTCGGTAAGACGCAAAAGCCGTCAAATCAAGTCCTTTAGCCAACTTGAAGGTGGCGGCGGCACCTTGTAGATAATTATAGTCTGAACGACTGGCATGAGCAAAGACGTGGCTTGGAGAACTCAATAGCGTGGATATCGTAGCAAGTTTCCCGAACGCAAATCCATTGTTAAGAATCAATCCCATTCCGAACCGAAGACGATATCTGCCAAGGGCAAGAGTCTTCAAACATTTAATGTCATTCAAGAGCAGATAGAAAGAGTAATAGTCGTAGCCCCACTTGTTTTTTCCAGCGAAGAACGGCTCTCCCGCGTCTTGCGAAGCTGTAAGTCCGAACTTGACACGTTGCCCGTAATTAAACGTGTATCTCAACCAATGTTTATACTTATAACCAAGATACTTATCCTCATAACCTTTACGAGTATAAAAAGGAATGTTTAAGTCGGCGATTAACGTATTCTTGCCATATTTCAATACTTTGCTTATGTCTGGTATAGTGTCTGAGCGTTGTGCCTGACCAATGGTCACGAATTGTCTGAGTAGGTTAATGGCTTGCCTATCAAGCGATTCTACGAGCAATAGCTCCATAGGGCTTTCTATTCTCCTGACTTTGTCGCGATACTCAATGATATCCATCACTTGCTGGAAGGAAAGAAAAGGCAAACTCTCAAGTTGCTCGCGAGAGCAGGTGTTTATGTCCAGTTTGCTCTCATACAACTCGTTTAGTTCATCATATAGCTGTTCAAGGCTGCCATCATCAATATTCTCGCTTTGCCCCATCTGCTCAAGGAAGTCTTCCCATGAGTAGTTGTTTTGCGAGAAAACATTTAGGGCAAAAAACAGGGCTAAGGTTGTGATTAAAAAAGTTCTCAAAAGATATTTGTTTAGACGTTGTCGATGTTTCCTGCCGTACAGGATATGTTCATTGCAAAATTAGGTAAAAAAACAACATCTTCAAACAAAAAAAGACAGTTTCTTTAAAAACTGTCTTTTCCTGAGGTGTAATTTTATTTATCGCTATCCTTGTTTTTCTTTCTGTTTATCAGTTTCTTTGTTATGAAATAGATGATGGCAATAGCGCATATTCCAATGATAGCCACTTTGATGTATTCTCCATATTCGAGAATCTTGTCGTTCAGTTGATCCTCTGGTACTATTGAGTGCAAATACCAACCAAGAGCTGCAAGAATAATATTCCAGCAACCTGCGCCTATTGTGGTATATAGCAAAAACTTCCAATATACCATCTTTGCGAGGCCTGCAGGAATGGATATGAGGTGTCGTATGCCAGGGATGAGTCGCCCAGTGATTGTCGCAGCCATGCCATGGTTGTTAAAATATGCCTCGCTTTTCTCCACCTTGGCTTGATTAAGCATACACAGGTGACCTAGTTTGCTGTTGGCAAAACGGTAAATCACGGGACGCCCTAGATAGTAGCCTGCCACATAGTTGATAGTGGCTCCTAAATCAGCGCCAATAGTGGCTGCCAAGACTACTAATATGATATTGAGGTTTCCACCTGCCGAATGATACGCCGCAGGAGCAACGACAAGTTCTGAAGGTACGGGTATCACGGTACTCTCTAGCAACATTAAGAAAAGCACTGTTCCATAATTTAGGTTGCCGAGCAATGTCGATAAAATACTCATTCTTTATTAAGATAATTGTTAATATAAAATCCTATTTGTCGTCTATTGACTTACCCTTCTTGCTTAAAGGATGATGAATGGCATAGTTGTAGAAGTCTCTGACAGACATGCCATTTGGGAAAACGTCGGAAAGTTCTCGCTGTATGCCAACAGGATTACGTTCCGTGGCTTTCTTCAGGTCTGCCAAGAACTCCTCTTGAAGTCCAAGCTCATAATCCGTTCTCACAAGGTATGCCCATAAGTCGGCATAATCCTTATTGTTTTCCGAATCGGCAAGGTGGCGGAAAATATCGTGAGCTTGACGGAGATAATTACAATCGAACAGGCAATAAGCAATATAATAAAGAGTGTTTCCTAGCTCTTTATCAGAAGTCATGTGTATAGCTTCGTCAAAGCAGGTCTTGGCCGATTCCACGTCTCCAGCAAGTAAGTTGACATACCCCTTGAGCAACACTACATCCAATGAGGAATTTCCTGAAATTGACTCCAGCTTCTCTGCGACATTTATGGCTTCTTTATACTCTCCGCACAAAGCGTAGACAAGACTCATGTTCCTGTAAATCTCAAACTGGTTAGCCGACATAGACGGACAAAGGCTTGCCGCGCTCTGCCAATATTTCAAAGCTTCCTTGTGGTTGTTCTCATTCATGTAGACAGCAGCTATGCCCATATCCGCGACCTCACTATGTGGCTGCAACCGCTTGAAGCATAGATAGCACGACTTGGCTTCTTTTCCATTGCCGAGCATCATCAGGCAGTTGGCCTTGTTTAATATGGCATCAGGATCGTCTGGCGATATAGCAAGTGAATAGTCACTGCATTCCAAGCTGCCACTGAAGTCGTTTGTGAGATACTTGGCGGAAGCAAGCAGATTCCAGTAGCCATTGTTATATGGCTCTTGGTCGATAAGCTTATTGAATATGTCCTTGCATTCCTTGTAAGAGCCATTGTTCATGGCTATACGACCTTTCAGTTCCAAGTAATCGCCACACTCAGTGTCGCTACTCAAGACAAGCCACCTCTCTGCCAAATCATAAACTTCATAATCGGCAAACAAGGAAGCTACGTCAAGGTAATAGTCCTCTAAATCTTCTTCATCAAGCGTTTGCTCCTTGGACTCAAGATATTGCTCCGCGTCTTCCACACGGTTGTCAACAATCATGATTTCAGCTACAATATAAAAATACTCAAGGGCTTGCTTGTCGGCAATCATGTCAACACACTCCATGGCCTTGTCGACATCATGGTATACAAGCATGGAAACCCTTGCCTTGAAAGCAAGAGGCTCCGTAGCCCCTGGGAATATATTTAGCGCGTCACCAATAACCTCCAATGCCGTCTTCAAGTCACCATGCAGATGGTAATATTCCGCGATATCGGTGAATTGTTCTGGCTCAAGAAAAACAGAGGAATTGTTTTTACGCGCCTCCTCATATTTTTGTAGGTTCTCCTTGAATTCTTTTGAAAAGAAGATATTGTCGCTCAAATTATTATTTTTTAATTTGTTTTGCCCATGTATCCTTCAGGCCGACGGTCTTGTTGAACACTGGCGCGTTGTCCGTGGTGTCAAGGTCTGCCATGAAATAGCCCGTGCGTTGGAACTGTAGATACTGGCCTGGCTTCATCGTGGCGGCAAAACGCTCCACATAGCAATTCTCAAACACGTGCAACGACTGGGGATTGAGAAGTTCACGGAAGTCACGATCGTCAGCTGATGGGTTCTCAACGTTAAAGAGACGGTCATATTCCCTTACCTCTGCTTTCACGCAATCATCGGCATTCACCCAATGCAGCGTACCCTTTACCTTGCGGTTGGCTCCTGGCATACCGCTCTTGCTCTCCAAGTCGCATTCAGCCTGAATTTCAATGATATTGCCATCTGCATCCTTGGTGCAACCTGTACACTTAACGATGTATGCGTTTTTCAAGCGCACTTCCTTGCCTGGAGTCATGCGGAAAAATTTCTTAGGCGCATCCTCCATGAAGTCGGCACGTTCAATCCATAGGTTGCGAGAGAAAGAAATCTCATGGCTGCCTTGTGTCTCATCCTCGGGATTATTGATGGCCTCCATCATCTCTGTCTTGCCCTCCGGATAGTTGGTCAACACGAGCTTCACTGGATCAAGGACGGCAGACACACGTATCGCCTTCTTGTTAAGGTCATCGCGCACGGCAGCCTCAAGGAGGGCCATGTCGTTTAGCGCGTCAAACTTGGTATAGCCGATGGAACGGATGAAAGCCTTTACAGACTCCGGTGAATAGCCGCGACGACGCATGCCACACAATGTCGGCATACGTGGGTCATCCCAACCGTTGACAAGATGCTCGTCAACCAAAGTGTGGAGCTTGCGCTTCGACATCACCGTGTAGGTGAGGTTCAGGCGGTTAAACTCTATCTGCCTTGGGCGATTATCGTTCTTGCCTTCCTTGGCGGATGCGTCATACTCCTTTAGATAATCTATGAACTTATCGTAAAGAGGACGGTGGGGCACAAACTCCAGCGTGCAGATAGAGTGGGTTACGCCCTCGAAATAGTCGCTCTGTCCATGTGCGAAGTCGTACATGGGGTAGCAATGCCAGTTTGTGCCAGTGCGGTGGTGAGGTGTCTGGATTATGCGATACATCACCGGATCGCGGAAGTGCATATTGGGATTCGCCATGTCCATCTTGGCCCTAAGCACCATTGAGCCCTCAACGGCCTCGGGGGTATTCATTTGGTTGAAGAGTTTAAGATTCTCCTCAACAGGACGGTCACGATACGGACTGAAGGTGCCAGGAACCGTCGGCGTGCCCTTTTGCGCGGCAATCTGCTCAGAGGTTTGCTCATCGACATAGGCGTTGCCATTCTTTATCATCCAAACGGCGAAGTCCCACAACTTCTGGAAATAATCAGAAGCATAATAAATATGCCCCCACTTAAATCCAAGCCACTTGATATCATTTAGGATATTCTCTACATACTCATTGTTTTCCTTCGATGGGTTGGTGTCGTCGAAACGAAGGTTGCACACACCGCCAAACTCCTCGGCAGCACCGAAATCCATGCAGATGGCTTTTGCGTGACCAATGTGCAGGTAGCCGTTTGGCTCTGGGGGGAAGCGGGTTTGGATGCGACCATTGTTCTTGCCTTCCTTGAGGTCATTGCTGATTATCTCTTCAACGAAGCTCATGCTGCGCTTCTCTTCTTTTTCGTTCTCTTTAATCTCCATTTTCATCATATACTTTTTCCAAGATGCAAAGTTAGGCATTTTATTCTATAATCATAGAAATTAGTTGGAAAAAACTTAAAAATAATTGATGTAAAAATTGCGCATATCAGAAAAGATTGTTACCTTTGCCAATGTTATCCTGAATACAATCTTTTTACCTTAAGAAGGCTAATACCTATTGAAGTAAAATGGCGCTTGCTGTGAAGCAAGCGCCATTAATCGTTTTATACGCACTGAAACCAAAAAACCTTAGAGTCATGCGACCCTAAGGTGAAATGTCTGTTTACTTTATGCCTCTTTGGTTGAGTGCCGCCGCGTATCTGTGTGCGTTGGCCATGTGTTCTGAATAAGTGACCGCGAAATCGTGTGTCCCACTGAAATCGGGCTTCGCGCACATATAAAGGTAATTGTGGCGAGCCATGTTAAGCACGGCGTCAATCCCCGCTATCGAAGCCACACGTATTGGACCTGGGGGCAAGCCGGGGGTCTTATAGGTGTTGTAAGGACTTTTTATGAACAACATGTTTTGGTATATACGCTTCAGGGCAAAGTCTTTCAAGGCGAACTTTATCGTAGGATCGGCTTGAAGGGGCATGCCTTGTGGATATTCCGCATCACGAAGCATGAGCCTGTTGTAATACATTCCGGCAATCATCGGCTTCTCCTTGTCGTTGGCTGTCTCCTCATCCACGATGCTCGCCAATGTCGCTACCTGAACAGGCGACAGATTTAGGGACTTGGCCTTGTCCTTACGCTCTTCCTGGTCCCAAAATTTGTCATTCTCTTTCTTGATGCGCTTCAAGAGATTCTCTACTGTTGTGTCCCAATAAACATCGTAGGTGTTTGGTATGAACATGGCAGCAACAGTAGTGGTGTCATAGCCAAACTTGGCGCATTCCTCATTGTCGGTCAAGGCTTTTACTATTGTCAAGCTGTCAAGCATTAGTTTCTTGCTTAGCGCCCCTGCCATGTCCTGCATTGTTCGCACACTTGGAACTACGAGATTCAAAGGCTCTTGCATCCCGTTTTTAAGGTGACGAAATACTGTGAGGGTGCCCATCGACGGAGTCAACGCGTAACGTCCCGTGCGTACTTTCTTAATGAGGTTACTGTGGCGGGCAAGTATGCTGAAAGCATGGAAACAATGCGCCTTGGCTTCTGGCCTCAGTTTCATTACCAAGGAATCGTAGTTGTCGTCTTGATCCACAAAGACGTACTTGGTGACGCTCCGTCCTGTGAATGACGTGAAAAAATAGTAGTATGTCAAGCCAAACAAGGCTACCACACACACTGCCGCAAGGATAAGATACCTCTTGCTAAACTGTCGTGTCATTTGTTTTTAATGTGTTTATTCTAATTATATGTGCAAAGTTACACATTAATGAGTAACTTTGCATCGGGAAAACGAATATTTAATATCAAAAAACAAAATAAATTCGGGATAGAATGAAGTATGAAAGTTATATCTTCGATTTGGACGGCACCTTGCTGAACACTCTCGACGACCTTGCCGCAAGCTGCAACTTCGCCCTTCGCTCTTATGGCTTGCCCGAGCATAGCGTTGACGATGTCCGCCGGTTTGTGGGCAATGGTGTGCGACTGCTCATGACTCGCGCAATACCTGGTGGCGAGAGTTTCGAGCAGTTTGAGGACTGTTATGCTTGCTTCCGCCAACATTACCTTCATCATAACCTTGATACCACAGCGCCTTACCCTGGCATAATGGAACTGATAGCCCAGCTCAATGCCAACGGTAAGAAAATAGCGGTCGTGAGCAACAAGTTTTACCAGGCCACCCAAGACCTTGTGCGTCATTTCTTTGGCGATGAAATAAAAGTCGCGATAGGTGAGCGTCCCGACATTCACAAGAAACCTGCCCCTGATACGGTTGTTGAGGCTTTGCGCCAGCTCGACATGCCAAGCTCCACTGCCGTTTACATCGGCGACAGCGATGTGGACATCGACACGGCACGCAATTGTGGAATGCCATGCATCAGCGTACTCTGGGGATTCCGTGACCGCGACTTCCTTCTTGAGCACGGTGCAACGACTCTCGTAGAAAGCCCAAAGGAAATCCTCGCCATTTGATTATGACTGAATTTAAGCCTTGCTTGCCGATTTACGCCTCGCAAGCGGGATAACAATATCGCGAACTCCTTTTCGAGGGGGTTCGCGATATTGTTTTTATTCACTCAATGGAATGCTCTTGATTCTGGTCGCGTGGCGCCCACCTTCAAACGGAGTTGCGAAGAATTCGTCCAGGATTTTAGAGGCAGTGTCAGTATCGATAAACCTGCCCGGCATCACGAGCACATTTGCGTCGTTGTGTTGGCGTATAAGATGGGCTATCTCTGGAATCCATACCAGTCCGGCACGTATGCTTTGATGCTTATTGAGCGTCATGGCTATGCCCTCGCCAGAACCACAAATTCCTATACCTTGGCAAACTTCACCGTTTTCAATGCCACGGGCAAGGGCATGGCCATAATCGGCATAGTTGCAGCTGTCCTCACTATAAGTTCCATAGTCTTTGTAGGCAATGCCTTTTGACTCAAGATATTCCTTAACAAACTGCTTGAGCTTGAACCCAGCGTGATCTGACGCCAGTCCCACGATCTTGTTCTCCATTTCCTTATCCATAATTAATTGTTATTGCTATCTATAAATAATGTGTAAACTGACCCAATTGGTTATTCTATTATTTTTGTCATCGACAACGCTGAAACGAGTCCATCGGGATTCACTTTTGCCTTAATCTTATACATGGCGTATTTTTCCTTCGATGGGTCTGTGCGCTGAATGTCCTGCGTTGCCGAAACGCTAACAGTGTACTCGTACTCATCTTCGCCGACCTCACGTTTGTCTATTTTCATGTCGTTGCCCAAGCTCCATGTCATGCCCGTGATATCGTCCTTGTAGATTTTTTGCAAGAACACGCTCACGTCGGCCTTGGTGGCGTCTTGTTTTCCGAGGAAGTTTGACATTACCGATGTCACTGATGCCTCAAGAGACTGCTCGTTCTTGGCGTTCACTGCTTGGAAGAAGTGTTTCAACGATGCGTTCACCAGTACTTTCTCCTCAGGCTGCACGGTACTTGCCTTTAGCTTGCGAATGGCGTCGTTGGCCTCGTCCACATGCTCGCCATTGGCATGTTCGTCAAGATAAGCCTGAATTTCGTCGAGAGTATTGGCATTGGAAGCGAACGCCCAATCGATAGAGTCGATTTTATGTTGGGCTTGCGCCTTGTGTTCAGAGTCAGGATGCTTGGTGAGATAGTCGAGCAAAGCTTGTTTAGAGCCACTCACCACGGCGTTTGTCCAATCGGCGTCACTCTGCTGCATCGCGCTGAGATGGGCTTGGATGGAGTCGATATGCTCGCTGGGCGCATCCTTATAGTTGTCGAGATAGGTCTGCAACACAAGTGGGTCATCGCTCTTCATCGCGAACTCGTAAGCTTCCTCTTCCTTCGAGGTCTTGGCGTTGTTGTAGAAATAGAAGCAAACGCCACAGAGAACCAAGGCAAAGATTATGGCCGTGATGAGCGCGCCATGACTCTTTTTCTTCTCTACGGGTGGGGGAGTGGCACCGCCATTTACGCCATTGACACCAGGAATGGTTGGTGGTACTGGAGGCTGTTGGGCCATTGTAGCATGTTGAACAGGCGCCGCGCCTGCCTCGTTAGCGACATTCTGCCGCGCCTCATTGCCTACGATGCCAGACAACCTTGTGACATGGTGGCAATTGGGGCACATCTCCTGGTCTTTGAAATACACCTCGCCACATTGTTGGCACCTGAATATCTTTCCTGCTATAGCCACGCCACAACAAGGGCAGAAAGGAGCCTTGTCGCTTATCTGTCGCCCGCATTCGGGGCATTTAATCATTGCCATAATTTAAATTTGTATTGCTTTGTTTTATTTCCTTTTATCTATGCCTGAAACGTATTTCCCTAAGCTTGTGCTTTCCCATGAATCGGCTCTTGTCCACGAATCCGTTTATTCCGTCGAGCCTGCCTTTTGCGGAATATTGCCACAACAGGTATTCCTTGCCGTCGGTGAGGACAGGTTCTCGCGTGGAGTATTGCGCTATCATGAGCTTGTAGTCGTCCAGCAAGCCTTGCAAGTTGGAGTTGTAGAAGTTAGTTCCCGTGTAGACGAGCGGGCGTTGCCTGTAGGCTTCCTCCACAAGGTTGAGAAACTTGGCGAGGGAATCGCGAAACTCCTCACGAGGCATTCCGCTGCGTGTCTCCACGTCGATCATTGGCAAGAGGTCTTGGTCGCCCGGACGGCATTGTGCCATGAAGTTGCGCAATTGCTCCTCTTGGTCTACCTTGGGCCTGTAGAAGTGGTACGAGCCCACTTTTAAACCATAATTGTGAGCAAGGTCAATGTTCTGCTTGTATTTGTCGTCTATTCTCGTGCCACCCTCTGTGGCCTTGAGGTAAACATACGCCATCTTGCTTTTGCCGACGGTCTCCCAGAACACGGTGCCTTGATAGTGGCTCAGGTCTATACCGTGAATATGCCGGCAGGTGTCCTCGCATTCCACATGCTCGCCTTGCGCGAACGACGCCAGACCGAGAAGGCTGAATAGCAAGGTAAGAGAAAAACATTTCATGTTGCCAATACTCATAATATTCGAATACACCAAACCAAATTATGCCTACGCATCGTTCTTGCGGACGTTGATTCGCTCTATCCATTCTTGCCGGCGAATCTTGCGCCTACGTGTCGTCCGCTTGAGGCTCATGATCATCCTGAATCCCATCCAAACGAGAATTACCAGGATTACGACAAAGACCGCGACGAGAATATAAAGATCCTGTTTCATAGTTTCTT
>CAVKWN010000059.1:12203-13363 GCA_963660075.1 Lachnospiraceae bacterium
TTGCGAATCTCGCCGAGGGAAGGTATCGCGCCACCACGACCCTCTGAATTGTTGCGGTTTACCGCACCATCTGTCTTGGCTCCGTAGAACACGCTTGAATATTTCTCTATGCCAATGTTATCCTTGAAGTCCACGTTGAGCAATACGTGAACGGAGGCGTCAGCCATGTCCTCCGACCAAAGGAACTCTCTCAAAGGCGAGCCGTCACCCCACAGCGTCACCTTGTTGTCCTCTATCCCGTAGAAGGCAAGCGTTTTCTCTATGCGTTCCTTCGAGTTGTCGCCGTCTACATTGCCCTCGCCAATAATGGCGCGCAGCTTGTCTGTGGGGTTGACAGGGCGCAGGTTCATGTCGTGGCGAATGGCTTCCCAGTCGTTTTCGTGAAGTAGCTTGGCGAGGAAAACCTTGCGCATCATCGCTGGCATGACATGCGAATTTTCCAAGTGGAAATTATCGTTGGGACCATAAAGGTTGGTGGGCATCACGGCAATGTAGTTGGTGCCGTACTGGAGATTGTAGCTCTCGCACATCTTCAACCCCGCTATCTTCGATATGGCGTATTCCTCGTTGGTATACTCCAGTGGCGAGGTCAGCAAGGCTTCCTCTTTCATTGGCTGCGGAGCGTTCTTGGGGTATATACAAGTAGAGCCAAGGAAGAGAAGTTTCTTCACATGGTGCTTGTACGCCTGCTCTATGACATTGCATTGAATCTTCATGTTCTGCATGATGAAGTCGGCGCGATAAAGCGAGTTCGCCATTATTCCGCCAACAAAAGCAGCGGCAAGAACGACGGCATCAGGCTGTTCCTCGTCAAAGAAACGTCCAACGGCCAACTGGTCTGTGAGGTCCAGCTCACTGTGGGTTCGCCCAACAAGGTTGTCGTACCCACGCTGTTTGAGATTATTCCAAATTGCGGAACCAACAAGACCATGGTGGCCGGCAATATAAATTTTACTTGACTTTTCCAACATTTCTACGGATTTCCCTATTTTTAGTCAGTCAATAACCGATTTTACATATAAGTGCAAAGTTACAAAAAAAATCAGACAATGCAAATGTTTTAATCACATGATTGAGAAATCGTGATTTCATCGCGAATTATCCGCTTTTTAAACGGCCTCGGCTTTGCACTGGAATGACGTTGCCATTGCACTGGAATG
>CAVKWN010000059.1:13437-20993 GCA_963660075.1 Lachnospiraceae bacterium
CCCCATTTAACAAAGGCAAAAAACACATTCATAACACCAAAAACGCCTGTCTTGATAGCGCTTTCCATAAAAATAGGATAAATAGTTCTTGGATGGTTGAAAAATATGTGCTAACTTTGTAAAACGAAATTAATTAGCTAAATGATGAATAGCGAAAGCACGCAAAATAACGCAACGGAAACTACGACAAACAGACTGAATCCATTTATGCAACCCTACGGCACCCCACACAATACGGTGCCGTTTGACAAGATCCGGTTCGAGGATTTTGAGCCTGCGTTTATCGAAGGCATACGTCGCGACGATGAGGCGATAGCGAAAATAGTGGACAACCCGGAGCCGCCAACATTCGACAACACCATAGCGTGGACAGACAAGACCAAGGGCGAGCACTACTACGACTTGCTTGACCGTGTTTCCAACGCGTTCTCGTGCTTGATGAGCGCCGAGACAAATCCCGAGATGGAGTCGTTGGCACAAAAGCTGAGCCCGATATTGACAAAGCATGCCAATGACGTAACTCTCAACCCAAAGCTCTTCGCGAGGGTGAAAAGCGTTTACGAGAACCATCGTGAGCTGACACCCGAGGAAAACACGTTGCTCGAAAAGGAATACGACTCATTCGTACGCAGCGGCGCGCTGCTCGACGAAAGCGGCAAAGACAAGTTGAGGAAACTAACCGAGGAAGCGTCGATGCTCTCATTGCAATTCTCGCAGAACTTGCTCAAGGAGAACAAGGCCTTCACCTTGCATATTACCGACAAGGCGCAACTCGACGGGCTGCCAGACACAGCAGTGGACATGGCTGCCCAAACCGCTAAAGAGAAGGGAGTCGAAGGATGGGTGTTCACGCTCGATTATCCGAGCTACTCGCCATTCATGACCTACTCTACGCAACGCGACTTGAGGAAACAACTCTACATGGCACGCAACACGGAGTGTACGCACGACAACGATGCCAACAACTTGGAGATATGCAAGAAGATAGTGAACCTCCGGCGCGAAATAGCGCAGTTGCTTGGCTTCGACACCTTTGCCGACTACGTGCTCAAACATCGAATGGCAAGCAACACGAGGACGGTATACAAGCTTTTATACGACCTCATAGACGCTTACAAGCCTACAGCAATGGAGGAAGTGAAAGCCATAGAAGAGGAGGCTCGCAAGATGGAAGGCGACGACTTCAAGCTGGAGCCGTGGGACTTCTCGTTCTACTCACACAAGTTGCAGATGGAAAGATACAACCTCGACGCGGAGATGTTGAGACCATATTTCCAGCTCGACAACGTGATAAAGGGTGTTTTCGGGCTTGCTAACCGACTCTACGGCATAACGTTCAAGGAAAACAAGGACATACCTGTCTACAATCCCGACGTGAAAGCCTATGAGGTGTTCGACAAGGACGGAAGCTTTCTCGCCGTGTTCTATGCCGACTTCTACCCGCGTGAGGGCAAGCAAGGCGGAGCGTGGATGACTGAGTTCCAAGGACAATGGATCACAAGGGAAGGTAAGAACGTGAGACCACACGTCAGCGTGGTGACCAACTTCACAAAGCCAACCGAAACAAAGCCTGCGTTGCTCACGCTTGGCGAGGTGGAGACGTTCCTCCATGAGTTCGGGCACTCGCTGCATGGCATGTTCGCCAACACGCGTTTTGAAAGCCTTTCGGGCACCAACGTGTGGTGGGACTTCGTTGAGATGCCCTCGCAGTTTATGGAAAACTATGCCGTGGAGCCTGAGTTCCTCCACACGTTCGCCTTCCACTACAAGACGGGTGAGCCTATCCCCGACGAGCTGATAGAGCGCATAATGAAGAGCCGCAACTTCAACGTGGCCTACGCGTGTTTGAGGCAGGTGAGCTTCGGACTGCTCGACATGGCCTATTACACCATGGCGCATCCGTTTACCGACGACATCGTGCCTTTCGAGAAACACGCTTGGAAAGATGCCATGATAACCAAGCAACTGCCCAACACGTGCATGACCGTACAATTCTCGCACATCATGGCTGGAGGATACGCCGCAGGTTATTACAGCTACAAGTGGGCAGAGGTGCTCGATGCCGATGCCTTCTCGGTGTTCAAGAAAGAGGGCATTTTCAACCAGCCCACGGCTCAACGCTTCCGCGACTGCATACTGTCGCGTGGCGGAACGGAGCATCCCATGACGCTTTATAAGCAATTCCGTGGGCAAGAGCCTACCATAGAGGCACTGCTCGAGCGCAACGGGATAAAGAAATGAGCGATATATAAACTGACACATTATATAATATGATGGAAGAAGAGGACAAGAAGCACCAATTGGATTGCCGCTACTTGCGAATGGCGCATATCTGGGCGGAGAACTCTTATTGCAAACGCCGTAAGGTGGGCGCGCTCGTGGTGAAAGACAAGACCATCATAAGCGATGGCTACAACGGCACGCCAAGCGGTTTCGAGAACGTATGCGAAGACGACAACAACGTCACAAAGCCATATGTGCTCCACGCGGAGGCCAACGCCATTACCAAACTTGCCCGCAGCACCAACAGCGGCGAGGATGCCACACTCTATGTCACCGCCTCTCCTTGCATAGAATGCTCGAAGCTGATCATCCAAGCCGGCATACGACGCGTGGTCTACGGAGAGAAATACAGGCTCGATGATGGCATTAAACTGCTCAACAGGGCAGGTGTGGAGACAGAATTTATAGGAGACACACTCCCCGGAAAAGAAAATGAAGAAAGAGAATAAATACCGTTTCATGCCCTTGCTCATGGCGTTATGCATGGTGTTGGGCATCATGATTGGGTCGTTCTACGCCAATCACTTTTCAGGCAACAGGCTGACGATTGTCAACAATGGCTCGAGCAGGCTCAACAACTTGCTCCGGATCATTGACGACCAATACGTGGACAAGGTAAACATAGACTCACTTGTCGACAAGGCGATACCTACCATACTCTCTGAGCTTGACCCTCACTCGGTATACATCTCGGCGAAGAACGCTCAAGCGGCAAACGACGATCTCAACGGAAGCTTCTCGGGAGTGGGCATAGAGTTTGTTATCAGGCAAGACACCATTCGGGTACAAAACGTGATAAAGAACGGTCCCGCCGAGAAATCCGGCATCATTGCCGGAGACAAGATCGTGTATGTTGACGGAAAGAAGTTCGTGGGCAAGCAAGTGACCAACGAAGAGGCCATGCGCCATCTCAAGGGACCTTCGGGCTCGAAAGTAAAAATCGGAGTGCAACGCTATGGCAAAAAAGGCATAGTGAACTTTACCGTCACGCGTGCCGAGATTCCCACAAAGACCATCACCGCGACATATATGATCGACGACAAAACGGGATATATCAAGGTGAAAAACTTTGGAGAAAAGACATATCCGGAGCTGCTCGTGGCTTTGGCCAACCTTCAGCAAGAAGGATTTAAGAACTTGGTAATCGACTTGCGCGACAACCCCGGCGGCTACTTGCAGAGCGCAGTGCAGATGGCAAACGAGTTCTTGCCAGCCAAGCGTCTCATTGTCTACACGCAGGGACGCAAGTCGCCAAGACATGATTATACCTCGGACGGGCATGGGGCTTACCAGAGCATTCCGCTCGTGGTACTCATCAACGAAGGCTCCGCGTCGGCATCGGAGATATTTACCGGAGCAATGCAAGACAACGACCGCGCCACCGTTATAGGCCGACGCTCTTTTGGCAAGGGTCTCGTTCAGCAGCAAATTCCATTCTCCGACGGCTCGCTCATCCGCTTGACCATAGCGCGCTACTACTCACCTTCTGGCCGATGCATACAGAAGCCTTATGTTTATGGCGATGACCAAGATTACGCCCAAGACCTTTTGGAGCGTTACCAACACGGAGAGTACTTCTCGCGCGACAGCATCAAGCATACCGGTCCGGCTTATCACACCAAGATTGGCAGGGTTGTATATGGCGGTGGCGGCATAACCCCCGACATCTTCGTGCCGGAGGATACCACGGGCATAACATCTTATTATAAGGAAGCGGCAATGAGCGGACTTATCCTGCAGTTCGCCTTCACCTACACCGACAACAACCGCCAAAAGATGAAAGACTTCAAGCAGATGCTGCAACTTGCCGACTATCTCAAGAAGCAGAACACCGTTGGGCAGTTTGTCAACTATGCAGACAAGAATGGCTTGCAACGCCGCAACTTGCTCATAAAGAAGAGTCACAATCTGCTGGAGAAATATATCAATGGGCGAATAATCTACAATATGCTGAACGAGCAAGCCCTCGATGAGTATCTCAACGACGACGACCTGGTGATAAAAACGGCTATGGGAGTGTTTGCTCGCAATGAGGCTTTCCCTAAGAAACCTGGGAACAAAGCTGGAAAATGACAGACGTAATGGACAAGCACACACTGAGGCAAATCATAAAAGAGCAAAAAAAAAGGTTCAGTGCTGACCAACTTATCGAGCAATCGATGGACATCACCCTCAAGCTCGAGAAGCATCACCTCTATCATGCGGCGCACACTGTCTTTCTTTACAACAGCATGCCCGACGAGGTCAACACTCATGGACTCATAGCGTCGCTCCACAAGCAGGGGCGACACGTGCTTCTGCCACGCATGAAAAACGAGGAAGAGCTGGAGCTGGTAAGGTATAAGGGCAAGTTGAGCATGCGAATGTCGGAGAGATACAACATCCTTGAGCCTGAGGGAGAGCCGTTCACGCAATATGAGTCCATAGACCTCGCCATCATTCCGGGCATTGCCTTTACGTTAGACGGCGAAAGACTCGGCAGGGGCAGGGGCTATTACGACCGGCTGTTGGCAAAGATGCCATCGGTTTACAAGATGGGACTATGCTTCCCATTCCAGGTCTTGGATGTCCTTCCCACTGACGAGAACGACGTGCTGATGGATGAAGTATTTGCTTGAACAACCTATAAACTCCTATTGGAATAAAACCGTTAATACAAAATTATGAATTTGGATCTGCTGTCAGCTAATGACATAACACTTCTGCAAAACAAGATAAACAACGCCAACAACATTGTACTTGTGTGCCATACGCGTCCCGACGGGGATGCCATAGGGGCGTGCCTTGCCATGAACGCATATCTCTCGGGGCATTTCGGCAAGGAGTCGGCCATAGTGGTTCCCAACGCCTTTCCCGATTTCCTAAATTGGCTTCCAGGGAGAGAGAAAATAGTTCGTTTCGACAAGCATACCGATGATGTCAAGCGGATTTTCCATCAGGCAGACCTCGTGGTCTGCCTCGACTTCAACATGTATTCAAGGGTTGACGATATGAGCGAAGTGCTGATGAGCACAAAGGCAGATACGATAATGATAGACCACCACTTAGGCAACGACATCAATTGCTCCGTGAAAGTGTCATTTCCGGAGGCGAGTTCCACTTGTGAGCTGCTGTTCCGATTGGTTTGGCAGATGGGCGGATTCGACGAGATGACACAGAAGTTCGCCTCTTCGTGCTATTGTGGCATGATGACCGACACAGGTGGCTTTACATTCAACTCCACACGTCCGGAGATTTTCTTCATCATTTGCCAGTTGCTCACAAAGGGCATAGACAAGGACAAAATTTATCGCAACGTCTACAACAACTATTCATCATGGGCTATACGCCTGCGCGGGTACTTGATGTCACATAAGCTGAACGTTATGGACGACCTCCACGCGAGTTACTATACGATGACACGCAAGGACATGAAGGATTTCCACTACGTGCGCGGAGACAGCGAGGGACTTGTCAACATCCCGTTGCAAATAAAAGGCATGAAGTGTAGCATTTCTCTTCGCGAGGACGACCGCATAGACAACCGCATATGGGTAAGCCTCCGTTCGGTAGACGACTTCTCAGTGGAGGAGATGGCAAAGCGGTTCTTCAACGGCGGTGGGCATCTCAACGCAAGCGGCGGCAAGCTCGATTGCGGCATGGACGAAGCCGTGAAGATAACAAAAGAGGCAATAAACTATTACTCCGAACAATTGCGGAAATAAAAGCTTATTGCCTTATCAGAAAAATCATTTAGCCTTCATGGTTATCAGCGGCACAAGCATCTCCTCCATGGAGATACCGCCGTGTTGGAACGTGTCTTTATAGTAAGACACGTAATAGTTGTAATTGTTAGGATAAGCGAAGAAGCTGTTGCCACAAGCGAAGACATAAGACGTGCTGATGTTTGGCGACGGCAAGAAAGCCTTTTGGGGCTCCTTGATGGCAAATACTTCCTTTGAATTGTAAGCGAGGTTCTTGCCAAGCTTGTATCGAAGGTTAGTGTTGGTATTCCTGTCACCGATTATCTTAAGCGGTTTCGAACATCTTATGGAGCCATGATCGGTTGTCAACACCACGGTGTAGTCGGTGTCGGCAAGCATCCTGAACAAGTCGGCAATGACCGAGTGACGCAGCCACGAAATAGTTATAGAACGATAAGCGCTCTCGTTGTTTGCCAACTCGCGCACCATTTTCGACTCCGTGCGAGCATGGGAAAGCATATCTATGAAATTGATAACCACTACATTAAGGTCATTTTCCTTTAACGCATTGAATTGTTGCAACAATTTTGCCGCGGCATCAGAGTCGTTGATCTTGTTATAACTGAACTTGTCGTGCCTGCGAAATCGCTCAATCTGCGTATGTATCAGCGGTTCCTCATTAAGGTTCTTTCCCTCTTCCTCGTCCTCATCGACCCAAAGTTCTGGAAACATTTGGGCTATCTTGTTTGGCATCAAGCCTGAGAAGATGGCATTGCGCGCATACTGTGTCACCGTGGGAAGAATGCTCATATACATTTCCTCTTGCATGTCAAAACGATCGCCAATTTCCTTTGCCAGCATTATCCATTGATCCCACCGGAAATTGTCAATTACTATCATGAACACTTTTTCGCCCTTGTCTATCAATGGAAATATCTTGTCCTTGAACACATCTTGGCTCATAAACGGGCAAGAGACACTTGCGTGTTTTCCCTTTAGCCTTGCGGAGATGGCATCCATCCATTCCATGTAATGTGACCTAATGTATTTTGCGAAACCCAAGTCGGCCTCTTCCTTTTGCATGGCAAGCATCTCAGCCATTCCGTTGGCTCCCGTGCTAAGGTCTACTTCCCACCTGGTAAGTTTACGGTACACGCTCATCCAGTCGTTCCAATCCTTGCAACCGTCTATCATCATTGCTATCTTCTGATAGTCGCTTCGGTAGGTCATCTGCGTCACCTCGCTCTCTATCTCTTTCCTGTGGATGTTCTTCTTCAACGACAGCAAGATCTGGTGAGGGTTGACTGGCTTTATGAGATAATCGGCTATCTTTGAGCCAATGGCCTGTTCCATAAGGTCTTCCTCCTCGCTCTTCGTGACCATAATCACGGGAGTCTGCGGCTGAATCTCCTTTATCTTCTGTAACGTTTCAAGACCTGTAAGCCCAGGCATCATCTCATCGAGCATAATGAGGTCGAAAGAGTGTTTGCCACATTCTTCCAAGGCATCTGTGCCATTAGACACAGGTGTCACCTCGTAACCCTTGTTCTTCAAGAAGATTATATGACCCTTAAGAAGGTCTATCTCATC
>CAVKWN010000060.1:0-20809 GCA_963660075.1 Lachnospiraceae bacterium
CAAACGACACAATGCATCGGTGGTTTATGAACCACGAATCTATCCAATCTGACGAATGCACCACCGTGCCCATCCATGTTTTCTTTTCACACGGATTAAAAAGATTTTAAAGATGTCGGCTTCGCCGATTACGCACGAGGTTCAATTCGGATAAAAATAGCATTATAATCCGCTTTGTTTTGAGGAACCACGAATCTGACGAATAACAACCCATCGCGTCTTCGTGATTTTCGTGTACTTCGTGGTTAAAAACGATAGGCTATCCTTTCGTGATATCTGCACCTTTCGGCTTTACGCTGGAATCCCGTTGGCTTTCCAGTGGAAAGCCAACGGGATTCCAGTGCAAAGCCAACGGGATTCCAGTGTAAAGCCGAACCGACCTAAATTGGCATGACGAAGGCATTATGATTTCCGGTTCCCCATTCACGGCAGAAGCCTCGGCAACGCCGTGGCTATATCGTCGAAAGTTCGCTCGAAATCGCCTGTGTACCAAGGGTCTGCCACGTCGCGCTCATCGCCGACGAGCGACATCAGCAGCCGTACCTTCGCGTCTCTGTCGTCGAAGCCAAGCATCTTGAGCCAACGCAGGTTGTTCCTGTCCATTACAAGCACGGTGTCGAAGTAGTCGTAATCCGCCTTGGTGATTTGCCTCGCGCCCCTATGCTCAAACGGCACGCCGTGGGCACGCAGGCATCGCTTTGCTGGCGGATACATGTCGTTGCCTATCTCCTCTGTGGAGGTCGCCACGCTGTCTATCTCGTACTCGTCGTCGAGCCCGCGCTCCCTCACGAGCTCTTTCATCATGAACTCAGCCATCGGGCTGCGGCAAATGTTGCCGTGGCAAACAAAAAGAATCTTATGTTTACGTTTTTCCTCCTTACTTGAATTTAGTTTCATATTCACCTCTTCTTTTTATATATGAGCCGCTACGCGTCGAAATAGTAGCCGAAGCCCAACCGCGTGACAAGGTTGTCGGCATAGGGACCGAGCTTCTTGCGCAGGCGTGTGATGTTGACATCCACGGTGCGGTCGGACACGATAACGTCCATTGGCCATATCTTCCTTATCAGGTCGTGGCGCGAGAACACCCTGCCCTTATGCTCAAGCAACGTGCAGAGAATGCCAAACTCGGTCTTGGTAAACTCCACCTCTTCGCCATCCACCGCCACCGTCTTGCGGTCGAGGTCTACCACGAGGCCCTTGAACTCAAGCGAGTGGTGCTCTTCCAACTCTGCGTCGGCATTGCCCACGCTGGTGCGGCGCAGCACGGCACGCACCCTGAGAAGAACCTCACGGATGGAGAACGGCTTAGAGATGTAATCGTCGGCACCGAGGTTGAACCCCGTCACCTTGTCGCTCTCCGCGCCCTTGGCTGTGAGGAAGATTATGGGCACGAGCCTCGTGCGTTCCTTTTCACGCATGCGGCGGGCAACGGCAAAGCCGCTCATGCCGCCCATCATCACGTCGAGCAAGACAAGTTGATAGCCGGCAACGTCTTTCTCCAGGGCCTCCTCGCCAGAGTTGGCCGTGTCCACCTCGTAACCCTCAGCCTCAAGGTTAAACTTCAAAATCTCGCAGAGATCCTCCTCGTCGTCAACAACAAGAATACGCGTCACTTCTTCCTTATCCATGTTCTTTTGCAAATGGTTTCTATAATAAATGTCAATACTTGTATGCTATGATGTTGCAAAATAACAAAATCGGCTTTACATACGCATTTCAACGATATTACAATAAGGTTACATCTTGGTTCTCTCGCGTTCTCGCCATCTGTCAAGCGTCTGTCCTGCTTAGCCACCTTGCCAAGACGCTCTTATAGTTGTCGGTCTGGTCTATGAAGGTCATGTGGCGCGCGCCATCCATCAGTTCCCACTCCGAGCCCTCTATGCCATCGTGCATGGTCTTGGCTATCAATGGCGTGCATTCGTCGTTGGTGCCGCTTATGACCAATGTCGGCGTATGGATGGTGTTGAGCTGGGCGGTGTAGTCAAAATCCTTGAGCGAGCCTGTCGGCGTGTACTCGTTTGGCCCCCATGCCTCTATATACGACTCCGTGCCAAACCTTTTCTTCCTGCGCAGGCACTCGGGGCTGTCGGCGGTTATCTCGCACGCGTGAAGCGCGGTGTAATGGTCGTTGGCTTTCAGATAATCGGCATCGTCGAAATGTCCCGACTTTGTCGCCTTGGCTATCGCCTCCTGCTCTTCTTGGGGCATGAACGAGATGAGGCGGTGCTGCTCGTGGCTCCACAACGCGCTGGAAGAGAGCGTGCTGGAGAGTATGGCGGAGACTATTCCGCTTGGCTTGCGGTCTATGAGATAGGCTATGATGAGCATGCCGCCCCACGACTGCCCAAGCAGATGGACCTTGTCGAGGTGGAGCCAAGCGCGCAAGGCGTCAAGCTCGTCCATCCATGTTTGCAGTGTCCACAGCTCAGGGTGACCTTCCACGAAACTCTCGCCGCAACCGAGCTGGTCGTAGGAGATGACTTGCCGATGAGTCGACTCCGCAAGGCTGTCGAGCACCTCAAAATAGTTGTGGGTCGAGCCTGGCCCTCCATGCAAGAGCAGCAACGGAGGGTTTGCCGTCTCGTCGCCCACGACGCGATAATATGTCTCAAAGCCCTTGAAGGGCATCTTGCCTTCCTGTATTTTCATATTGCAGTGATTACGTGTTGACAAAGTTAGCTAAATATTCAATAACGCGAGATAAAAAACACGAAAAAAGTGGAAGAAGCCATTGGCCTCTCCCACTCTTTTCTTTACTGATTCCTATTGAAGATTATGCTTAATTAGTTTTCCATGAACTTCTTAGCCGAGCGCAACTGGTGGCGCATGACGCTCAGGAGCTGCTGCGTCTCCTGCAGGATGTTGAGGTAAACCATGTCTACCTGCAGGTTCTTGTTGTCGGCAGCCGTCTGTATGCGGTTGAGGTGTACCTTGCGTATCACGGACAGCTGGTCCTTGCAAGCGTCGGCCTCGGCGAGGATGCTGCGGTATTGGTCGTAGCGGTTGGTCTCTATCTCGTCGCACGTCATCTTCATCAAGTCGTTGACCGAATTCCTTATCGGCTCATATTCCTTGACATATTCCTCCGGCACGGGGTTGAAGTTGTTATCCACGTGCTCTTTCACCAGAGCGAGCATACGGCGAAGGGTATAGATGAATTGCTGGTCGCTGTTCACGCCTATGTGGAACCATGTGTTCTTCTCTGCGGCTATCTCCAATGGCGAGCGCTTCAGGGCAAGGAGTTCCTGCCTGCGAAGCTTCTTCAGCAAGTCAAGACGTTTGCGCAGACCCGTATCCGTCTTGCGTAAGCCGCTCACCTTCTGCGAGTTGAACCCGTCGAGCAGATTGTTGTATTGCTCCAGCACATATTTGCAGGTCTTGGCCTGGGTGTCGCGCACGTGGTTGCAAAGCATCTCCCAAACGATTTCCTTGTCGCGGGTGCGCATCATCAAGCGGAAGCTGTCGTCCTCGGTCTTTGTCTGCTCACGTTTCTTCTTATACTGACGGTTGCTTCTCCAGAGGAGGAACATGACGAGTGCGATGAAGACGAATTGCACCAAGAATCCGCCATACCACATGCAGAGGGCTACGAGGGCACAAGTTGCGAACGCCACGCCAGCGGTTATGAACCATCCGCCTATGACGCTCAGCACGCCAGTGACACGGAAGACGGCGCTCTCGCGGCTCCAGGCACGGTCGGCAAGGCTTGAACCCATTGCCACCATGAAGGTTACGTAGGTTGTTGACAGCGGCAACTTGTGGTTGGTACCGAACGTGATAAGCATGGATGCAATCACCAGGTTGACCGCGGCGCGCACTATGTCGAAAGCCGCTCCCTCACCCTTCTCGTCGTCGTCGACAGGCTTGGCTGAGGTATCGAAACGGGAGTTGATCCATTTGCGCACCGACACAGGCACGAGGTAGACCACGCTCTCTATCATCGACTGCACGAAGCGCACCATGGCACGGGCGGCACGGCTTGATCCGAACATCTCGTCGCCCTCGTCCTGACGGGAAAGGTCTACCGAGGTCTTGATCACGTTTCGCGCCTTCTTCGACGTGGCCATGGCAATAATCATGATGGCGCCTGCGGCGAAGAGATAGTAAGGTGGAGTCTTGGCGCTCTCCATGAGCGAGCTCATCATGAAGCTGTCTGCACTCGCGCCAGCGGCGTTGGTTGTGAAGTCGTTGTAAGAGTCGAGGCCGGCGAGAGGCACGCCTATGAAGTTTACGAGGTCGTTGCCCGCGAATGCCATTGCCAGGGCGAAAGTGCCCAAAAGCACGGTAACCTTGAAGATGTTGACCTTGCAAAGGTGGAGAACCTCCGTAACGATGGCTGAGCCAATGAAGGTGTACACCAACAGCATATTGGTGTTCTCGTTGATATAGTCGCTAATGTTCTTTGGTATGTAGGGGCTCTTGCCTATTCCCTTGAGGAAGATGAAGTAGGCCAGGGCGGTGAACGCCACGCCTCCGAAGATGGCTATCGAATAGCGGCTGTGCTTCGAGAAGTTGAACGTGAACACCACGCGGCTTATCCACATCACCACCATACCCACGACAAAGGAGATTGCCACGGAAACGAAGATGGCAATAATCACCTTCAACGCCTGGTCTGAATTGAGCAGTGAGCCATAGCTAATGCTGTCGTCGGCCACAACCTTCAGGAAGGCGAGCATCGCCGTGCCACCGAGGAGCTCGAAGACTAGCGAAACAGTGGTAGATGTCGGCATTCCGAGGGTGTTGAACATGTCGAGCACTATGACATCGGTCACCATGACGGCAAGGAAAATCGTCATCACCTCATGGAATGAATAATGGCACGGCACCATGATGCCATGCCTGGCAACGTCCATCATGCCCGTCGACATGACGGCACCTATCGCCACGCCGAGCGATGCGATAATGAGAATGGTGCGAAACGTGGCAACTCGGGCGCCAACCGCCGACTGCAAGAAATTAACGGCATCATTGCTCACCCCCACAAAGAGGTCGAAGACTGCAAGGCAGAGGAGAAAGATGACAATGCATAAATAAATTGTCTCCATAAAACTAAAACTGTAATTAATAATTCTGCATGCAAAATTACTTACCGCGTATTACAGCCGCCTTACATCAATGTTACAAAAATATTACATTTTACGGTTCAGTCCTTGAGCGAGAACTCGAAGCACAAGCCACCGTCGGGATTGTTGTGGACGCTGATGTTGCCCCCATGCACGCGCACGGCGTTTTTCACGATGGCAAGTCCGAGACCCGTCCCCCCCATCTTGCGACTCCTGCCCTTGTCCACGCGATAGAAACGCTCGAACAGGCGCGAGAGGTGCTCCTCAGAAACGCCGACGCCGTTGTCGCGGAAGGCGAATTGCCAACCGCCTTGGCAGCGACTCGCCTTGAGATCTATGTGGGTATTGGCGCCGGCATAGGCAATGGCATTGTCGGCAAGGTTGCGGAAGATGCTGTATATCAAGCCCTCATTGCCATGAATAACCATCTCCTCGGGTATGTCGCACGTCATGGTCATGCCTTTCTGCTCAAGCGCGAACTTGCTCTCAAGCTCCACCGTGCGTATGATTCCCGCCACGTCAATCTCGGCGAACACCATCATCTCGGCACCGTCGTCGAGACGGTTGAGCGTAGACATGTCGTTGAGCAACGCCGCGAGACGCTCGCTCTGCACGTGGCACCGCTCCAGGAAGTTGTCGCGAGTCTTGGGGTCCATGCCGGGATGCCCGAGAATGGTCTCCAAATATCCCTGTATGCTCGCCACGGGGGTCTTCAACTCGTGCGCCACGTTTTGGGTTAGTTCCCGCTTGAGGACGCTCTGCTCTTGCTGCGTCTTTTTCAGGCGAAGGTAAAGCTTCACTATGCGTTCGGCGGTGTCGCCAAGCTCGTCGTTGGAGAACCCTCCGAGCACTTCGTTCCAATCCTTGTCGAAAGAGAATCCGCGGGAACTGGCGCGAGTGGCAAACTCGTTGAGCTTGGTTATGTTGCCTCCAATGCGGTTGGTGAACCGATAGAGCACGATGGTGAGCAAGATGACCACGAAGATGGAGAACCATATATAATGCAGGTCTGCACGAAGGCTCTTGGCCAAGTCGATGTCGTAAGGCAGGGCAGAACGGACCACGTAGCCCTCACGCTTATAATATGTGGCGCAATAGAAATAGTCGCCGCCAAGGGTGTTGCTGTTGCGGTCTACCGACGAGCCAAAGCCCGTCTTCAAGGCCTCTGCCACCTCGGGCCGCTTGGCATGGTTTGCCATGGTGCGGAAGTCGGTGCTGGAGTCGTAGAGCACATTGCCCGACGCGCTGATTACCGTCACCCTGAGATTGCGGAAGGAGCCCTTGCGAAGATACTTGCGAAGGAAGTCGCCCATGTCGCTGTCGTGGTTGAACATCAAGGCATCGTGGAGCTGGTCGTTGCAGCCTTGCAGACGCAACGTCAGTGTCTCAACCTTATATTGCCGCTCACGATACTGCTGGAACACAATGAAAGCAATGGCGAATATGAGGAAAAGCGACAGCACGCTCACATATATCTTTCTGCCGATGGAGAACCTTCGTGTCATGGTCTAGTGTATTTTTCCCACAAAGTTAAGGCTTTTTCCTATATGTCGGCTTGCCGAGGCGAACAATTCACAACAATGTAACATCAAATACCGGATTTCAAGTAAGGCTTCTTAGCAAGGATTTTAGGCGTAAGAAGAAAAACACCGCCAGAAGATGCGAGTTTTTCAGATTTTATGCGTATTTTTGCAATGCCTTTCGATAATGCTTATTTGATTATTACTGCATAAAACCAAAACTATTGCAATATGAACATTCACTATTTACTCTTGAGTGGATTATGCTTCTTGTCGTCTCCTGCCACGGCTTTGGCACAGTCAAGCCAAACCGAGTTCGAGCTGACGCAGTATAAGGTTGCCAATCCCGACAACACGCCGCGCCCGGTATTTCCACTGCCTAGCCGCAGGCAAATGCTTTGGAACGAGACTGAGTTTTACGCGTTCTTCCACTATGGAATGGACACCTACACCGGCAAGGAATGGGGCGACGGCACTGAAGACGAGGCAACATTCGCGCCAACTCGCGTACCCGACCCAGCGCAATGGCTACGCGTGGCGAAGTCGGCAGGCATGAAAGGAGGCATTGCCGTGGTGAAACACCACGACGGTTTCTGCCTGTGGCCCACAGCCACCACCACCCATAGCGTGCTGAGTTCAGCCACCGACAACGCGCGCAAGACCAACATTCCGCGCGACTTCGCCAACGCCGCACGCAAACTGAAGATGAAATACGGCTTCTACGTGTCGCCATGGGACTTGAGCAGCAAGTACTGGGGCGAGCAGGACGCCGACGGCAACTACACCGACAACTACGCCAAGAAGGTGTTTTTGCCACAATGCGTGGAACTGGCGAAATACGGCAGCGACCAGTTTGAGATGTGGTTTGACGGCGCCACAGGCGGAGACCACGCCGGCTACTATGGCGGTGCCTACGGCGGGAAAGGGACTACGGGATACCGCAAGATAGACAATGCGCAGACATTCTACGACATCCCCAACCTGCGCGACTCCATTCACAAGCTTCTGCCTAATGTAATAATGTGGGGCGTAGGCGGCGAGGTGCGCTGGATAGGCAACGAGGCTGGACATGCCGGCGAGACTTGCTGGGCAATGGGCAATGGAGAGAGCGGCACTGAAAACGGATGGCAATGGCACCCTGGCGAAAGCGACGCAAAGGCCACTATTGGCGGATGGTTCTGGAAAAAGAACGAGAAGGTGCTGTCGGCGGAACGCCTGTTCCAAATGTATCTCGAAACCGTGGGACGCAACGCCACGCTCATTCTCAACCTGCCGCCCGACTTGAACGGTCTCATACCCGATGCCACGGCAAAGCGAATGGCAGAATTGGGCAGCATGCTACGCTCACGCCTCGGCAACGACCTCGCACGGAAGGCTGCGATAAGCGTCAGCGAGGAACGTGCAGCGGGGCAGCATCGCAACTATTCGCCACGCAATCTTACCGACGGCCGCACCGACACCTACTGGGCCACGAACGACGGCACCACACGCGCCTCGGTGACGCTCACTTGGAGCAAGCCGACAACCGTAAGATACGTGCAACTCATGGAGCATATCAAACTGGGGCAGCGTGTGCGCTCGTTCACGATAGAGACAAGCGACGACGGCGTCAACTTCACGCCATGCGCCACCGACATAGCCACGACGACCATAGGCTACAAGCGCATAATACCCCTCAACGGCTCAACCGCCAACAGCTATGGCGACGGCTATACAGTGCGCGCCCTGCGCGTGACGATAAACGACAGCAAGGCATGCCCATTGATACAGAACCTTTCAGTGTTTTAACAAATAACAAAGGAAAAAAGAAATGAGACATTCAAGATATTTCATCATACCGTCATTCATGGCACTTGCCATGTCGCTTTCGCTTGCAGTCTCGGCACAGACCACCGACCGCAAGTTGTGCGATTTCGAGACCAACGGGGCTTGCCTTTCTGTGGGAGCATACGACACGTGGGAATCGTCACCGTTCCGCGACGGCACCTTGCCAGCCAACGTGCGTGTCGTCAACAACCACCTGACTGCTCCTGACCCCGTGCGTGGCTTCGCGCCCAACCCATCAAAGAAGATTCTCGCCCTGCAACGGTCGCGCTTCGGCAGCAACACATTTGGCGCGTTGATAGGGCTTAGCGAACCTTTCGCACAGACCAAGCAGAAGCAATACATACACGTGAAGATCTACTCGCCCAAGGCTGGCCCGGCAATGCTCATCGGCCTCGGCAACCGCGACGACCGCCCAAGCCAGTCGCCCCTGACAGAGCAGTTTTGGAGCACCGCCTCGCAACCGCTCGTAGCCAACCAATGGAACGACGCCGTGTTCGCCGTGTCGGGATCCAACGGCATTACCATACGCAACCTTCTCGTCGTGCCCGACGCCTCGTCGCCCCACAACCTCACGACAGACTTCGCCGTGTATATCGACGACATCGTGCTTAGCGGCGACGCGCAACCATTCTTCACGACAAGCGCAAAGGCAAGGGTTAAAACATTTGCCACAGGCGACCGCGTGGCCCTCAGCCGTGGCGTGGACGAACTGGGAGGAGGTCTCAACGGCGACATATTGCTTTCCGACGGCACTGCCGTGACAGGCAAGACGGCAGTGTGCGGCAAACCGCTCGGCGTGAAGGCAGTCCCGGCACCGGGGTTCCGCTTCTCAAAGCTCGTTATCCGCCACGGACGCAATCTTGACGGAGAGTCGGAGAACAATTGGACTGAGACTACCGTCAGCGCGTCGCAGTTCCGCAACGGTGAATACACCATACCAGGCACCGTCATCGACGGCGACGTAAGACTTGTGCCATATTTCAAAAACGCGGAGAAATAACCATTATCTAAAATAACTAAACTAATCATCTAAAACCGTTTGTCTACATGAAGAAAAACAAGACTTTCCCGGTTGCATTGTTCATGGCCTCGCTCGTTGCCTGTCCGGCAAGCGCGAGCATGTCGACTTCAACGTTCCAACAAACGCAACAGCAGGCTTCCCCTTGCAAGGGTGTCGTGCTCGACGCAAGCGGCGAGCCGCTCGTTGGCGTGTCTGTTGTCGTGAAAGGCACCACCACTGGCACCGTGACAGGTGTCAATGGCGATTTTAGTATTAAAGACGTAAAGCGTGGCAGCCACATCGTCGTGTCGTTTATCGGCTTCACTTCGAAAGAAGTGGTTTGGAACGGCTCGCCGCTTAACATAACCCTCTCGGAGGACAACAAGACGCTTGAGGAAGTGGTCGTGGTAGGCTTCGGTACCCAAAAGAAAGAGAACCTCACGGGTTCGGTATCGCAAGTTAAGATGGCCGACGTTCTCGGCGACCGTCCTGTCACGAGCGCGGCAGCCGCGTTGCAAGGTGCCATGCCGGGTCTCACCATCGGTGGCGGCACTGGCCCCGGGCAATCAAAGTCGTTCAACATCCGTGGTACGCTGTCTATCAACGGCGGCTCGCCACTCGTGCTTATAGACAATGTTGAGGGCGACATCAGCCTGCTCAACCCAGACGACATCGAGAGCGTGTCGGTGCTGAAAGACGCCGCCTCATCCGCCATATACGGAGCGCGCGCGGCAGGCGGCGTGATTCTCGTCACCACCAAGCGTCCCAAGGACAAGTCGAAAATAAACCTCAACTATAACTTCAACGTGGGTTGGGAGAGCTCGCTCAACGTGCTCGAACAATCGTCGCTCACCGAATACCTCGACGCCTACATGGAGGCTGGCTATACCAACTCCTATTGGGCTGGCAACGGCGACGTATCCAAGTGGCGCGACTACCTGCAGCAGTACAAGCAGAACCCCAGCTCGCTCAACACCGTGGGCGACGGCATACTGAAAGACGAGGACGGGCGCGTCTATTGGCTCAGCGAGAAAAACATGTACAAGAACCTTCTCACGACAGGCGCGCTGAACAACCACAACATTTCCATCTCGGGCGGTTCCGACCGCATACGCTTCCGCATGTCTGCGGGTTTGAGCCGCGAGAACGGCCCGCTCAAGACCAACAAGGACACCTATTACCGCAAGAACATATCGGCCTTCGTCTCGGCTGATGTCAACAAGTGGTTCACGCAGGAAGTGAGCCTGCTCTATACCGACGCCGACAAGAAGAGCCCGCAAAACGTGGGCAACATGAACGGATTCTATTCCACTCGCCTCGTGAGCTACTACCCAGAGGGCAACATCCCCGGCTCGATACTCGGCATCGAAGAAGACCTTCCGTCGCAGACTCCGGTAAATATGCTGCTCCTCGCACCCGTGTCGTACACGAACACGGCAGTGACGCGCGTCTCCACACGCTCCGTATTCAAGCCGCTGAAAGACTGGACCATAACAGCCGAATACACCTTCGACAAGAAGGATGTAGACTCGCACATGTACTCAGGCCGCTTCCGCTTTGCCGACACGCAGCTCGCGGCCAAGTGGTCGGTGGAAGAGGGACAGGACTACTATAACATGCAGGACACGCAGACACGCTACAATGCCTTGAACATCTTCTCCAACTATGAGCACCGCTGGGGCGAGCACTCGTTCAAGGCAATGGCCGGCTTCAACCAGGAGAGCTACGCATACAAGTCGTTCTACGGTCAGGTGAAGGGACAGACCACGCCTTCGGTACCATCGTTCGCGGGCGGCACGGGCGACAAGACCATCACCGACAGCTACTCGGAATATTCCATACGCAGCGGCTTCGCGCGCCTCAACTACGCGTTCATGGACCGCTACCTGCTTGAGGTAAACGGCAGATACGACGGATCATCCAAATTCCCCAAGAACGACCGCTTCGGCTTCTTCCCATCGGTGTCGGTGGGCTGGCGCCTCGGGCAAGAGAAGTTCATGGAATGGTCGCACACATGGCTCGACGACGTGAAGTTCCGCGCCAGCTATGGTTCGATAGGCAACCAAAACATCAACCCATACCAGTTTCTGCCGACAATGACAGTGGGGCCTAGCACAGTGTGGCTTGACGGCAACGACAAGGTAAGCACGATATCATCGCCCGGACTCGTGAGCAGCAGCTTCACATGGGAGACGGTCAATACCATGAACTTCGGCGTGGACCTCACGGCCCTGAAGAACCGCCTGCAAGTCACCTTCGACCTCTATCGCCGCCGCACCAACGGAATGCTCGCGGCAGGCATAGAGATACCAAGCGTGGTGGGCGCTTCGGCACCTTTGCAGAACGTAGCCGACCTTACGTCGAACGGATGGGAGCTGAACCTGACATGGCGTGACCACATCGGCGACTTCAACTACAACATCGGGTTCAACATATATGACAACACCGCAAAGATAAAGAAATACAACAACGAGTCGGGACTGCTCAGCGACTACTACGTGGGGCAGAAGCTCGGAGAGATATGGGGCTATGAGTCTGACGGCTACTACACCATCGACGACTTCGTGGCCGACGACGCCAAGCGCGGCGTGTGGACATTGAAAGAGGGCGTTACGTCCATCCAAGGCGTTAAGGTGCAGCCCGGCGACGAGAAATTCAAAGACCTCGACGGCAACGGCATCATAAACACGGGAGCTGGCACCGTGAGCGACCCGGGCGACCGCAAGGTGATAGGAAACAACCGCGCGCGCTATCAGTTTGGCGCCAACCTTGGCGCAAGCTACAAGGGCTTCAGCCTCGACGTGCGCCTGCAGGGCGTGGGCAAGCGCGACTATTGGCTCTCGGGCTCGGCAATATTCCCGTTTGCCGGGGCAGGCTCGTCAGATGCCGTGTTCCAACCGATATTCTACAACCAGACCGACTACTGGACAGCCAAGAGCTACGATCCTGAAAGCCCCGACTACATGGTGGCGAAGAACCCCAACGCCAAACTGTTCCGCATATACGACCAGGGCAACAACGTGGGCTCCAACACCCGCGTGAGCGACAAGTACCTGCAAAACGCCGCCTATCTGCGCGTGAAGAACATCACGCTCGGCTACACGCTGCCGCGCAACCTTGTGAAGAAGGCATTCATGGAGCAGGCGCGCGTCTATGTCAGCATAGAGAACCTCGCCACGATATCAAGCCTGCCAAAGGGCTACGACCCAGAGGGCAACACCAGCAACTCCATAGTGTGGGACTACCCTTACTACCGCACGATATCCGTAGGCGCTAACATCACATTCTAAAAACCATACCCAAAAATAAAAATCACAATGAACATCAAGATATTCGCCACCGCCGCGCTGGCCGCGTCGCTCGCCATGACGAGCTGCAACGACGATTTCCTCGAGAAGGTTCCAAAAACCGACCTGACCGAAGCCACTGCCTTTTTGGAATACGACAACTTCAAGGCCTTCATGTATCCGTGCTACGCGCTGTTCACCAATACCAACATACGCACCAACTTCAGCAACTGCGTGGTGCAGTCGCAATTCTACGGCGACTTCTATGGCGGACTGGTAACGAGCCGCGACAACAGCTACAACCCCTACGCCTACCGCACGGTGACACAAACGACATCGGGCGGAGGCTGGGACTTCACCTACGTACGCCGCATCAACATCATGCTCAGCCACCTCGACGACGGCGTGCTGAGCGAGAAAGAGGCGGCACACTGGCGAGCCGTGGGCTACTTCTTCAAGGCGTGGTGGTACATGGAGCTCATCGACCGCTTTGGCGACGTGCCATGGATAGACAAGGTCATAAACGAGAGCAGCGAGGAGACCTACGGGCCGCGCACGCCGCGCGCCGAGGTGGCCGAGAACATCATCAGCTGCCTTGAGTACGCCATAGCCAACATAGGCGACTTCGACGACGGCGACAATACCCTCACTGCCAACGCTGCCAGGGCGGCGCTGTCAAGGTTCCTGCTGCGCGAGGGCACATGGGCCAAATACCACGGCCTGAACGAGCCTTACGAGCAATATCTCTCCAAGTGCCTCGAAGTGTCGCAAGACCTCATGTACCAGTATCCCTCACTGTATAGGGGAACGGAGAATTATCCAGCCGCCGGCTACGGAGAGCTGTGGACCACAGAGGACCTGAACCACGTGCCGGGCGTGATTTTCTTCAAGCAATACTACGACGGCATTCTCATGAACCGCGGCAACGACTACGAGCACATAGCAGCGCATTTCGAAGACGTGCCGCAATACAGCGTGGACATGTTCCTGATGAAGAACGGACTGCCGATAGCCAACCCCAACTCCGGATACAAGGGCGGCAAGGGCAAGGACATGTGGGACACGTTCGACAGCCGCGACCCACGACTCTACCAGAACATCCAACCGCCATACGTGGTGGCTCCAAACAGCGGGTCGGTTGACGGCATAAGCACGTTCAAGACATGGAAATACCTGAAAGAGGGCGACGTGGTGGAAGGCCACACCGTCACGGCTGAGGAAGCCGCGAAATACCGCACCTACATGGATTATCTCGGCGCCAACACGCAGTGCCTGCGTGGAGGCTCGTTCGGGGGAACGGGCATGAAGCGCGTGCCCGGACAAAACTGGGGAGCGTCGCTCACAAAGAACAGCCCCAACCTCACCGACAACTCCACGACGGCTTACATGCGATGCCGCACTGGCTACTACACATGGAAGCACTACGACATGTGGGAACTCTCCACGGGATCAAGCGCATACTGCACCGCCGACAAGCCGATATTCAAAATCGAGGAAGTGCTGCTCAACTACGCCGAGGCGGCATGGGAGCTTGGCAAGTTTGACCAGGGCGTGGCCGACAAGACCATCAACCTGCTGCGCGACCGCTCGGCCGTGGCTCACATGAAAGTGGCGGACATCAACGAGAGTTTCGACCCCAACCGCGACAAGGGCGACGCGCCTTGGTGGACAGGCAAGGGAGGAAAATTCGGCAACTACAACGTCGATCCCGTGCTTTGGGAGATACGCCGCGAGCGACAGATAGAATTGTTTGGCGAGGGATTCGCGTTCTACGACATACGCCGCTGGGCGAAGGCCGCCTACTATGTGAACCGCCAACCGTGCGGAATGTGGATAACCGCCACCGACAACCCTTACGGAACGAAGAACAGCAAGTATTCGGGCAGTTTTGTCGACTATGAGGAGATACAGCGCACGGGCAAATCGACCGGCGAGAACAATTCGGTTGGCTCGGGATGGATTTACACCTATCCAAGTCCGCTGGCTTCCAACGGAGGATGGCTCGACACCTATTACCTGATGATGGTGCCCACAAGCCAGATCGTGCTCAACCCGCAGCTCACGCAGAACCCCGGATACAACGAGCTCTTCGGGCTCAGCGACAGCAGCGAGTCTAAATAATCTTTCCACACACATTATAGGTGGGTATGGCATACGTGCCATATCCACTTTTTTTATGAAGGTTTACATGAAAACATCGTGGCTTTTGAAGATTAAACACTAATTTTGCAAGCAAGAAAAATCTATACACGACAATGGCAATCAACAAGAAACTCATTTTGGCATCAACAGGGCTCGCCTGCATGCCGGCGTTGCTTTCAGCAAAGGCGTCAAAGGCAGAGAAGGCAGACGCCTCGCGCCCTAACATATTGTTTATCATGTGCGACGACATGGGCTATGGCGACCTTGGCTGCTATGACCAACCGTTCATTTCCACTCCCAACATCGACCGGCTGGCACGCGAGGGCATGCGCTTCACCCAGGCTTACGCCGGCTCGCCCGTGTCGGCCCCGTCGCGCGCGGCGCTCATGACGGGACAACACTCCGGTCACTCTCACGTGCGAGGCAACAAGGAATACTGGTCATACGACAAGACCGTGAAATATGGCGACAACGTAGACTTTGCCGTGGTGGGGCAAGAACCTTACGACCCGGCGCACAAGATCCTGCCCGAGATGCTCAAGGACCGCGGCTATACCACGGGCTTGTTTGGCAAATGGGCAGGCGGCTACGAAGGCTCACCGTCCACTCCCGACAAGCGTGGCATAGACGAGTTCTACGGTTACATCTGCCAGTTCCAGGCCCACCTCTACTATCCCAACTTCCTCAACCGCTACTCGCGCTCGCAGGGCGACACCGCCGTGGTGCGCGAGGTGCTGGAAGACAACATCAAGTATCCCATGTTCGGGCGCGACTACTTCAAGCGCACGCAGTATTCGGCACGGATAATCCACGACAAGGCACTGGAATGGATCGACAAGCAAGACACGCGCAAGCCATTCGTAGGCTTCCTGACCTACACCCTGCCCCACGCCGAGCTCGCGCAGCCCGAAGACCAGATACTGGAAGGTTACAAGAAGAAGTTTTTCGTGGACAAGACTTGGGGCGGACAGGAAGGCTCGCGCTACAATGCCGTGGAGCACACCCACGCTCAGTTCGCGGGCATGATAACACGCCTCGACGCTTACGTCGGCGAGATCATCGCCAAGTTGAAGGAGAAAGGGCTCGACAAGAACACGCTCGTGATCTTCACCTCCGACAACGGGCCTCACGAGGAGGGCGGAGCCGACCCCGAATACTTCGGGCGCGACGGCAAGCTGCGCGGACTGAAACGCCAGTGCTACGAGGGCGGCATCCGCATCCCGTTCATAGCATGGTGGCCCGGCCACGTCAAGGCAGGGACGGTGAGCGCCCTGCAGCTCGCCTTCTACGACCTCATGCCCACGTTCTGCGACCTTGCCGGGGTAAAGAACTTCCGCAAGCGTTACACCAACCGCTCGCTGCCGGGCGACGGCTTCGACGGGCTCTCCATCGCGCCTACGCTTCTCGGCGACACAGCTAAGCAACAAATCCACGACCACCTCTATTGGGAGTTTCACGAGACCGACCAGATAGGCGTGCGCCAAGGCGACTGGAAACTCGTGGTGGTAAAGGGCAAGCCACGCCTCTACAACCTCGCGACCGACATACACGAGGACCACGACGTGGCGAGTGAGCATCCCGACATGGTGCGCCAACTCGTGGACATCATAAAGAAAGAGCATACCGACAGCCCTGCGTTCAAGGTGACATTGCCCTACTAAGCATCGTGAAAGTGGGCGCGAGGTAAAGAAAAAAACCAAGCCAAGAGGCCACACATGAAATGTTTTTCTTAATTTTGCACCCGCAAAAAAAGATTTCACACGATGGAATACATGTCACAAGAATGCTACGACAAGCTCGTGGCAGAACTTCAACACCTCATAAAGGTGGAGCTCCCCAAGGCTCAGGACGAGCTCTCGGAGGCTCGCGACAAGGGCGACCTGAGCGAGAACTTCGAATATCACGCCGCCCGAAGGACGCACGGTAGGTTGCTCGGCAAGATAAAATACAAGCAAAACATCCTCGCCCACTCCAGGGTGCTCGACACCAGGCTGCTCTCGCCCGACACGGTGCAGCTGCTATGCACCGTGGAGATAACCAACCTGCGCGCCAACCGCAAGGCCACCTACACCATAGTGAGCCCCCACGAGGCTAACATACACGAGGGCAAGATTTCGATCAAGTCGCCTATCGGCCAGGCACTTATCGGCCACAAGCCCGGCGACACCGTCAAGGTAAAGGCACCTGCCGGAATGATAGAGCTGCGCATAGAGAGCATACGGCTTTGAACGCGTGCCCGGCATGCGCGTTTTTTCTCATTCGACATTACAGTGAAAAGGCATCGGCATTACAGTGTAAAGCCGATGCCTTTTCAGTGCAATGCCAACGCCTTTACAGTGCAATGCCGAAACCACATCTTTGCCTATGTTTTAGGCATGAATTCACATAAGGTTGCCTATGTTTTAGGGATAGATTTACATAAAGTTGCCTATGTTTTAGGAAGATTTCGCATGTATTTTGCCTATGTTTTAGGAATTTACCTTATCTTTGCAACCATATTATAAGCAAGGAACGCGATGATATATAGGCAATTAATGGAAGAACTCCAAAGGTGGAGCGAGAAAGAAAACCGCAAACCTCTCGTATTGCGAGGTGCAAGACAAGTGGGAAAGACTACGCTTGTCGATGAATTCAGCAAGAAGTATGACGTGTATATCAAGCTAAACTTAGAGCAAAGCACGGACGCTTTCATCTTCTCCAAGACAGATAACGTCAAGGAAATCTATCAATATCTATGCGTTCAAAGGAAAGTAGTAGTCGATTCATCCAAGCGTACTCTTCTCTTCATAGACGAGATTCAGAACGAGCCAAAAGCTGTGGGATTGCTACGCTATTTCCATGAAGAGATACCATGGCTTCATATCATTGCCGCAGGCTCTCGCCTTCAGACTCTCATCAAACAGCGCGTTTCCTTTCCAGTGGGTAGGGTGGAATATCTTTCCCTTCGCCCTTGTTCTTTCTTGGAGTATCTTGGGGCGATGGGCGAGGATGTCTTGGCGCAGATGATAAGGGATATCAATGTGCCATCCGTATATCACGAGTCGATGCTGGCCCACTTCAACCGCTATACGCTTGTGGGAGGAATGCCTGAGGCACTGGTTGATTATGCCCAAAATGGAGACGTTGTGCGCTTGGCCCCGATTTATCGTTCGTTGCTTGATGGCTATAACGAAGATGTGGAGAAATATGCACGTAACGACAACCAAGTGAAGGTGATACGCCACCTCTTGACTCATGGTTGGGCGGAAGCCGGACAGACTATAACCTTTAACCGTTTTGGCGGGAGCAACTATACCAGCAAGGAGGTGCATGAGGCTTTGGAGGTGATGCAGAAAGCGTTCTTGCTCAGTTTGGATTATCCCGTCACAGCGGTCAAGGCCCCTGCCATACCTGCCCAAACCCGACAGCCTAAGCTCGTTTGGGTAGATTCGGGCATCATGAATTTCTCGGTGGATATTCAGACGGAATATCTACAGAACGGTTCGTTGGTTGATGTGTGGAAGGGACATGCGGCAGAACAGATTGTAGCACAGGAACTTCGTGTTGTCTTGGATCGCAATTACCGCAACGAACAGTACTTCTGGGTGCGAGACAAGAAAGGCTCTAATGCAGAGGTGGATTTTGTGTGGCAATATCAATCCGCGATTCTTCCGATAGAGGTGAAGTCGGGAACGAACGCTCATCTACGTTCACTTCATTCCTTCATGTCGCAGCCCGATGCTCCCGATGTGGCAATCAGGATTTGGCCTGGTGAGTTTGGGATAGACGAGGTGGCGTCTCCTACAGGGCATCCCTTCCGCCTCGTCAACCTCCCTTTCTATTATGTTGGAGTGCTCGACAAGGTGCTGGAAAAATATTGTTGAGGGCGAATAACACATAGGTTGTTTCCTTCAACAAGATACCATTTTTGAAGGATAGTCATGTGACAAAAACGAAGTATGCTTTAGGTTTCGACATAATCGTAAAAGTAGGAAATTTTCTCTTCTTTCTCATGTATTATGTCTACCTTTGCTGAATATAACAACTCTTATGCAAGCGATAATGGACAATAAAAACTTGTCAACCACCATTGGAAACCCCTATTCAAATAGCTCAGCTATTGGGCGTAGAGGTTTCTGAATTGATATGTGTTCCCCAACAATAATTTATCTAAGAAATAAATGAAGAAAGAATTTTCTCTGTTTGACTTTTGCAAGAAGAAAGCAGACAAAGTACAGATATACGGACAAGAAACTCTCGACGAGGAGGGGAATGTCATTCCTTTCGTTGATCAAGCTGCTTTAATAACACATTATTTGCAGTTGCGCAATAAAAAAATAGATATGCCCTATGCTCAACAAGCAGAGGACATATTGAATTTATGGTACGAATACATTAAGGGAGTGAAGCAACAAAAGCCAAAGGATTTTGAAGGCGTTTCTGAAAGTCCTATTGGATATCAAGCCTTTTTATTCCCTGATTTGTTTGAAGCTCCATTCCAAGCTCCGAAGAATCCGAAGTTTACATTCATCGATTTATTTGCTGGTATAGGTGGTTTCAGAATGGCATTTCAAAATCTTGGTGGGGAATGTGTATTCTCTTCAGAATGGGACGAACAGGCAAAAAAGACCTATTATGCCAATTATGGAGATGTTCCATTTGGAGATATAACAAAAGAAAGTACAAAGAATAAAATACCTAAGGGTTTTGACATACTATGTGCAGGATTCCCATGTCAAGCATTCTCATTGGCTGGCAAACGATTAGGTTTTGAAGAAACACGAGGAACATTGTTTTTCGATGTTGCAGAAATTCTACGTCGTTATCAACCAAAGGCTTTCTTCCTTGAGAATGTTAAGGGGTTGATGATCCACGATAAGGGTAAGACTTTCAAGACCATCCTCAATACGCTTGACGAGGTTGGTTATGTCGTTCCTGACCCACAACTTGTTAATGCTATGTATTTCGGAGTACCACAACACCGTGAAAGAATTTATATTGTAGGATTCCGCAAAGATTTGGGTATTAAGAAAGAGGACTTTTCATATCCAGAACAAAAGGAAGTGACAAAGAAATGGATTGATGTAAGAGAAGAGAATCCTGTTCCTGCCAAGTACTATCTTTCCACTACTTACATTGACACGCTGAAACGCCACAAAGCGAGACATGAAGCGAAAGGTAACGGTTTTGGATATGATATTATACCTGATGACGGTATCGCTCACGCCATTGTCGTAGGTGGTATGGGAAGAGAATGCAATCTCGTCATAGATTTCCGCCAAACGGACTTAACGCCTACAACACGCATTAAAGGAGAGGTCAACAAGATTGGTTGGCGTAAAATGACACCGCGTGAATGGGCACGTCTGCAAGGTTATCCAGACAATTTCAAAATTGTAGTCGCGGATGCTTCTGCCTACAAACAGTTCGGCAATAGTGTCGCAGTGCCAGCAATACAGGCAACAGCAAAGCAGTTGCTTCAGACATTAAACGATAAAGATATTCTGAATATATGGGAGCATTAAAGGATTGCAAAATCGTAAAGGGGAATACAAAAACTGCGACGATTTTTGAGGAATTGTTTCCTAATGAAACATTTCTGGATATAGTATACCATTCTCCTAAGGATTACATCGCGAGATATTGGGACACATTCAAAAATACATACCACAATAGCACACCAAGTATTAATGGCAATGTGTTTGAGCTCATCATATACTCTCTTTTATATAGAGAGGGGATAAAGCCATTTTATACACAGGCTAAGGTGACCTATGTTCCAAATATTGTATATGACGCAATACTTTATAATCAATCACAACCAGTAAGTCTTTCTCTAAAGACGAGTCTTAGGGAAAGATATAAGCAAGCGGATTTGGAAGCCGTTGCATTGAAGTACGTTCATAGACGTTCGAAATGCTACTTGTTGACTATATCTGCAGAAGAAGCTGCCATTGCAAACGAAAAGATAAAGAATGGTGA
>CAVKWN010000061.1:0-20798 GCA_963660075.1 Lachnospiraceae bacterium
CTTTCCGTTGTTCATGCAATTAGTTCGTTAATAACTATCCCGTTAATAATAATCTCATCAGAATCCTTCGAGTTCGTAATCCTCACTCTCAATATCGAATGTTTTTTTCTTCTCCACTTGCCGCGGCTCATTCTTCACCTGTTTTTCCTGTGGCTTTTGCGGTGTGGCGGCCTTCTTTTCCGGCAAAGCGGGGACATCCTTTGCAGGTTGAATGGTCTTGCTTTGCCTATCTAAAGGCTGCGCGTTTGAGGTTTGTTGGTCTGCTTCTTGCACCACAATGACACCGCTCTGCTGCCCGTTGATTCCCTCTACTGCCTTTTCACTGTTATTTTCAAGCTCGGTGACAACATCTTCTGGCTCAGTGAGAAGCTGAAGGGTTGAAGGCTTTATCGGAGCGAAGTGGATGTCATAGAACTTCTTGTAATCGTCATAGCTGTATGCCACGCCAATCAAAGGCAAGTTCTCCACACTGACAATAAATGGTCGCGCCTTGCCCATCAACTTCAACACTTGCGGTTGCGACAACAAACCACGCGAATATTGCAACGCCTCATCATAATTGCGGAAGCCTGACACGCGCATGCGGTGGAGGATGTCTTCGTTGTCGATGGCAATGTCGAAATCACGAACAAGGAAACTCGTGAAATTATATTTTGCTACTTGGTATAGCAATTTGTTCTCGTCAACAGAGTCGGGCTGATAGACCAACATGAATACGAACTGAGTGTTGCGTTCCTCGCTCAATGGCTTTGCCTTCAGTTGCTCTGTCTCGCTTAAAGTCTCGCTGCGCATAGCCCAAACATTGCCAATGTCGAACTTGGCGCCACGCAATCGCCTGCCGTTCTTCACGCCGTTGATGATCATGCCGGCAATCTTGGCGACATCGCTCTCGGGAAATTTCTCCACGAGGCTGTTAAGCCCTTTCAAGCAAGCCTCATCGTCACCCTCGTTCAACTTGCTCAGAGAGCCTATGAACATGAACTTGTCCCTATTGGCACCTTGAGGGAAACGAGTCTCCGACAGGTTGACGTTTGCATCCACCATCTGACGGTTGTCGGCCTTGAAAGCATCATAGGTTGCCGCATAGAGCGAGTCCTCGATGTGAACACCATAGCGGGCGTTGACAACATAGTTGGGGTCTGAAAGCAAGGCTGTCCACTCGCTCCCAGGGTAGGCTGCTTTAAGGCTATCGACAAAGGACTCTGCCTTGGCATGTTGTCCTTTTCTTGAATACAAAAGGAATAGATGATAGAAAGCGTCGTCTTTGTGCTCATAGTCTGAATATTGACTTATGAGTCGTGTCAACGCCTTCTCGCTCAGTGTGAGGTTGTCGAGTTTGTCCTTGAATATGACTCCGCTATTGTAAAGACCATCAGCAATTATAGCATCGCTTGCCTTGACTTGCTCTTTGGTGAAAGGTATCTGCGCGAGATAATACTCACGTTGATGTGGGTCGTTCGCGGCATCATTATTAACCTTGTTTACCGAATCCAATGCCTCCTGCGCATTAAGTATGGAGTCGCGCTTCTCGTCGGACATGTCGGCGAAATTGTTTTCCTGTTGTTTCACCACAGTCCTGTTAGTTCTCTGCCAATTGTCAACGTTCTCACGTTTGCCCCACAGCGTCTGGAATTGTTGCTTTCCCTTCGCCACGACCACGGGGTTATAGAAATACCACTCGCCAGACTGTTGCCCTATATTCGTATTGTTGGCATTGCCCTGGTTGGTTTTCTTGTTCGTGTCGGCACCAATGGCATTGTCGTTGTCTTGTTGCCTGTTAGCGGCCTCATTCTCAGCTTGCTTCTTCTTTTCCTCGGCTTCTTTCTTCTTCAGCGCGACTATAACCCTGTCGATTGCCATGTTGCGCTGTTTCTCATCCATGCGAGCAAGGCTTTGTAAGGAGTCTTGAAGATAAATGGCATCTGTGTAAGGCACAAGCTCGTCGAGCACCTTCGAGCGATTAGTCAAACGCTCGTATGCCTTGTTGTCCTTGTCTGTCATGCCCAATGCTAGGTTATAACATCTGCGAGCGTCGGCATATTGCTCACGCACCCAATACAAGTCGGCGAGTTTTATAAGCAACGCGCCACGTTCCACGCCAGACCTCGTAGCCTTCTCGTTGCCTTTCTCGTATGCCGCTATTGCCTTGAGCGTGTCTTTTTTTACGAGGTGGATATTTCCGATGGCGAAATACACTTGGTCGAGGTATTCCTTGTTTTTATCCGACTTTGCCATGCGTCCCAACTTGGCAATCATGCCATCCGACTTGGTGTTTGCCATAACTTCAGTCCTGGCAATACGAGCGTTGAACTCCAACTGATAAGGCGGATTCATGCCTATCACCTTGCCATAAGCCTTATAAGCCTCACTGTTCATGCCAGCAGCTTGGCAAACCTGCCCCATGATGAACCACTCCCGAGCCTTCTGCTTGCGTCTCTTCTCATGGCTTATCACGTTTCTCAGATACGGTATTGCCGACTTGTAGTCATTGGTGAGAAGGTAATAGTCGGCAAGGGTATAGTCCCAATCCTTGCTTGCCTGCCATGGAATAGAGTCGCGCCTGTTGTTCCTTATTATATCCTCAGCGTCGTATGCTTGGTCATTCTCTATATAGCACTTCGCCAACCACGCTTGCGCCCGTGAGTATATGGCTGGTTGTGTGCGGTAAAGCATGCTCATATAGGCAAAGGTGGATATGGCATTGTCGAGATTCCCCTCGTGAAACTGTGAGCGTCCCATGAGCATCCATGCTTTCCACATGAACGGGTTATATTCCTTCTTTGACAGCCATTCCCTGTCGCGGTCGGTTTTGCGCTTGTTAGATTTCCATTGTGGCCGTTGTTTTATGCTATGCCTGTCTATCACCTTCTCAGCCTTCAATATGGCACGGTCGAAATTTGCCTTGCCCAAATCCTTGCTGCTCTTGTTTCTTACGGTATAAAGCGGAAGAATGCCAGTATAGTTGTCTTGGTTCCCGTTCTCTTTTTCCAACGAGCCTTCAACATAAGCCACAGCACCATTATAATATGTGTTGTAGCGCGAGTTGAACGCATGCCACCAACGCGTGGCGGCAGTGTTTTTTGCCGTGGAGCAACTCTCTATCAAGATAATGACAAAGACGGCTGCCAAGCCAAAGACTGATATATGACGAATCTTGTTCAATGCTGGATAATGATGTGATATTGCACTGCTAAGTGGCGAGCGAGACATACTCGTCCTTGATGCCATCTGGCATATTGATACCTCTAAGAATCAAACTGCGATTCCATGCCTTTACCTCATCGGGCTGAAGAGTTTCCAACACTTCGGCAAACAATGTCGTCTCTTCCTCAGTGTAACCGTCTGACGGTCTGCCCTTGAAGACGTCGAGCTCCTCGTCGTCGAAGTATTCAACAGGTTCTGTCGCAGCTTTCATCATGCACTCTTGCTCACACATCACGTTTTCAGGTGAGCAATGGGTGCAGTCGCCATCGCCAACGACAACCTCTTGGCTCTCTCCACGTTTATGGGAAACATAGCCAAGCATGGCACAAAATAGTCCCAAGGCCACCAGTGAAAGCAGAAGGTACCACATGGTTCTATTCCGACTTGATGGTGAATCCTGCCTTGCGAAGGTCATCCCAATAAGACGGGTACGACTTCGACACAACCTCAGGGTTGTTGATTCGGAGTCCCGGGAACTTTATTGCCAAAGGCGCGAATGCCATGGCCATGCGATGATCCTCATAGGTGTCGATAGCTTCCATCGTAGCCTCTCGCTTTGTGCCGTCCCATGTCATCTCCGAGTCGTTTGCCACGTTTATCACGAACCCGAGCTTGCCCAGCTCCTTACGCATAGACTCCAAACGGTCGGTTTCCTTTATGCGAAGACTTGCCAAGCCCGTGAAATGGAATGGAATGTCAAGACCGCAACAAGTAGCTATGACCGTTTGAGCCAAATCGGGACAGTTGATGAAATCGTAGTTCAACGTCGCCACGTGCTCAAGATGGCGCGAGAGTTTCACGGACGTAGGCTTGCCAGAATGCAACACTTCAAACGACGTCTTTATTCCAAGCAATGAGAAAATGTATTTCACCACCGAGTCGCCCTGACGCGAGCTGTCCTCAAGTCCTTTCAACACAACATCAACCGCGCCTGAAGGATAAAACGATGCCATCTCGTACCAATATGAGCTTGCGCTCCAGTCGTTTTCTATAAGATAATGTGAATCCTCATAAGGTTTTGGCTTTACTTCGATGGTGTCAGGACTTGTCCATTCCACGCTCGCGCCAAAGCCATGCATCACATGGATTGTAAGGTCGATATACGGACGCGATACTATCTCGCCAGTCAAGTGGAGTGTCAGGCCTTGCTTGGTAACAGGGCCCACGAGCAACAAGGCAGAGATGAATTGCGAGCTGACGTTTCCCGGTATCTCAAGTTTTCCGCCCAACAACGGATGCCCACAGATGTGGAGTGGGGGAAAGCCTTCCTTGCCCTCATAGCTTATCGTGGCGCCCAACATGCGGAGAGCTTCTACAAGAACACCAATGGGCCTATGGCACATGCGGTCTGAACCTGTTATCGTATGGTCGCCTTGGGTCACTGAAAGATAAGCAGTGAGAAAACGCATGGCCGTGCCTGCCGCACCGACATTGATGGTGTCGGGCATATCCCTAAGGGCATTGACCACGGCATGGGTGTCGTCACAGTCTGACAAGTTATCCGGCAATTGCCCTCCACTAAGTGCGTGAACGATAAGGGCACGATTGCTTATGCTCTTCGAGGCGGGGAGATTTATAATAGCTTCAAGATTCTTTGGGGCGGTAATCTCGTATGTAGACATGTCGTTTAGTTTATTATTTTATTGTAATTGGTTTCAAATCCACAAGACCGTTGAGCCCTGCGGCTTTCGTCGTTTGGTATTTCTTTGGGCCTGGAATTAGCGGAGAATAGTAAAGCACATGGCGGATTCGCTGTTTCTGTTGCGGCGTTATCTTAAACCCCAATCCCACGCTGTAGTCCATGATGTTGTCCGCTTCGTACTCGACGCCTTCGCACGAGTGACGCTTTATCAATGGGTCGATATACGTCTCGTTCTTTCCCTCATACTCTAAATATTCTATATACTCATGGCGGTTGTACGAGTGGGTGTCTTCACAATAGTCGGTATCGGCGCACGAGTCTACAGGAAGCACGCCTCCGTCATTGCTCGCGTCCCGCCTTTCGGTGAACACATGATAGAGGCCGAGATAATGGCCAAGCTCGTGGGCCAACGTCATCACCACGTCTGCCGAGGTATAAGTCGTCATCTTGTGATTGGAGTTGGTATAGCGGTCGCTTTGATAATAGCCGCCATTAGGCGATGTATTGGCATACAAGCTGTTGATGGCAGAGCAATAGGCGAAGCGCAGATTACTTTTCTTGACGCTTGGCGTAGTCACGGTCTCCAAGCCTTTAAGCTCATTGTCGCCCTTAATGGAAAAAGGCATGTGGGATATGCCAAGCGTCACCCCGCTGCTATTGGTATTTTTAAAATTGAACATCATCACGTTTATATACTTGTTTGGCTCCCAAATATATTTCACGTTCTCGCCCGTCTCGTCCATCATGAACTTATCCTCGTCTATCGGATATTCTCCAGTGTATTCCACATATTCCACGCCAGGATGAGCCAGCTTATTGCCATTCTCGTCGGTCGTAGCGAGCACGAACTTGATGTTAAGGTTCTCGCTCTCTCCGTAAACACCGCCTTTGTAGATCTCGTTGACATATTGCAAGAGATTATCAAGTCGTTGATAAGGGATATATTGACTCGAATTGCTACTGTTGGCGTAAAGCACATGGAAAATCACGGGCAGCTCATACGTATAGCTATCGTTGAGCGTCAACGTGTCCACTTTTTCATTATCACCGTCTGTCTTGGTTGCATCATCGTTGTACGCACTGCTACAAGATTGAAGCAAACCAACGATAAACATTAGCATTATGCCATATTTCAACATAAATATTGAGCGTTTAAATTATCTGTCTATTTTCTTGCAAATTTACTAAAATAGTCTCTAAATACACGGCTTATGATGTCTATAATATGTTTAATTATATGAAACGAATAAAAAAGTTGACCGATTGTTTGGTAGATTAAAATAAACACCGTAACTTTGCACTCGCAAAAACGGAACGGGATTTAGCGCAGTTGGTAGCGCACACGTCTGGGGGGCGCGAGGTCGCTGGTTCGAGTCCAGTAATCCCGACCTAAGAGGGTGGCAAGAGAGAATATCTTTTGCCACTTTTTTATATATACCATTGGCAACGTTTCTTCACGTTGTTTTTTTTATATGTTGAGATATTTTGTCGGTTCTGTTCTTTTTTATATCTTTGCAAGTGATTAAAACTAAACAAGCCAACAAACACGGCCATTATATATAAAATCTGATGTGCGGTTTTTCCATTCTGCTCTCGCTCTTTATCTCGTCTATGGCGGCGCTTCCCACGACGAGTGACAGCACGGCTGCCCCAAAGAAGAAGTTGTCTTCTTTCAGGAGAATGGTGCGCAATTTCTCACGGGTCGACACCAACTATATAGAGCCGCAGAAATACGATTACACCGTGATGTTTCAAAACACCACCAGCTTTGAGAGCTATTCGCTCAAGACAGACGACGACCATGAGGTCGTATTGGCACCATTGCCGTCTTGCAAGTTGGGACCATATTTTGGCTGGAGGTTCATCTTCCTTGGATACACCATCGACATAAAGCAATTGAAAAACGAAGCGAGGGAGGCTATCAACTTGAGCTTGTACGCGCCACAGTTGGGAGTTGACTTATTCTGGCGTAAGTCTGGAAACAACTATCTCGTAAGCAGTGTGGATTATGGAGACAAGTCTATAAACAAGGCGATGCAACACCTCGGCTTCGCTGGCTTTGAGACTTCTGAGCGTGGCATAAACGCCTACTACATATTCAACCACAGCAAGTTCTCATATCCGGCAGCTTATAGCCAAAGCACCATCCAACGTCGCTCGGCAGGCAGCGCACTTGCCGGAATAAGCTACTCGAAACACAGGCTCAACATGGACTGGGACAAGTTTCATCTCCTGATGGCTGATGCCGTTGGCGAGGAAACAGCGCGAGAGGTTTGCGACACCTCGTTGCACTCCACGAAAATAAGCTATTCCGACTTCTCCATTGGCGGAGGATATTCCTACAACTGGGTCTTTGCACATAATTGGCTCTTCAACATATCGCTACAGCTGGCTCTCGGCTACAAGCAATTGTCGGGTAAGCAAAACAACCTGAAAAACTTCTTCCAGAACTTCAACTTCAAGAACGTAATGCTCGACGAAGTGTCAAGAGTGGGGTTGGTGTGGAACAACATGAAATGGTATGCCGGCGCGAGCGCGGTCTTCCACACATACGACTACCATACATCCAATTTCTCGGCAAACACATTGTTCGGCAATGTATATTTATATGTTGGATATAATTTCGGACTGAAAAAACAATATAGGAAAAAGAAATGAAGAAAACTATCATTTGCATACTCTCGTTATTGCTGGCAGCAAGCGTTTCAGCACAAGGGATAGACTACACAAAGACAGACTCGATAAAGGTAATGAACCTGTTCAAGAAAGCCAAGGCATTGAAAGACAAGACAATGGCTTCATACATGGTTTTCTTCGGGCGTGAGTTCAAGGGCGTGCCCTACGTGGCAAAGACGTTGGAGAAACATGCCAACGAGAAGCTCATTGTCAACCTTCGCCAGCTCGATTGCACCACCTACGTGGAAACCGTATTGGCCTTGTCGAGGAGCATGGCGCAGCACAAGCCGACATTCGCCAACTATTGCGAGAACCTGAAGAAGGTGCGCTACCGCGATGGCAACGTGGCTTATCCTGCAAGACAACACTATTTCACCTATTGGATTCAAGAGAACACGAAAGAGAAAATCGTGGAAAACATACAGTCGCCCAATCCTCCCTTCTCAGCGACGCAAAGCGTTAACGCCAATTACATGACCACACACATTGAGAGCTATCCCATGCTTAAAGGCAAGACTCTATGGATTAAGCAGATTGCCGAGATGGAAGAGTCTATCACGGGCACCAAGCAAAAGTATATACCCACCAATGCCGTCACGAATAGCAAGTTGGTGAGAAAGGCGGTGCACGATGGTGACATTATAGCTATCGTGACAAAAAAAGCCGGATTGGAAATCAGCCATGTTGGCATTGCCGTTTGGCACAACGACGGCCTTCACATGCTCAACGCCTCGTCGCTCAACCACAAGGTGATAGAAGACGACGACCTCTTGCAAGCATATCTGCGCAAGCAAACCTCGGCATTGGGCATACGCATAGCAAGACCTTTGTAAACTTAACGATGAACCGTCGCCACTAATAACAAGCTCAGAATGGAACCATTAGCAGAACGAATGCGGCCACGCACGCTCAACGATTATGTTGGTCAAGAGCACCTCGTGGGCGAGAATGGATTAATGCGCAAGATGATAGAGGGCGGAAAGGTTTCCTCGTTCATCCTTTGGGGGCCACCGGGGGTAGGCAAGACCACGTTGGCAGAGATTGTGGCATCCGCCATGAAAGTGCCTTTCTATACGCTCAGTGCAGTCACCAGTGGGGTAAAGGACGTGCGCGACGTGATAGAACGCGCCAAGAAGGGGAGTTTCTTCAACAATGCCTCACCAATTCTCTTCATCGACGAGATACATCGTTTTTCCAAGTCGCAACAAGACTCCCTGCTCGGTGCCGTGGAGCGTGGCGTGGTGACTCTCATAGGTGCCACCACGGAAAACCCCTCGTTTGAGGTGATAAGGCCATTGCTGTCGCGCTGCCAAGTCTATGTGCTAAAGCCTCTCGACAAAGATGCCTTGCTGCGAATACTCCAGCATGCCATCAAGACCGACGTGGAGCTGAAGAAAAAGAACATCACGCTGAAGGAGACTGGAGCCATGATGCGTTTCAGTGGTGGTGATGCGCGCAAGTTGCTCAATATCCTTGAGCTCATCGTGGAATCAGCCGCAGGGGACGAGATTGAAATTACCGACAAGAAGGTGGAAGCGGAGCTGCAGGCGAATCCACTTGCCTACGACAAGCAAGGCGACATGCACTACGACATTATTTCCGCCTTCATCAAGAGCATTCGAGGCTCTGACCCTGACGCCGCGCTCTATTGGATGGCAAGGATGATAGAAGGGGGAGAGGAGCCGCAATTCATAGCGCGGCGTGTTGTCATCTCGGCTGCTGAGGACATAGGTCTCGCTAATCCAAATGCCTTGTTGCTTGCCAATGCCGCCTTCGACGCGGTCATGAAGATAGGATGGCCCGAGGGTCGCATCCCTTTGGCCGAGGCCGTGGTTTACCTTGCCACAAGTCCGAAGAGTAACTCGGCTTACATGGGTATAAACAACGCCATTGAGGAGGTGAAGAAAAGCGGCAACCAGCCTGTGCCAATGCACATTCGCAACGCACCCACAAAACTCATGGAGCAGCTGGGCTACCACGATGGTTACAAATATCCTCACGACTATCCTGGCAACTTCACGCCACAACAGTATCTACCGAGCGACATTGCGGACAAGCGGTTCTGGCACGCGCAACATTCACCAGCCGAAGAGAAGCTGTATCAACGAATGGTAAATTGCTGGGGCGACAGATATAAAGAGTGAAGAACGAAGAGTGAAGAATGAAGAACGATAAGTGAAGAGTGAAGAACGAAGAGTGAAGAATGAAGAACGATAAGTGAAGAGTGAAGAACGAAGAGAGAAGAACGAAGAATTGGGAACAAAACAACAACACTATATGAATATTGTAGTACTCGACGGATATGTCGCCAACCCCGACAACAGTTGCTGGGAGCCTCTCAAGGCTTATGGCACGCTCACGGCATACGCACACACAAAGCCCAACGACGTGGTTGAAAGGGCAAAAGACGCGGAGATATTATTAGTCAACAAGATAAACATTACCGATGAAGTGATAGTTCAACTTCCCCGGCTGAAATATATCGGCGTGCTTGCCACTGGCTACAACAACGTGGACACCGTTTCGGCACATAAGCATGGGATAGTGGTGAGCAACATTCCATCTTACTCCACCGAGAGTGTCGTGCAGATGACGTTCGCTCATATCTTGAACATCACGAACCAAGTGGCCCATTATGCCAACCAAAACAGGACGGAAAGCCAAGGTGGACAAGGTCGCTGGGCGAAAAAGCACGACTTCTGCTATTGGGACACGCCTCTATCTGAACTGGCAAGCAAGACTCTGGGCATCATCGGTCTCGGAAACATTGGCATGCGTGTGGCACAAGTGGCTCTCGCCTTCGGCATGCACGTCATAGCTTACACGTCAAAAGACGAAGCCGAACTGCCTACAGGCATCCACAAGGCACCGCTCGACCAGCTGCTCCATACTTCCGACATGGTGTCGCTGCATTGCCCGCTCACGAAAGACAACCTCCATTTCTTCAACGCGGATATCATAGCCAAGATGAAACAAGGAGCCATCCTTGTAAACACGGCTCGTGGTGCGCTTGTAGACGAGCAAGCCATAGCCGAAGCTCTTGCCAACGGCAAGTTGGGAGGCTACGGAGCTGACGTTATGGACAGGGAGCCGCCACTAGCCGACAATCCGTTGCTCGCGCAACCACACGCTTACATCACGCCCCACATAGCCTGGGCAACGAAAGAGGCCCGGCAAAGGTGGCTCGACATCTGCTTTGCCAACGTAGAGGCTTTCATTAAAGGCAAACCCGTAAATAAAGTTTAATAATCACTATGCATTTCACTGACCCTCAGTTTGTTAATTCCGTACAAACCATCATAGAGATTCTTGGTACATTAGCGTTTGCCATCTCCGGGATACGTCATGCAGCGGCAAAACATTTCGATTGGTTCGGAGGGTTTGTCTGCGGTTTTGCTGTCGCCATCGGTGGCGGAACATTGCGCGATGTCATGTTGGGATTGCCACCTTTTTGGATGACGTCGCCTCTTTACATTGTATGCACCATAGTGGCACAAATATTTGTCATATCATTCTCGAAGATGCTCAAGCGGCTCGACAACGCTTGGTTTTTCTTCGACACGCTCGGTCTTGCTTCGTTCACCATCACCGGCATACAAAAGACCATAGAGTGCGGCTATCCTTTCTGGGTGGCGATAATTATGGGATGCATAACGGGCGCGGCAGGCGGCGTGATACGCGATGTGTTGCTCAACAAGACGCCAGTGGTGCTACGCAAGGAGATATATGCCATGGCGAGCATCGTAGGCGGTCTGCTCTATTGGGCGCTCACCGACATGCACGTCAACATGGCCATCACGGTTGTAGCCACATTTTTATTCATCGTGACAACAAGGATATTGGCCGTGAAATACCACATCTCCCTTCCCGTTCTAAAAGACGAATGACCGCTTTTTCTTCTTTGTAACGGCATGTTCACTTGATTTTAACAATTCAGAAATATGCCGTGTGTACCTTTGCCTTTGAAAAAAAAATCGTAGCTTTGCACCGCTAATGGCGCTATGTAATAAAAAAACATAACCAAAGAAAAGGATAATGATTGTTAGTAACAACGTAAAAGGAATTGCTACTATCGCAAGCATAGCCGTGCTATCGTGCACGAGTTCTGTTTCATACGGCAAGGTAAAAACCACAGAGATAAAAAGCACAGAGGCAAGAGAGGTTGGAATAAAAGGCATCATCATCGACAAGGCCAATGCCGACAAGCTCGTTGGCGTGGTTGTCGTGCCCGACGACAACATGAAGGCCGCCACGCTGACCGATGCCGACGGCTCTTTCCATATTTCCACAAACGGCGTGAAGAGCTTGCGAGTGTCGTGTGTAGGCTATGCCACAAAGACCATTCTGCTCAACAACAACACGCCTTCGGGCAAGGACATAGAGAAACAGGGCGACTGCTATGTCATATCTCTCGACGAGGATTATTTCAAGATAAACGAGGTCGTGGTGACCGGACAGGGAGCGGAGATAAACAAGCGCCGCCTGTCGTCAAACATCACCACGGTCAACGCTTCCGACCTTGAAAAAGTGAAGGTGGGGCGCATCGACCAGATGCTGCAAGACGCGTTGCCAAACGTGCAAATCAACCTCACCACCGGACAGCCTGGCACCACATCTATGATTAAGTCGCGAGGCTTGTCGTCTGCCTATACTAACTCCACGCCTGTCATCTATGTGGATGGAGTGCGTGTAGACAACATGAACTCAGGCGCCACGCTCAACAATTACCTAAACGGCCAAACGGCCACGTCGGGTTCCATTAGTGACATCCCAATGGAAAACATCGACCATATAGAATATGTGACGGGAGGCGCAGCCACCACGCTTTACGGGTCTGATGCGGCCAACGGCGTGATACAGATTTTCACCAAGAAAGGCTCAAACAACAAGATATCGTTTTATGCCGGGGCAGACATTGGCGCGGATGTGGCCTCTAGCCAGTTCTATCACTTCAAGCGCACCAAGCAGCTCCTCCACCAAACGGGCTTTCAGCAAAAATACCGTTTCGGATTCGACGGAGGAACCGACAGGTATGGCTACAGCTTCGGCGCGAGCATGAGCGAGAACACGGGCACGCTCATCCACGACGGCAACAAGGACCGCAAGTATGACATGCGCTTTGGCTCGCACGTCAAGTTCAACAACCTACTCGAATACCAAAACTCCTTTGGCTTCGTGGTCGAGGATTTCAACCGCCGACGCAATGGCAACGAGGGCTACTACACGGGACTGTGGTTTGCGGAGGGAGCTGCGTGCACCAACTTCCACTATGTAGACGCTGAGGGAAATACCAAAAACTACGATGCCGACATCGACGCCCTCGACGACTATGCCTTCTCCAAGATGAAGGAGTTTGTGGACAAGGCCGAGCGTCTGCAAAACAACAAGGAATCGGTCAAGCGTTTCCAGACTTCGCAGAGCTTGGTGTTCAAGCCCATCAGCGACCTCACGCTAAAAGCCACGCTCGGCGTGGACTACCGCGTGAACAGCAACAAGAACATAACCACCAACGAGTATCTCATCCACACACAGCAGAAGCCCGAGGGGACCTCCAACGCGGGAAGCATAGACAACTTCGACAGAAAATATTTCGGACTCACGGCAGACATCAACGCCCAATATAAGTTCAGGTACAAGGAATGGCTCAGCTCCATCACCACCGCCGGCTTCCAGTTTTTCAGCACCAACGACCACCAGTCGGTCTACAACGGCAGCAACGTGCGCGACGGTGCGCAAATCATTTCCGGAGCCGGCACCCTGACCGCGAACGAGTGGCTCAGCTACCTCTACAGCTATGGAGTGTTCGCGCAGGAGAACATCGGCTTCTTCGACCGCTACTACATAGACCTCGGCTTGCGCTCCGACTACAACACTGCGTTTGGCGACAACGTGGGTTGGCAACTATACCCCAAGGTGGGGCTATCCTATGTCATCAGCGAGGAGCCTTTCATGCGGCGGCTCACGCAGGACGGCATAGTGAACAACCTTCGCATAATGGCCAACTATGGCATAGCGGGCAGCTACCCGCCAGCTTTTGAATACCAGCGCACGGTGACGTTCGGCTCCTACAACGACCAGCAGGCCGCCTACTTCGGCAAGTATGGCAACCCAAACCTCGCGCCCGAGAAGAAGCACAGCTATGAGGTGGGCATCAACGCCACGCTCTTCAACAATGTGCTGAACATCGGTTTCACATATTATTATGCCCTGACGAAAGACGCTCTCTTCAACGTGCCGTCGCTGCCTTCTTCCGGCCAGTCGGCCAACTACCTTGCCAACGTGGGCAAGATTGAAAACAAGGGCATAGAGCTTGCCCTGGGCGTGCAGGTACTGAACACTAAAGATTGGAAGCTTAGGGTCAACGCGTCGCTGAACACCAACCACAACAAGGTGCTCGACATAGGCACTGCCGTGCCGTTTGCCATCGGTGGTTTCTCGTCGCGCACCATACAGACCGTAGTGGCCAAGGGCAAGCCCGTAGGCTTCCTTCGTGGCTACAAGACGGTGCTCAACAGCGACGGCTCGCTGAAGGAGGTGCTGCCTTTGCAAGACCTTGGCACTACACTGCCCACCAAATACGGCAACTTCTCAATGACGGGCGGTTGGCGAAAACTCTCGTTCATCGTCAGCGGCGACTGGCAGACGGGCGCATACGTCCATTCATTCGACCGACAATTCCGATTTGCAAAGGGACTGAAAGACCCTGCCGTGCCCGACAAGGCTCTTGAGGGGACTACACAAGCTTTGCAATGGCTAAACTTCACCAACTTCTTCGTGGAGAAGTCCGACTTCCTGAAAATAAGGAACATCGGCGTGAGCTACGACTGGGATTTCAAGCGCGTCATCAAGACGGCGACAGTGGGCTTCAACATCTACAATCCTTTCGCCTTCACGGCATCATCAGTAGACCCCGAAGCATCGCTCTCAGGAGCGCGCTCGCAGGGTGCCGTTGCCGTGGGCGGCCTCAACTACTCGTCATATTCCACCCCACGAAGCTTCGTAGGCTCAATAACCATCAACTTCTGACACACAAATGAACACCATCAAGATAAAAAAAGCCGTGGCATGCGCCATAACCATGATGTCGCTCTCAGCATGCGACCTCATATCGCCAAGCGACATCGTAAACCCAAACGTGGACGAGGACACATTCAAGAAAACATCTAACGCCCTGCAGAGCTGGGTAAACGGCACCAACAGCACCTTAGCCACTACGGTGAGCAAGTTTGTGGAGCTGACGGAAATCCTCTCCGACAACTACTTCAACAACTATAGCCAAAGCAGCAAGGTGTTCGACTTCCCCACCATTCTCTATACCGACCCCGATGTCACCACCTTGCAGCGTGGGGTAGGGGCGTTGAGGGAGATGGCGCTAAATGGGCTCAGCAACATATCGAAGACCGACAACACCATGACCGTGGAGCAAGAGTTCAACCTGCGCTATGTCGAGGGTTACTCCTACTTGCTCGCCGGTGAGTATTTCGTGGGACTGCCCGAGGAGAATGGCGGCGAGATAAAAGACTGGAAACACAACCTCAACAAGGCCATCGACACCTTCAACTCCTGCCTCACGCTGGCACAAACCAACGACGACAAGGCCTTCATCAACACCCTCCTCGCAAGGGCTTTCTACAAGCTGGGCGACAAGCAAACTGCCGTGAGCCACGCGCAAGCCGCGCTCGACCTCTCTGCCGACTTCGTCAAGCAAGTGACGTTCGACGGCAAGAACAGCGTCGACAACAGCTTCCAAGGCTACGTCTACGGCTTGCCATACGGCACGGCGTTCCAGCCCCTGCCGCGCCTCGACTTCCTCGACCCTAAGTATTTCCAAACCACTGACCCATTGGAGCAACGCCCCATCTGCATAGCGAAGGCGGAGGAGCCGTATCTCATAATGGCAGAAGCGGAGATAGCCGACAACGACCTTGCCCATGCCAAGCAAACCCTTACCAACCTCCTTGCCTTGGTCAAGGCCCGCCCCGTGCAGAAGGGGGTAAACGACCAAGTGGAGCAGCGAGACAACGGTGGCTACAAGAAATACCCCAACAGCTCAGCCTTCAAGGTGGCAGCCTCGGCAAACGACTCACTGCGCGCCGGACTTATTCTCGACCGCCAGGCGCCAAAACTCATCGACATACCTTACATCTCGGGCACGTCGGTCACCCAACAGATGATAGACCAATGCGACGGGCAAGACAACCTGCTGCGCCTGCTCTACCTCATGCGTCAGGAGATTTTCTTCGGTGAGGGGAGACGTGCAGCCGACCTTGGCATACGCCTGCCCGTGTGCGAGGTAGAGGCAGCCAACACCGCATCTGAAGGTTACACCCAAGCACAGATACCGCCGTTCATTCCCCTGAACCAAGACATGGATGCCTTCACCATCGACGACAAGGCAAAGACGGTGGTGATAAAACACAACATGAACAACGTGATAGTAGACAACAAGAACACAGAATATGTCGCGCCTTTCTTCCATTAAGACATCAATCATGGCGTTGCTCGCCATGCCAACCATGCTCCTGGCACAGCCTGGAAAAGCACCACACGCCATCCTCATCACTATCGACGGCATGAGAGGGGAGATGATAACCGACCCCACCATGCCCACAGAGAACCTGAAGCAAATGAAAGCCGAGGGGCTCTACGTCAGCCGGATAGAGGGTGTCACGCCAGCAGCCACTTACCCCTCTCACACCACCATCGTCACGGGCACGCTGCCAGCCGAGCACCACATATATTATAACGCGCCGTTCTTGGGCAACGCGCCGCGAACCATAAGCTATTGGTATGCCGACTCCATAAAGGCGGAAACAATATGGCAGGCGGTGAGCGACAAGGGCGGCACGGTGGCGTCGCTGTTCTGGCCAGTGTCCACGGGCTCAAGACACATCAAGTACAACGTGCCGGAATACTGGTCTATCGAGCCCGGCACCGACCAGATGGCGTTCCTGAGGCTCAACTGTTCGCCCCACGGACTGCTCGACACCCTCGAGCTGCATGCCACGGGAAGGCTCGACGACGAGAACTTCACGGCAGGCTCCATCAACCGCGACGCGCGAGAGGCTTACATGGCAAACTACATCGTGAACCACTACCATCCCACGCTGCTCACCATCCACCTCATCACGACCGACTACGCACAGCACCAAACCGGACTTGGCACCCCACGCACGCGGCGCACCATAGAGTCAGCCGACGCGGCTGTGGGCATCATCCTCGACAACCTGCGCGACCACGCCTTGCTCGACAGCACGCTCGTCATTGTTACGGGCGACCATGGCTTCGTCGACGTGGACCGCCAGGTGGCACCAAACACGCTGCTCGTCAAGGCAGGGCTGCTGGGCAAGGAATATGGCACCCCGTGGAAGGCATGCTTCCATGGAGCGGGCGCGATGAGTTTCCTGTATCTCAAGAAACCCGACGACACAAAGACGCTCAAGAGGGTGGAGAAGCTGCTTGCCGACTTGCCCGACAGCGCGAAAGCCCAATTCCGCGTCATAAGCCGCGAAGAGCTCACGCATCTTGGCTGCGACCTCAAGGCTGCGTTGGCAATAGAGCCAGTGCCAGGAGCCGACGTGTCTAACACTCGCGAGGGCGACATCATACAACCACGGCGCGGAGGCACCCACGGATATTCATGCGGAGCCGACCACACAGCCCTCGTGGCCTATGGGGCAGGCATCGAACACAAGACCATCCCAACGATGAAGCAAACAAGCATAAAACAATTCATCCTCGACCGATTGGCACTTCCCGCGCGTCCTGATGAAGAAAAACGCAAGTAGTCTTGCTTTACTCACGGATTATTAGTAATTTTGCACAAAATATCAATAATTCAAAATGAAAATATCATATAAGTGGCTAAAGGATTACGTTGATTTCGACCTTACACCCCAAGAGACAGCCGACGCGCTGACCTCCACAGGTCTTGAAGTGGACGCCCTCGACGAGGTCGAGGCCATCAAGGGAGGCTTAAAGGGCCTATACGTGGGCAAAGTGCTGACATGCGAGGCACACCCGAACAGTGACCACCTGCACGTCACAACCGTCGACTTGGGCAAAGGCGAGCCACAACAGATAGTGTGCGGAGCGCCAAACGTGGCAGAGGGACAGAAAGTGATAGTGGCTGACCTCGGCTGCACGCTCTACGACGGCGACAAGGAGTTCGTCATCAAGAAAAGCCGACTCCGCGGGGTAGACTCCTTCGGCATGATTTGCGCCGAGGACGAGATTGGCGTGGGCACCGACCACAACGGCATCATCGTGCTGCCCGAAGACGCGGTGGTGGGCACACCAGCGGCTGAATACTACCACCTCGACAGCGACTGGGTAATCGACATCGACATAACGGCAAACCGTGCCGACGCGCTCTCACACTATGGAGTGGCACGCGACCTCTACGCTTGGCTCAAGCAGCGCGGCTACAACACGAGCCTCCACAGACCCGACTGCGACGCCTTCCACGTGGACAACGAGGACTTGCCCATCGACGTGAGGATAGAAAACACGGAAGCCTGCAAGAGATATGCCTGCCTCAGCGTCACAGACTGCGAGGTGAAGGAAAGCCCGAAATGGATGCAAGACAGGCTCAACGCCATTGGTCTCAGGCCGATAAACAACATCGTGGACATAACCAACTACATCATGATGGCCTACGGGCAGCCAATGCACTGCTTCGACGCCGACAAGGTGACTGGCCACGAGATAGTGGTTCGCACACAGCCGGAGGGCACGAAGTTCGTCACCCTCGACGGAGCCGAGCACACCTTGGGCGAGCACGACCTCAGCATCTGCAACGCCGAGGAACCCATGTGCATAGCCGGAATATTCGGAGGCAAGGGCTCGGGAACCTATGAGACCACGCGCAACGTGGTGCTCGAATCAGCCTATTTCCACCCGACGTGGATACGCAAGAGCGCGCGACACCACGGGTTGTCTACCGATGCCAGCTTCCGCTTCGAGCGCGGAGTGGACCCCAACGGCACCATCTACGCCCTCAAGCAAGCCGCCATGCTCTGCCAAGAACTCGCCGGAGGAAAGGTCTCGATGCAGATAAAGGACGTGTACCCGCAACCCCTGCCAAGCTTCGACGTGCGACTCAACTATGAGTATTGCGACCGTCTGATAGGCAAGAAGCTCGGAACCAACACCATAAAGAGCATCGTGACGAGCCTTGAGATGAAGATAAACAGCGAAGACACCGAGGGACTCGACCTCACCGTGCCAGCCTACCGCGTGGACGTGAAGCGCCCCTGCGACGTGGTGGAAGACATACTGCGCATATACGGATACAACAACGTGGAGATACCCACACAGCTCAAGTCGTCGCTCACCACCGAGAACGACGAGGACAAGCACCACAAGCTGGAGAACATCATCTCTGAGCAGCTCGTGGGATGCGGCTTCAACGAGATACTCAACAACTCGCTCACCAAGGAGGCATACTATGCCAAGGACGAGCTCAACAGCTACCGCTGGGCAAACACCGTGAAGATAATGAACCCACTCTCCACCGACCTGGGCGTGATGCGCCAGACACTGGTCTTCGGGGGACTGGAGTCGCTCGCGCGCAACATCAACCGCAAGCGCGAGAACCTGCGCTTCTTCGAGGTGGGCAACGTCTACAGCTACACACCCGAGAAAGACAACGACGAAGCCCCAATCAAGGCATACACGCAGCAATACCACATAGCCCTGTGGCTCACTGGCAAACGAGTGGAAGGCTCATGGGCGCACGCCGACGAGGAGTCGTCATTCTACGAGCTAAAGGCATACGTGGGCAACATCCTCAGCCGCGCCGGACTGCCCGCAGGTCTCGCCCTGGAGCAAAAGACCACCAACAACCTTTTCGCCTACGGCCTCACGCTGAAGACACGCCAGGGAGCAACGCTCGTGGAGTATGGCAAGCTGGCTAAGAAAGTGGCACACGAGTGCGGAGTGGAGAAAGACGTGTTCTATGCCGAGCTCAACTGGACTGCCATCCTGAAGGCCACGAAGAAGAGCCAGGTGGAGTTCAAGGAACTGTCAAAATACCCGCAAGTGAGCCGCGACCTCGCCCTTCTCGTGGACGACAGCGTGGAGTTCGCGCAGATAGAGCAGATAGCACGCAAGACCGAGAAGAAACTCCTGCGCAGCGTGACACTCTTCGACGTGTACCAAGGCAAGAACCTGCCCGAGGGCAAGAAGAGCTACGCCGTCAACTTCGTGTTCGAGGACGAGGAGAAGACCCTCTCCGAGAAGCAGATTGAGGCCATGATGCAAAAGCTCATAGCCAACCTCACCAAGCAGTTGGGAGCAGAGCTGAGATAAAGGGTAGTAGGCGTAATAGGCATAATATGCCCAATATGCATAATATGCCTAAAAGCCACCAACAACAAAAACAACAAAAAACAACATAATCACCAATGGGAAGAGCATTTGAATACCGTAAGGCAACTAAGATGAAGAGATGGGGCCACATGGCCCGCACGTTTACGAAGTTGGGCAAGGAGATTGCCATAGCCGTGAAGGCTGGTGGCCCCGAGCCTGAGAACAACCCACGCCTACGCGCCATCATAGCCACTTGCAAGAAGGAGAACATGCCCAAGGACAACATCCAGCGTGCCATCAAGAACGCCATGGGCAAAGACCAGTCTGACTATAAGGAGGTGACCTACGAGGGATACGGACCTCACGGAGTGGCAATCCTCGTCGACACCCTCACCGACAACACCACGCGCACCGTGGCAGACGTAAGGTCGGTCTTCAACAAGTTCAGCGGCAACCTCGGCACCACCGGCTCACTGTCGTTCCTCTTCGACCACAAGGCAGTGTTCTCGTTCAAGCAGAAGGAAGGCGTGGAGATGGACGAGCTCATTCTCGACCTCATCGACTTCGGGGTTGACGACGAGTTCGACTCCGACGAGGAGACGGGCGAGGTGACCATCTACGGAGCGCCCACAAGTTTCGGCGACATGCAGAAATACCTTGAGGACAACGGCTTCGAGATAACCTCAGCCGAGTTCACCTACATCCCCAACGACCTCACCGACATACCTGCCGACCAGCGCGAGACCATCGAGAAGATGGTTGAGAAGCTTGAGGACTTCGACGACGTGCAAAACGTCTACACCAACCTCAAGCCAGCCGACGAGTAACCAGAGGCTCCAAGCCAATGTTTTGCATGGGCTAATTTAAAGATAAACCAAAAAAAGAATCCTCATTGTCACTTTATATGGGCAATGAGGATTCTTCCTTTCACACGGATTCAATATTTTTCTTTCACACGGATTCA
>CAVKWN010000062.1:0-20417 GCA_963660075.1 Lachnospiraceae bacterium
AGAGCACTAGCCTTCCAAGCTGGGGGTCGCGGGTTTGAGCCCCGTTTTCCGCTCTGATTATGCTGTTATAGCTCAGTGGTAGAGCACTTCCTTGGTAAGGAAGAGGTCCTGAGTTCAAGTCTCAGTAACAGCTCTCTATAGTTGTCGCTTAGGCGACGCGGAGGAAAACTAAATCAGTTATTGATTAATTAAACGACAAATAAACATTAAACTATGGCAAAAGAGGTTTATGTGCGCACCAAACCGCATGTTAACATTGGTACCATCGGTCACGTGGACCATGGTAAGACCACTCTGACCGCTGCCATCTCGAAGGTGCTTCACGAGCGCCTCGGCACCGGTGAGGACGTGAAGTCTTTCGATCAGATTGATAACGCACCTGAGGAGAAGGAGCGTGGTATCACCATCAACACCGCACACATTGAGTATGAGACAAACAATCGTCACTATGCTCACGTGGACTGCCCGGGTCACGCCGACTATGTGAAGAACATGGTTACTGGTGCTGCTCAGATGGATGGTGCAATCCTCGTTGTTGCCGCTACTGACGGTCCTATGCCTCAGACTCGTGAGCACGTTCTGCTCGCCCGTCAGGTAAATGTGCCTCGTATGGTTGTGTTCTTGAACAAGTGCGATGATCCTGAAGTCGATGAGGAAATGGTTGACCTCGTGAAGATGGACGTGCAGGATCTTCTTACTTCATACGGATATGATGAGGAAACTCCTATCGTTTGTGGTTCTGCTCTCGGCGCACTCAACGGTGTTGCTAAGTGGGAAGACAAGGTGATAGAGCTCATGGACGCTGTTGACTCTTGGATTCAGGAGCCTGAGCGTGAGGTTGACAAGCCTTTCTTGATGCCTGTTGAGGATGTGTTCTCAATCACTGGTCGTGGTACTGTTGCCACAGGTCGTATTGAGACTGGCCGATGCAAGATCGGTGACGAGGTTCAGTTGCTCGGTCTCGGCGAGGACAAGAAGTCAGTCATCACTGGCGTTGAGATGTTCCGCAAGACTCTCCCAGAGGGTGAGGCTGGTGACAACGTAGGTCTGCTTCTCCGCGGTATCGACAAGGAGGAAGTTAAGCGTGGTATGGTAGTTGTGCACCCAGGTGCTATCACTCCTCACGATCACTTCAAGGCTTCTATCTACGTTCTGAAGAAGGAAGAGGGTGGCCGTCACACTCCATTCGGCAACCGCTATCGTCCTCAGTTCTACCTCCGCACCATGGACTGCACAGGTGAGATCACTCTTCCAGAGGGAGTTGACATGGTAATGCCTGGTGACAACGTTGAGATTGAGGTTCGCCTTATCTATCGTGTCGCTTTGAACGAGGGTCTTCGTTTCGCTATCCGCGAGGGTGGTCGTACAGTAGGCTCAGGTCAGATCACAGCTCTCCTTCCTGACGTAGCTGAGGAGGGATAAGATGATATTAATTACGAATTACTGATTAGTAATTACCGATTGGTAATTCGTAATTACCTACGGGTTTAGCTCAGTTGGTAGAGCACTGGTCTCCAAAACCAGGTGTCGGGAGTTCGAGCCTTCCAACCCGTGCTAAAAGAAATAACAATGAGTAAGAAAGAAAATCTCTTTAAGAGGTTTGGTAATTATTGCGTTGCTTGTTATGACGAGCTTGCGCATAAGACCACATGGCCTACCCCACACGAACTTACACATAGCGCGGTGATTGTTTTAACAGCTTCCCTTGTCATCGCCGTTGTTGTTTTTGTGATGGATTTAGTGTTTAAGAATCTCATGGGTGTCATCTACCCGGGTTAATTTTTTCTAAGGAAACAATGAGTGATTCAAACAACAAATGGTACGTGATGAGTGCCATTAGCGGTAAGGAAGCAAAGCTTAAGGAATATATCGAGAATGAGATGAAGCGTAATAAGCTCATCTCTGATCGTGTTTCACAGGTGCTTATTCCTATGGAGAAGCATGCTGTTTCACGAAATGGCAAAATCGTGGAGAAGGAAAGAATTTCCCTCCCCGGTTATGTTTTTGTGGAAGCTGACATGACTCCAGATCTCGCTTCACTTTTGAGGTTTATGCCCAATTGCCTTGGGTTCCTCGGTGGGTTGAGTCATCCAACTCCTGTTCCATTGTCTCAAATCAATCGTATGCTCGGTGCTGCTGAAGAGTCGTCTAATGACGTTGCTTCTGATGTGCCTTACATTTTGGATGAGACAATCAAAGTCATCGACGGTCCTTTTTCAGGCTTCGATGGCGTGATAGAAGAAATCAACGCTGAGAAACGTACATTAAAGGTCACGGTCAAGATCTTCGGTCGCAACACGCCGCTGGAGCTCAGCTATGCGCAAGTGGAAAAAATCGCTGAGTAGTTGTTACGGACTGCTTACGGTTTTCATATTTTAATTATTTAGATTTATAAAACAATGGCTAAAGAAGTTGCTGGTTTAATCAAATTGCAGATTAAGGGCGGAGCAGCGAATCCCTCACCACCCGTCGGCCCTGCATTGGGTTCTAAGGGTATTAACATCATGGGATTCTGCAAAGAGTTCAACGCCCGTACCCAGGACAAGGCTGGCAAGGTTTTGCCTGTAGTCATCACATACTACACAGATAAGTCTTTCAGCTTCATCATCAAGACTCCTCCTGCAGCAGTTCAGCTTAAGGATGCCGCTAAGGTTAAGAGTGGTTCTGGTGAGCCTAACCGTAAGAAGGTCGCTACTGTGACTTGGGATCAGGTTAAGGCAATTGCTGAGGACAAGATGGCTGACCTTAACTGCTTCACAGTTGAAAGTGCTATGAGGCTTATCGCCGGTACTGCTCGCAGCATGGGTATTAACGTTTCCGGGGAGTTCCCTGAGAGTAAGTAAAAACTTCAATTTGATTAAGTAAAATGAGTAAACTGACAAAAAATCAGAAATCAGTAGCTGATAAGGTTGAAGTAGGAAAGGCATACACTCTGAAAGAGGCCGCTGCTCTCGTCAAGGAAATCACTACGACAAAGTTTGATGCTTCTCTTGACGTTGACGTACGTCTTGGCGTTGATCCTCGTAAGGCTAACCAAATGGTTCGTGGCGTTGTGTCACTTCCAAATGGTACTGGTAAGGTTACACGCGTGTTAGCTCTCTGCACTCCTGATCAGGAAGAGGCTGCCAAGGCAGCTGGTGCTGATTACGTAGGTCTCGATGAATATGTCGAGAAGATTAAAGGCGGTTGGACTGATGTTGATGTTATCATCACTATGCCTTCTTGCATGGGTAAGGTAGGTCCTTTGGGTCGTGTTCTTGGTCCTCGCGGACTGATGCCAAACCCAAAGAGTGGTACTGTGACAATGGACATCGCCAAGGCCGTGAAGGAAGTTAAGCAAGGTAAGATTGACTTTAAGGTTGACAAGGCTGGTATTATCCATACTTCTATTGGTAAGGTATCCATGACTGCTGACCAGATCTATGGAAATGCCAAGGAGTTCCTCAATACCGTTATTCGCTTGAAGCCTGCTGCTGCCAAGGGTACATACATTAAGAGTATCTTCCTTTCAAGTACGATGAGTCTGGGTGTAAAGGTAGATCCCAAGTCTCTCGACATTTAACTTTTAAAAGTTTAGTAAAATGAAGAAAGAACAAAAAGATACTATTATCGTAGAGCTTGGCGAAAAGCTTAAGGCTTATCCTCACTTCTATCTCGTAGATGTCGCTGGCATGAACGCCGAGGCTACATCATCTCTTCGTCGCAAGTGCTTCAAGAGCGAGATTCAGATGGTTGTGGTGAAGAACAAGCTTCTCCATCAAGCATTCGAGAAGTCAGATGTAGATTTTTCTGAACTTTATGGCACACTTAAGGGCAGCACAGCCGTTCTGTTCACACAGACAGCTAACCTTCCCGCAAAGTTGCTGAAGGATAAGGAAATCAAGGCTGCTGGCGTGCCTTCTTTGAAGGCTGCTTACGCTGAGGAAGGCTTCTATGTGGGTGCTGACAAGCTCGAAGAGCTTTCAGCTATCAAGAGCAAGAATGAGGTTATTGCTGACATCGTTGCTCTGTTGCAGTCACCTGCTAAGAACGTTGTTTCTGCTCTGCAGTCAGGCGCTAACACCATCCACGGTGTGCTTAAGACTTTAGGCGAGCGTGCTGAATAATGTTTTGACGGTTTTCGTTGAATCACTATAAAGTCAATTTAATAATAACAAGAATAATTAAAAAAAGAGAATAAAATGGCAGACGTAAAAGCTATTGCAGAAGAGTTGGTAAACCTTACTGTTAAGGAAGTTAATGAGTTGGCTCAAGTCCTGAAGGACGAGTATGGCATCGAGCCTGCAGCTGCAGCTGTTGCTGTAGCAGCTGGTCCTGCAGCTGGCGCTGAGGCAGCTGCTGAGGAGAAGTCAAGTTTCGACGTTGTCTTGACAGACGTTGGCGCTACAAAGCTCCAGGTCGTTAAGGCTGTGAAGGAGGCTTGTGGCCTTGGTTTGAAGGACGCTAAGACTCTCGTTGAGGGTGCTCCTGCTACAATCAAGGAAGGTCTTTCAAAGGACGAGGCTGAGAACCTCAAGAAGGCCATCGAGGAAGCTGGTGCTAAGGTTGAGCTGAAGTAATTAGTTCATATCAGCTATAGGTGACACTTTTAACAGTGTTATCCTATTACTTTTACAATAATTAAAAAAAGGTTAGAATTCGCCCGGTAGGTGAGTTCTAACCCTTTTGTATCTTTCAGAAGCTTATCGCTTCGTTGTCTTTTTGACAAAATACTATTTATGTCACAAGTCGTTAACAATAGAATCAATTTCGCAAGCGTACCAAATCCGTATCCATTCCCGGATTTCCTTGACGTTCAGTTGAGGTCGTTCCGCGACTTCCTTCAGCTTGACACGCCACCAGAGGAACGTAAGAATGACGGTTTGTATAAGGTGTTCGCTGAGAATTTCCCAATTACAGACACGCGCAATAATTTTGTGCTTGAGTTCCTCGACTATTATATCGATCCGCCTCGTTACTCAATTGACGAGTGTCTTGAGAGAGGTTTGACCTATAGCGTTCCTTTGAAGGCTAAGATGAAGCTTTATTGCACGGATCAAGATCATGAGGACTTTGGTACGGTCATACAGGATGTGTTCCTTGGAACTATTCCTTACATGACTGCAAATGGTACTTTTGTCATAAACGGAGCGGAGCGTGTTGTTGTCGCACAGTTGCACCGTTCTCCTGGCGTGTTCTTTGGCCAGGGCGTGCATGCTAACGGCACAAGCCTTTACAGTGCTCGCATTATTCCTTTCAAGGGATCTTGGATCGAGTTTGCTACTGACATCAACAATGTCATGTTCGCTTATATCGACCGTAAGAAGAAGTTGCCCGTAACGACTCTTCTTCGTGCCATCGGTTTCGAGAGCGACAAGGACATCCTTCAGATTTTCGACCTTGCCGAGGAAATAAGTGTTTCCCCCAAGAATCGTAGGACTCTTATGGGAAAAACTTTGGCAGCTCGTGTTCTTAAGAGTTGGAACGAGGACTTCGTGGATGAGGATACGGGTGAGGTTGTTACCGTTTCCCGTAATGACGTTATACTTGAGCGTGAGGTTGAGATTACTGAGGATAATATCGACTCTATCTTTGATTCAGGCGTTAAGTCTGTTCTTGTTCATAAGGACGAGGAGGCTGCAAGCCGTTATGAGATAATTTTCAACACGCTTGCCAAGGACTCTTCAAACAACGAGATAGAGGCCGTTCGTTACATTTACCGTCAGCTTCGCAATGCTGATCCTGCAGATGACGCCAGCGCACGTGAGGTGTTCCAAAACTTGTTCTTCTCAGACAAGCGTTATGACCTCGGCGAAGTAGGACGTTATCGCATTAACAAGAAACTTGGTTTGGACATCGAGTCAGATGTTCGTGTCCTAACCAAAGAAGATATTATTGAGATTATTAAGTATCTCATCAAGTTGATCAATAGCAACGCATCTGTTGATGATATTGACCACTTGAGCAACCGTCGCGTACGCACTGTTGGTGAGCAGCTCGCCAACCAGTTCTCTATCGGTCTCGCACGCATGAGCCGTACAATCAGAGAGCGCATGAACGTGCGTGACAACGAGGTCTTCACTCCGACGGACCTTATCAATGCCAAGACAATTTCGAGTGTCATCAACTCGTTCTTCGGCACTAACCCTCTTAGCCAGTTCATGGATCAGACGAACCCATTGGCAGAGGTTACTCACAAGCGCCGTCTTTCCGCACTTGGTCCTGGCGGTCTTTCCCGTGAGCGCGCAGGTTTCGAGGTTCGAGATGTCCATTATACCCATTATGGTCGCCTTTGTCCTATTGAGTCGCCTGAGGGACCAAACATCGGACTTATCTCTTCTCTTTGTACTTATGCAAGTATCAATGAGCTCGGATTCATATCAACACCATACCGAAAGGTTGAGAACTCCGTTGTAGACCTCGACAACAATAATGTAGTTTACCTCACTGCCGAGGAAGAGGATGGAGAGCTTATTGCACAGGGTAACGCGCCTCTGAACCCAGACGGAACTTTCATTCGTGACGTGGTGCACTGTCGTTTTGCCGCTGACTTCCCTGTTGTAACTCCTGAAAATGTCCGTTTGATGGACGTGTCTCCGCAGCAGATAGCATCTGTTTCAGCAAATCTCATTCCTTTCTTGGAGCATGATGACGGTCACCGTGCGCTGATGGGATGTAACATGATGCGCCAGGCCGTGCCATTGCTTCACAACGATTCACCTATTGTTGGTACAGGTCTTGAGAAGCAGGTTTGTGAGGATTCTCGCACGATGATTACGGCTGAAGGTGAGGGTGTCATTGATTATGTTGACGCTACGACTATCCGCATTCTCTATGACCGCACCGAGGATGACGAGTTTGTTAGCTTTGAGCCCGCACTTAAGGAATACCGCATTCCTAAGTTCCGTCGCACCAACCAGAACATGACCATCGACCTTCGTCCTATTTGCACAAAGGGACAGAGGGTGAAACAAGGCGACATCCTTACCGAGGGTTATGCAACCGAGAATGGTGAGCTTGCCTTGGGTCGCAACCTTCTTGTGGCTTACATGCCTTGGAAGGGATACAACTATGAGGATGCCGTGGTCATCTCTGAGCGTATGGTTCGTGAGGATGTGCTTACATCCGTACACGTGGATGAGTATTCTCTTGATGTCCGTGAAACCAAGCGTGGCATGGAGGTATTCACTAATGATATTCCTAACGTTAGCGAGGAGGCAACCAAGGACCTTGACGACAATGGTATAATTCGCGTCGGCGCTCGTGTAGAGCCAGGCGATATAATGATAGGTAAGATTTCGCCTAAGGGAGAGAGCGATCCTTCGCCAGAGGAGAAGTTGCTTCGTGCAATCTTCGGTGACAAAGCTGGAGATGTGAAGGATTCCTCTTTGAAGGCTAACCCATCGTTGAGCGGTGTCGTAATTGACAAGAAACTGTTCTCTCGCGCTGTTAAGACCCGCGACTCGAAGAAGAGGGACAAGGTTGTACTTCAGAAAGTTGATGAGGAATACGAGGCAAAGCAAGACGAGTTGAAGAATATGCTCGTCGACAAGCTTATGCAGCTCACCGAAGACAAGGTGTCTCAGGGCGTCAAGGATTACACAGGAGCCGAAATCATCACTAAGGGTTCCAAGTTCTCTGTCGTGGCATTGAAGAACCTTGAGTATGATGGCGTTCAGAGCAACGACTGGACAGACGATGAACACATCAATGGTCTTATCCGTCGTCTTATCGTCAACTATATGCGCAAGTCTAAGCAGATGGATGCCGAGTTGAGCCGCCGCAAGTTTGCCATCACCATTGGTGACGACCTTCCTTCTGGCGTGCTGAAGATGGCGAAAGTTTATATCGCCAAGAAGCGCAAGATTCAGGTTGGTGATAAACTCGCCGGTCGTCACGGTAACAAGGGTATCGTTTCCAAGATCGTGCGTGCCGAGGATATGCCGTTCTTGGCAGACGGCCGTCCTGTGGACCTCGTGTTGAACCCGATGGGTGTGCCTTCTCGTATGAACTTGGGTCAGATATTCGAGGCCATTCTTGGAGCCGCTGGTAAGAAGCTCGGTGTTCGTTTCGCTACACCTATTTTCGATGGTGCTAAACTTGCCGACTTGAAAGAGTGGACTGACAAGGCTGATCTTCCAAATCTTTGTTCTACAACAGTATATGATGGTGAGACGGGTGAGCCTTTCGACCAAAAGGCAACAGTGGGTATTACCTACTTCTTGAAACTCGGACACATGGTTGAGGACAAGATGCACGCACGTTCCATTGGCCCGTACAGCTTGATTACCCAGCAGCCACTTGGTGGTAAGGCTCAATTCGGTGGTCAGCGTTTCGGAGAGATGGAGGTTTGGGCCCTTGAGGGCTTTGGCGCTAGCCACGTGCTTCAGGAGATGCTTACCGTCAAGAGTGACGACGTCAATGGTCGTTCCAAAGCTTATGAGTCTATTGTTAAGGGTGACCCAATGCCGGCTGCCGGCATTCCGGAATCACTCAATGTCTTGCTCCACGAGCTGCGTGGTCTGGGACTTAGCATGAAGATGGAATAAGAAAATACTCATAAACTATAAAAGAATATGGCTTTCAAAAAAGATACAAAGGTAAAGACCAATTTCACTAAGATCACCGTTAGTCTCGCTTCACCAGAGGAGATTAAGGAGAATTCGTTTGGTGAGGTCACCAAGCCGGAGACCATCAACTATCGCACCTACAAGCCTGAGCGTGACGGCTTGTTCTGCGAGCGTATCTTCGGTCCAACGAAAGACTACGAGTGCGCCTGCGGAAAGTATAAGCGCATACGTTATAAGGGCATCGTTTGCGACCGTTGCGGTGTTGAGGTAACTGAGAAGAAGGTTCGCCGTGAGCGCGAGGGACACATTGAGCTCGTCGTGCCTGTTGCGCACATTTGGTATTTCCGTTCTTTGCCAAACAAGATAGGATACCTTCTCGGTATGCCGACAAAGAATCTCGATGCGGTAATCTACTACGAGAAATATATCGTCATCAAGCCAGGTATGCTTGCTGGCATGAAAGACGCAGAGGGTGTTGAGGATCTCAACGGCTCTCACAAGATGGATTTGCTCACGGAAGATGAGTATATAGACATTGTTGACAATAAACTTGACGAGAACAACGACCTTCTCGACGATAGCGATCCTAATAAGTTTGTTGCCAAGATGGGTGCAGAGGCTGTACTCGACCTTCTCCATGAGCTTTCAGAGCCTGACGAGAAAGGTGTCACCGGACTTGACCGTTTGAGCTACGAGTTGCGTGACCGCGCAAACAACGACTCTTCGCAAATGCGCAAGACAGAAGCCTTGAAGCGCTTGCAGGTAGTGGAGTCTTTCCGTGGCTCAATGAACGTCAACAAGCCTGAGTGGATGATCATGAAGATAATTCCTGTCATCCCGCCAGACCTTCGTCCTTTGGTTCCATTGGACGGTGGACGTTTTGCCACGTCTGACCTTAACGACCTTTATCGTCGTGTCATCATACGTAACAATCGTTTGAAGAGACTTATCGAGATTAAGGCTCCTGAGGTAATCCTTCGAAACGAGAAGCGTATGCTGCAAGAGGCTGTCGACTCGTTGTTCGACAATAGCCGCAAGTCAAGCGCAGTAAAGAGCGAGAGCAATAGGCCTCTGAAGTCACTTAGCGACTCCTTGAAAGGAAAGCAGGGACGTTTCCGTCAGAACCTTCTCGGTAAGCGTGTCGACTATTCCGCTCGTTCGGTTATCGTGGTAGGACCTGAGCTGAAGATGGGAGAGTGCGGTCTGCCTAAACTCATGGCGGCAGAGTTGTATAAGCCGTTCATAATCCGCAAGCTTATTGAGCGCGGTATCGTCAAAACGGTCAAGAGCGCAAAGCGCATCGTTGACCGTCGTGAGCCTGTCATTTGGGACATCCTGGAGAATGTGATGAAGGGTCACCCGGTGCTTCTCAACCGTGCGCCGACACTTCACCGTCTGTCCGTGCTTGCGTTCCAGCCAAAGCTCATTGAGGGCAAGGCCATTCAGTTGCACCCATTGGCTTGTACGCCGTTCAACGCCGACTTCGATGGTGACCAGATGGCTGTTCACCTCCCATTAAGTAATGAGGCTGTGCTTGAGGCTCAAATTTTGATGCTTCAGAGCCACAACATTCTAAATCCTGCAAATGGCGCTCCTGTCACCGTTCCCTCTCAGGACATGGTGCTCGGCCTTTATTATATCACCAAGATTCGTCCGGGCGCAAAGGGCGAGGGCTTGATGTTCTATGGCCCAGAGGAGGCTATTATAGCATTCAACGAGAAGCGTTGCGCAGAGCACGCCCTTGTGAAGTGTATGGTAGACGACATTGACGAGAATGGTAAGCCAATCCGTCACATCGTTGAGACATCAGTCGGTCGTATTATCGTCAATGAGATTATCCCTAATGAGCTTGGCTTCTTCAATGGCATTATCTCTAAGAAGTCTCTGCGTACTCTCATCTCAGCCGTTATCAAGAAGGTGGGTATGGCAAGAGCCTGCTCGTTCCTTGATGGTATTAAGAACCTTGGCTATAAGATGTCTTACCTTGCCGGTCTGTCGTTCAACCTTGACGACATCATCGTACCACCAGAGAAGGCAGAGATCGTGAAGAAGGGACAAGACGAGGTTGACGAGGTGACTGCCAACTTCGACATGGGTCTTATCACAGATAAAGAGCGTTACAATCAGGTGATTGACGCCTGGACACACGTAAACGACAACTTGAAGAAGGCTGTCATGAAGCATATGACTGAGGCAGACCAAGGCTTCAACGCTGTGTTCATGATGCTTGATTCGGGTGCTCGTGGTAGTGCTGACCAGATTGCCCAGCTTGCAGGTATGCGTGGACTTATGGCAAAGCCACAGAAGGCTGGTGCCGAGGGCAACTCCATTATCGAGAACCCTATTCTGAACAACTTGAAGGAAGGCATGTCTGTGCAGGAGTACTTCATTGCTTCGCACGGTGCCCGTAAGGGTCTTGCTGACACCGCCATGAAGACTGCCGACGCAGGATACCTCACACGTCGTTTGGTTGACGTTTCTCACGATGTTATCATCAACGAGGACGACTGTGGAACGCTACGTGGTCTTGAATGCCGTGCCTTGAAGGATGGCGATGACATCATTTCCACATTGGGTGAGCGCATCCTGGGCCGTGTGTCAGTTCACGATGTCGTTAATCCTCATACCAATGAGATTATTGTCAAGTCGGGCGAGGAAATCACCGAGGACAAGGCTGACGCAATCGAGAAAGCTGGCATCGAGATGGTTGAGATCCGTTCCGTGCTCACTTGCGAAAGCAAGAAGGGCGTGTGCCGCAAGTGCTATGGTCGCAACTTGGCTACATCCAAGATGGTTCAACTTGGTGAGGCTGTCGGTGTTATTGCCGCGCAGGCCATTGGTGAGCCTGGTACACAGCTTACCCTCCGTACCTTCCACTCGGGTGGTGTGGCAGAGAATGCCGCGGCTAATGCGAGCATCAAGTCTAAATACGATGCCATACTGAAATTTGACGGATTGCGTACGGTAGACTTCATAGATAAGAGCGGTGACCAGGATGTTGATTGCCAAATGGTAGTCAGCCGTCTTGCTGAGGTTCAGTTTATTGATACAAATACAGAGGTCGTTCTCGCAACACTTAACGTACCTTATGGCTCTTCGTTGTTCTTCAAGGATGGAGACGTAGTGAAGAAAGACGATGTCATCTGCCGTTGGGACCCGTTCAACGCCGTTATCGTTTCAGAGTATGCAGGTACGCTTCGTTTCCACAATGTCGTCGAGGGCCAGACCTATAAGGCAGAGACCGATGAGACGTCAGGTATGACTGAGCGCATCATCATCGAGTCTAAAGACCACAATATCGTTCCTACCGTTGACGTGGAGGATGAGAATGGTCAGGTTATTGGAACATACAACTTCCCTGTGGGCGGTCATATAGCCAATATTGAGAACGGTCAGAAGATTGCCACTGGTGAGACTCTTGTCCGCATTCCTCGTTCGGTGTTCAACGCTGGTGGTATTACCGGTGGTCTGCCTCGTGTGCAAGAGCTCTTCGAGGCACGTAACCCCACAAGCCCTGCTGTTGTGTCCGAGATTGATGGTGAGGTGACCATGGGCAAGCTGAAGCGTGGTAACCGTGAGATCGTCATCACGTCTAAGGGTGGCGAGCAGCGCAAGTATCTCGTTCCTTTATCAAGGCAAATTCTTGTGCAGGAGCACGATGCCGTGCGTGCCGGAACGGCACTCTCCGATGGTGAGATTACGCCAGCCGACATCCTCGCAATTGAGGGTCCGACAGCCGTGCAAGAGTATATCGTCAACGAGGTGCAGAACGTCTATCGCCTTCAGGGTGTGAAGATCAATGATAAGCACTTTGAGATTATTGTTCGCCAGATGATGCGCAAGGTTCGTATCGACGATCCGGGTGATACATGCTTCCTCGAGCAGGAGCTCGTAGACAAGCTCGACTTTGCCGATGAGAATGATCGCATCTGGGGCAAGAAACTTGTCATCGACGAAGGTGACAGCGATGTCCTTTCAAAGGGTCAGATTGTCTCTGCCCGCAAGCTGCGCGACGAGAATTCAAGCCTCAAGCGCCGCAATCTCAAGACTGTGCAGGTTCGCGATGCAGTGCCAGCAACATCCACACAGATTTTGCAGGGTATCACTCGCGCCGCTCTCGGTACCAAGAGCTTCATGAGTGCCGCTTCCTTCCAGGAGACGACCAAGGTGCTTTGCGAGGCTGCTATTCGTGGTAAGGTGGATAACCTTGAGGGCATGAAGGAGAACGTGATTTGCGGACACCTCATCCCTGCAGGTACTGGTATGCGCCAGTTTGAGAAGGTTATCGTTGGCTCAAAGGAAGACTACGATCGCATTCAGGCCAACAAGAAGAATGTTCTCGACTACTCTCAGCAGAAAGACGCTGAGAACTAATCGAAAGAGATAATTAGATAAGAGGGCTGTCACAATTTATGCGTGACAGCCTTTTTTTTATCACGTTTTCTTTGTTGGGTGAAACAATTTGTATATCTTTGCATAAGATAAGCTACGGTTCGGCACGACATTCAAGCAAGAAGCTTGATGTTCTGTGCAAGCTTTGCAATATCTCTACACAAGAAAATAAACATTTAACCCAAACCTTATAAAATAATTAAAGCTATGGCTGACAACAAAAACGAACAGCAAAATCAAGTACAGATACAGCTCAAGCCTGAGGTGGCTGATGGACAGTATGCAAACCTTGCCATGATTAACCATTCAAGCTCGGAGTTCGTAATCGACTTCGCCCACATGCTTCCCATTGCTCCTCCTCAAATTTTCTCTCGCGTAATCATGGCTCCCGAGCATGCCAAGCGTTTGCTCTTTGCCTTGCAAGAGAATCTTCTCCGCTATGAGAAGGAGTTTGGCGAGATCAAGTTGCCTTCTGCTCCACAGGAGCCTCAAGAAGGTGGTCGCACGGCAATGCCTTTCGGCACTGGCAACGCTTAAAGAGTTGTGTTTTCTGATTTAGAGACTTACCATTATAAAGGGGTACTTCATCGTGAAGTACCCCTTTATAGTTTATGCTCCGCATGAGCTTTGTCTAATCTCGAATTGCACCCAAAATATTCGGTTTTTATGGCGAAAGGGGTTGATATTAGCTTCTTTGTGAGAAAAGTTGGATTGTTTCTTTGTCATTTTTAGGATTTATGCTAATTTTGCAACTCTTTTTAATTGTTTTGCATTATTTCGCAATTAAGCAATATTTAGGATAATAAGAAGAATGAAAGCATTGTCAATGAAGCCCAGACTGATAGAGTGCATCAAGGGCTACAACCGCAAGACGTTCATGTCCGACCTTATGGCGGGTGTGATAGTGGGAATCGTGGCCCTGCCTTTGGCCATCGCCTTTGGCATCGCCTCGGGCGTGACGCCCGAAAAGGGCATAATCACGGCCATAGTGGCCGGAGTGATAGTGTCGGTGTTTGGCGGCACAAAGGTGCAGATAGGCGGACCCACGGGCGCGTTCATAGTGATAGTGTATGGCATAATCCAACAGTATGGCATCGAAGGATTGGGCATAGCCACGTTCATGGCCGGCATCTTCCTGCTGCTGTTCGGTTTCCTGCACCTTGGCACCATAATAAAGTATATACCTTATCCTATTGTGGTGGGCTTCACGAGCGGAATCGCGGTGACGATATTCACCACGCAGATAAAGGACTTGTTCGGACTCGACTTGCAGAGCGTGCCGTCGGACTTCATCGAGAAGTGGGGCGTGTATCTCACCAATATGGACAAGATGGACTTGTGGAGCACCCTCGTGGGCGTGGTGAGCGTGGTGGTGATAGCCATAACGCCCAAGTTCAGCAAGAAGATACCCGGTTCGCTCGTTGCCATCGTGTTGATGACGGTGGTGGCGCTGCTGCTCAAGAACTTCGCCGGTGTCACTTCGATAGAGACCATCGGCGACCGCTTCTCGATAAGCGGCGACCTGCCCGACGCCCACATACCGCAAATGACGTGGCAAACGGTGAAGGGGCTGGTGTCGCCGGCGTTGACCATTGCCGTGCTAGGTGCCATTGAGTCGCTGCTGTCTGCCACTGTGGCCGACGGTGTGGTGGGCGACCACCACGACTCCAACACCGAGCTGATGGCGCAGGGACTGGCCAACATCGCGTCACCACTGTTTGGCGGCATCCCGGCAACCGGTGCCATTGCCCGAACGATGACCAACATCAACAATGGCGGCAAGACCCCAGTGGCTGGCGTGGTGCATGCCGTTGTGCTGCTGCTGATATTCCTATTCCTCATGCCCTTGGCGAAATACATCCCGATGGCTTGTCTTGCCGGAGTGTTGGTGGTGGTGTCGTATGGCATGTGCGGATGGCGGTCGTTTGCCGCACTGATGCGCAATCCCAAGAGCGACGTCACCGTGCTGCTCATCACTTTCTTCCTCACGATAGTGTTCGATTTGACAGTGGCTATCGAGGTGGGACTCATTATCGCCTGCCTGTTGTTTATGAAGCGCATGGCCGAGACCACCGACGTGAAGGTTATTTCCGACGAGATAGACCCCAACGAGGATACCGGAATAGCATCGGGCAACCTTGAGCACCTTACCATTCCGCACGGCGTGGAGGTGTATGAGATAAACGGACCCTACTTCTTTGGCGCTGGAAACCGTTTCGAGGAGATCATGGCCGCTTTTGGCGACCGTCCTAAGGTGCGCATCATACGCATGAGGAAGGTGCCTTTTGTCGACTCCACAGGCATACACAACCTCACCAACCTGTGTGAGATGAGCAAGAAGGAAGGCATCATAGTGGTGCTTTCGGGCGTGCGCCCCAACGTGAACGCCACGCTTGTCAAGGCAGGGTTCAACGACATTGTGGGTGCCGACAATATATGCAGCCACATCAACATCGCCCTCGCCAAGGCAAAGGAGATTGTTGGTGAGGAGGAGAAGGCCGAATAGCCTATTGGCGCACTACTGGTTTTCGGCGTGCGTCCACATGTCAAGCTTATGAATGGGTGTGTGCCAGAAAATAGAAAACACGCAAAAAAAAAACGGCAAGGGGAACTCGCGCTCCCTCTCGCCGTTTTTTTATTTAATCGTCAGTACTATGTTCAGCGTCTGTTGGTCAACCCCTGCTTGCCGGCGCTTATCGGCAATACGGTGTCGGAACCGAAGTTGCGCGTCGTGTCTGTCAGAGACCTTGTGGCCTTCTTCGCCTCGTTGTTCTTCACAGGCTTGAGGTCTATGTATATCATGTCCTTGTTGTTTGTGCCAATCATGTATCCCTTGAAGAAATCGTTTCCCTTCAGCCAGAATCCATGTTGCTTTGCCGAGATGTCCATTACGAAGACTGTCTTCTTTTCCGTGAGATACTTCACGTAGATGTCGCCCGTTTTCTCGTCGATATACCAGTTGAATTTCAGCGGCGTGTTCTGCTTGTCCACTTCGCCCTTGCTGTTGAGCGTGTAGTCGAGCTCCGTGCCGGTGCCTTTTAGTGAGTTGCTGCTGTTTCTCACGAAAGTCATGTTGGCGTAGAAGCTGCTCTGCTCTCCGGTGTCGCCGTTGGTGTAGACCATCTTGCCGTCCCATTCGCCTTGCAGCGCCTCAGCCTCGTCGTAGACCGAGCTGCCGTCGTCGTCGTTGCCGCCATGGTCGTAGTAGTTGTCGTTCCATCCCCAGTCACCGTCGTCGTAGTCGTACCACCACGGCTCGTCGTGGCCATACCAGTTCCACGGGTCTTCGTCGCAACTTGTGAAAAATGTAGGTACAGCCATTATCATGGCTGCTGCCATAAGGATAAAGTTCTTTTTCATGGTGTAATCTTTTTAATGTTTCTTTCTGGTTGCAAAGATATGCATAATCAATGTATCCCATGGTATCTTTTTCCTATTGCTTATGGGAAAATCCCTAAAAATATTCAACCTGTTAAATAAATGTGGCATTTTTTTTGTAAGTTTGCAACCACAAATGTAAACAAGAAAAACAATAGGAAAAAAGAAAATGAGAACCGTTTATGAATTCTCCGTGAAGGATCGCAAAGGTAAGGATGTTTCGCTCAAGGAGTATGCTAATGAGGTGTTGCTTATCGTCAACACCGCCACTAAATGCGGGTTCACGCCACAATATGAGGAACTTGAGAAGCTGTATGAGAAGTATCACGCTCAAGGCTTCGAGATTCTCGACTTCCCATGCAACCAGTTCGCACAACAGGCTCCCGGCACCGACGAGAGCATCCACGAGTTTTGCAAGCTCACTTATGGCACGGAGTTCCCGCAGTTCAAGAAGATAAAGGTCAACGGCGACGATGCCGCCCCCCTCTATAAGTTCCTCAAGGAGCAGAAAGGCTTCGCTGGCTGGGACGAGACACATCCCATCTATCCTATCCTCGACAAGATGCTCTCAGAGGCCGATCCCGACTACAAGGAGAAGGCGGACATCAAGTGGAACTTCACCAAGTTTATCGTGAACAAGAAGGGCCAAGTGGTGAAACGCTACGAGCCCACGGAGAAGATAGAGCACATCGCAAGCGACATCGAGGAGTTGCTTAAATAACTTTTATCCCCCCCTTATATCATGGAAAGAACAAAATGTCTTATCATAGGCAGTGGACCAGCTGGTTACACCGCCGCCATCTATGCCGGACGTGCCAACCTCAACCCCGTGGAATACGCCGGCTTGCAAGTGGGTGGACAGCTCACCCAGACCACTATCGTGGAAAACTTCCCCGGCTATCCTGATGGCGTTGACGCCAACCAGATGATGATGGAGTTTCGCCAGCAAGCTGAGCGTTTCGGCGTTGACGTGCGCGACGGCATCATCACCGACGTCGATTTCTCGAAGAAACCCTACGTGGTGACAGTCGACAATGGTGACACCATAGAGGCCGATACCATAATAGTGGCAACAGGAGCTTCCGCCAAATACCTTGGCCTGGCCGACGAGAAGAAATACAACGGACAAGGCGTTTCAGCCTGCGCCACGTGCGACGGATTCTTCTATCGCAAGAAGGTGGTGGCCGTGGTCGGTGGTGGCGACACAGCCTGCGAGGAGGCCAACTATCTCGCCCAGCTGGCAAGCAAGGTTTACATGATCGTGCGCAAGCCTTACCTCCGCGCCTCCGACATCATGAAGCGCCGCGTGGAAGACAATGCCAAGATAGAGATTCTCTATGAGACCAACACCCTTGGCCTCTATGGTGAGGATGGAGTAGAGGGCGCCCACCTTGTTTGGAGGAAGGGCGAGGCAGACGAGAAGAAATACGACTTGCCCATCGACGGCTTCTTCCTTGCCATAGGCCACAAGCCCAACACCGACATCTTCCGCGGCAAGCTCGACCTCGACGAAGTTGGCTATATCAAGACGCAAGGCGACTCGCCACGCACGAGCGTGGAGGGTGTGTTCGCCGCCGGCGATTGCGCAGACCCCAATTACCGTCAGGCCATCGTAGCCGCCGGCAGCGGTTGCAAGGCGGCCATGGAGGCTGAGCGCTACCTGGCTAAGTAAAACAGACTTTATACACATAACCGAAAGCCCATTGGCAGAGTCAAGTCTTTATGATGCTTGACCTACCAATGGGCTTTCCGATATAACAGATTCTCGTTTTTCTATGTACGTTTGCCCAATCTATGCAAGCGCAATATTTCTCAAACAGTCGTTTAGTACAATTTCCAAACGTTTGTTCATTCCTGCCTTGTGTTCATGTTTTCTTCTTAATATACCAGCACAACCCTTGGTCGTGATATAGAATTTTTCGGGAGTATCAGCATAGTATCTTGTCTCGATAGCTTGGTTGAGCATACGGATAATTACGAGGATGATTTGTTTAATTGGATAATTGTAAAGAGATTATCCAATCCGTGTTCTCACAAGAACTGGAACTTGGCTCCTAACGACAATCCGAATACGTCCCAAAACTCGGCGGAGCCATTGCGGTAGAACCGCATGAAGTAAATGTCATTGGTACCCAACTCGTAGAATAGCGTGATGTTCTTGATGCGTTTGCGCTTGTTGTGCGGAATGTCGAGCCTGACGCGCTCGCCCAAGGCGATGTTAGGGCGAATACGTGTGGAAAACGGATAGTAGCCGCTCTCATATTTAGTGGGTTGCTTTACCCAGAAGTCATGACCGAACACCGTGTTGAAGTACACCGTGCATTCCAAGGGCTCAAACCACCAGCCTTTGCCAATGTCCTTGCGCCAAGGTATGAAATTCTCCTTGAGGGTCAAGGTTACCTTGCTGTCGCTTGAGTCGAAACGAGGAATGAAACCTAATAGGAGGTGGGTCTCCCATTGCCGATGCTTGCCATAGTCCCAGCCTATTCCCATGGAAACGACGCCCATGTTGCCACAAGTTTGGATGATACCCTGTGTGGGTATCAACACGTCCCAATGCTTGCGATATTTCAACACGTTGCGGTCATATCGCGAGAGTTCGGTGGTATCAGCGTCTTCCGCTTCCGTCGCGAGGCTCGCGGCACTCATTGCCCGGGCACTGCCCAACAGCAACACGCACGAAAGCCATGCAGCCTTAAAAATTGATGATTTCATAACGATAGCCTGTTGGCGTGATGGTAAATAAGTAATATTGATGGTTAGGGGCATTGGCAATCTCATAATACATGGTGCCATCGCCAAAGATGTCGTTCTGCTCGGTGTGGTGGCCGTGCCCATATAGGCAGAACATCAACCCGGGCATCTGGTGGGTATAGAAGTTGAAGACCTTTGCCACATTGTTGTTGAATTGCTCTGAATAAGGCGGCGCGTGCATGCAAATCACGGTGCGGTCGAAGTCGAGCGAGTCGGCCGTGCGCTGTTCCTCCATGTAGTCGAAGTTGGGCACGGGGCGAGAATAGTCGTACTCTATGGCGTTGGTGTTGAGGCAAAGAAATTTTACCCTGCCCGCTATGAAGCTGAAGTCAGGGTTGCCAAACATCACGTCGTAGGTTTGGTTGCCAGTGCCCAGGCAGTCGTGGTTTCCAAGCAACACCACGAACGGTCGCTTTAGCTTTTGCAGTTTCTCGCGAGTCCATTGAAACTCTTGCGTCGCCCCGAAGTCGGTCACGTCGCCAAGATGCACCACGAAGTCGATGCTGTCGCTCTTCTCGTTGATGTCGTTCACCTCCTTTACCAAGTCGTTGAGCCACTGGTGGCTGTCGCTGATGACGGCAAAGCGTATGGTGTCCTTGCTCTTCACCGCGTCTTCTATCTTCTTGATATTCTTGGCATTCTCATTCTTGTCGCCATCCACATGTACGTCGTATGGATGCACGTCAAACACGGAATCACAGTTGGACAGGATCATCAGGCACAACAAGGCTAATGAGCAATGGACCACTGCCCGACAAAAGTTGTTCAAATGAGCGAATTGTTCGTCTTTTCTCTTTTTCATCGGACAAAGTTACAAACACTTTCCTGTATTCACAAGTTAAAAACTTTGAAACAAGAACAAGTTTCCCCAAATAGACCAATAATCGTGACGTTTGTATGTTGTTGGCTCACGAACGTGGACCGTATTGCCCGCGTACGTGAGCCAATGTGCCAACATTGATTTTAACACCTTTGAAAAGAATATGTAACTACTCGGTCTTCTTGCAATGACTACGCGATGTCGCCATTTACCTTTTCTTCAACGGATGCCGTTAATAAATTATAAACTTGTTTTGAGCCGTTTCCACATTCTCTCACAAAGTCAAGAAGTCTGTATAGGCGATTGAAGCAGACGACACTTGCCGCCGTATTGGCATTACAGGACACGCAGTATCTTTCGATTTGGACACGGATACATCTTTTGGGGTGTCGTGTCCAACATCTTCACATTCCTGGAACACGAAGAAGTCCCACGCCACAACAATTCAAGCGAAGCGTCAAACAGAGTGTTGAAAGTGAAGACAAAAGTTTCAGGAGGATTCCGAACGGATGATGGCGCAGATG
>CAVKWN010000063.1:0-20387 GCA_963660075.1 Lachnospiraceae bacterium
TCTTCCTATTTAGGCTAACTAACATCTATGCCTAGACACAGGATTATGCTAGTGCTCCCAAACTTGCGCATAAAGCAAAACAAGAATTCCCTATGGACGTGGCAGATGGAATACTTACGTTGGGTAGGTTAGAGCATTGAAAAAAGCAACTGTCCCCTAGGTAAGTGACGGAACAAAGTTCCGAGATGCTGGTCAAGTTAGTACAACCATAAAAGCAACTCTCCCCCAGGAACGTGACGGAAACAGGAATCGTAATGCTAACCAAGTCAATACATTTCTTGAAAGCACGATCTCCAAACGCTGTGACTGGATATTCCACCCCATCGCCCGCCTTCACCTTCTCTGGCACCTCGATGAAGCCTGAATATATTCCTTCTTCATTTGCCGTTACCGTCGCTGTCTTCGCGTCTATATCTATCAGATACTGCAAGCTGCCAATGGTCTCTACATGAGCCTGGGCGAAGGCATTGCTTGTGGCAACCAGCAACATTGCCACTAACAAAAAGAGGCTCTTAAAAGAGCGAAAAATCCCATCCTTTTGCGAGATGGGGGGGGGTAAACTGTTTGATTTTCATATAATTACGTTTATTGTTTCCATCCTTGGCTTGTCATCGTGACAACACCACGACAAAAGTACAATATCCTCCTTGGAATCGCAAATCTTTCGGCATGTTTGTTTGTTTTGACATTCAAGAAGACTTTATTTTGCCGAAAAATAGCTCTTATGTGGAATAAAAAGCGTAACTTTGCCACTTGGTTATTTCATGCTTATCATTCAATTATGGCATTCCCAATACAAATCGACATATTAGAGCTCATCATCAAAGGCATCATCATTGGCATAGCTGCCTCTGCGCCAATGGGTCCCGTGGGAATACTTTGCGTTCAGCGTACCCAGAAGAAAGGCCGCTGGTATGGATTCGCCACAGGCATAGGAGCCTCGGCCAGCGACCTGTTTTATGCCTTGATCTCGGGAGCGGGCATGTCGTTCGTGGTAGACTTCATCAACAACCCCGTCTACAAGTTCTACCTGCAGCTTGCCGGCGGCATGATGCTCCTCGTTTTCGGTCTCATCAGCTTCTTCAGCAATCCGCTGAAAAACGCCCACATCAATGGGCAGAAAGAGAAAGGCACGCTGATTCACAACGCGGTGACGGCATTCTTCATCACCTTGTCCAACCCCCTGATTATCCTGCTCTTCATAGCACTCTTCGCCCAGTTCAACTTCATCATCCCCAACCAGCCCGTGCTCATGTTCGTGGGTTATGCCTCCATGATAGGCGGCGCGTTGCTGTGGTGGTATGGGCTGACATGGATGATCGACAAGATACGCGCCAAGTTTGACCAGACAGGCGTGATGATAATCAACCGCGTCATAGGCAGCTGCGTCATCTTCTTCTCGCTAATAAGCCTCATAGGCACCATCTTCAACATTTACCTCTTCCCGGAGCTCCAGGAATAACCCCCACGCTCGGGACATGGCTCGCCTCAACACACACGATGCCTTAACACATTAATAATATGTTTATCGCAAAAGAGATAAGAAAGAAATCGATAGCCGAATATCTGCTCTACATGTGGCAGATAGAGGATCTCATCCGTGCCTACGGATGCTCACTCCCACGCATCAAGCGGGAGTATATCAGCAAGTTCAGCAACCTCACCGAGGAGCAGAAAGAGGAGGAGGCCGACTGGTTTGGCAACCTCATCCGCATGATGAACGAGGAGGGCAAGCGCGAGAAAGGCCACTTGAATATCAACGCCATAATCATCCAAGACCTTGCCGACCTCCACGAAGAGGTGGTGGAGTCGAACCGTTTCCCCTTCTACAACGCCGAATACTACAAGGTGCTGCCTTTCATCGTCGAGCTCAGGCGCAAGGGCAACGACAACGTGGGCGAGATAGAGACTTGCTTCAACGCCCTCTACGGGAAGATGCTCTTGCAGATGAAGCACAAGGACATCTCGCCAGACACGGGGCACGCCTTGAACGAGATAACCACGTTCGTGGGAATGCTTAGCGATTATTACATCAAGAACCGGGACGAGGGTCTCGATTTCGGATACAACGAATAATAAAGACACAAACAATGAATATCCTTGTTACCGGTGCCAACGGCCAGCTTGGCAACGAAGTGCAGATAGCCTGCAAGCAATCGGGCAAAGACCATTATTTCTTCACCGACGTTTGCGATGGGTATGAGAAGCTCGACATCACCGACATAGATAAGGTACGCGCCTACGTAAAGGAGCACGACATCAGTTGCATCATCAATTGCGCGGCGTGGACCAACGTGGACAAGGCGGAGACCGCCGGCGACATAGTGGAGACGCTCAACGCCACGGCCCCGGAGAACCTTGCCAAGGTGATGAAGGAAGCCGACGGACTGCTCGTGCACGTAAGCACCGACTACGTGTTCGGAGGCGATCCCTACAACACGCCATGCCGCGAAAACCAGAAAGGCACGCCCACAGGCGTCTACGGGCTCACCAAGCTCCACGGCGAGCAGAAGATCGAGGCCACGGGATGCAAGCACGTCATCATACGCACGGCGTGGCTCTACTCTGAGTTTGGCCACAACTTCGTGAAGACTATGCTCAACCTCACTGCCACGAAGCCAAAGCTGAAGGTGGTTTTCGACCAGACCGGAACGCCGACCTATGCCGGCGACCTCGCCAACGTGATATTCGACATCGTGGAGAACCGCAAGTTTGAGGGCAACACGGGCATCTACCACTTCAGCAACGAGGGCGTTTGCAGCTGGTACGACTTCACCAAGATGATCGCCCTTCTCGCCGGCCACACCGAGTGCGACATAGAGCCGTGCCATAGCGACGAATACCCGTCGCCCGTAACCCGCCCGGCCTATTCCGTGCTCGACAAGACAAAAATCAAGGAGACCTTCGGCGTGAAGATTCCATATTGGCTCGACAGTCTCAAGAAATGCATGAACAATATCAACAATGAATAAGCAAATAGAACGCAGGCGTACATTCGCCATCATCTCCCACCCTGATGCCGGTAAGACGACGCTGACAGAGAAATTCCTTCTCTTCGGCGGACAGATACAGGTGGCAGGTGCCGTGAAGAGCAACAAGATTCGCAAGACGGCGACAAGCGACTGGATGGACATAGAGAAGCAACGTGGTATCTCCGTGTCGACCTCGGTCATGGAGTTCGACTATCTTCCCGAAGGTCAGACGGGCGAGCCTTTCAAGGTGAACATTCTCGACACTCCTGGTCACCAGGACTTTGCCGAGGACACCTACCGCACGCTCACCGCCGTAGACTCCGCCATCATCGTGGTAGACTCCGCCAAGGGTGTTGAGGCGCAGACCCGAAAGCTCATGGAGGTGTGCCGTATGCGCAACACGCCGGTCATCATATTCATCAACAAGATGGACCGCGAGGGACGCGACCCCTTCGACTTGCTCGACGAGCTTGAGCAAGAGCTCAACATCCACGTGCGCCCACTCTCGTGGCCTATAGGACAAGGCATGAAGTTCAAGGGCGTCTACAACATCTACGAGAACAACCTCAACCTCTTCACACCCGACAAGCAGCGCAAGACGCAAAAGGTGGAGGTAGACGTGCAATCGGCTGACCTTGAGCAACACGTCGGCGATGACTTCGCGCAGCATCTTCGCGACGACCTCGAACTGGTGGACGGTGTTTACCCTGAGTTCAACGTCGACGACTACCGCAAAGCTGAGGTTGCGCCCGTGTTCTTCGGCTCGGCGCTCAACAACTTTGGCGTGCAGGAACTTCTCGATTGCTTCGTGCAGATTGCCCCCTATCCTCAGCCCACAAAGGCGGAGGAGCGAATGGTTACCCCCGACGAGCCTAAGTTCACGGGCTTCATCTTCAAGATAACCGCCAACATCGACCCCAACCATCGCTCGTGCATAGCCTTCTGCAAGATATGCTCAGGCAAGTTCCTAAGAAACCAGCCCTATTATCACGTGAGGCTCGACAAGACCGTGCGTTTCTCCTCCCCCACCCAATTCATGGCTCAGCGCAAGAGCACGGTGGACGAGGCTTGGCCAGGCGACATCGTTGGCTTGCCCGACAACGGCATCTTCAAGATTGGCGACACGCTGACCGAGGGCGAGGACTTGCATTTCCGCGGCTTGCCTTCCTTCTCGCCGGAACTGTTCAAGTATATCGAGAACGATGACCCGATGAGGTCTAAACAGTTCCAAAAAGGCGTGGAGCAGCTCATGAACGAGGGTGTGGCGCAGATGTTCGTCAACCAGTTCAACAATCGCCGCATCATTGGCACCGTTGGACAACTCCAGTTCGAGGTCATACAGTATCGCCTTGAGCACGAGTACAATGCCAAGTGCCGTTGGGAGCCAGTACATCTTTATAAGGCTTGCTGGATTGAGAGCGACGACGCTCAAGAGCTTGACAACTTCAAGAAGCGCAAATACCAATACATGGCAAAGGACATTGAGGGCCGTGACGTGTTCCTCGCCGACTCAAGTTACGTGTTGAGCATGGCGAAAGAAGACTTCAAGAACATCAAATTCCACTTCACGAGCGAGTTCTAAACACTCCACACCCTTTAGAAAACAGAATAGCACTAAAACAAAACGAGCCGCGCGTCAACGACATTGTTGACGCGCGGCTCGTTTTGTCAGGATGTACATATTATGGAACGTTGCGTTATACGCCTCCTTGCTGATTCCTCACACGGATTCAAAAGATTCTAAAGATAGCTACGCCGCGAGCGGCTACGCGTAGATAGTTACAGTTTGCCCACTCCATTCGGTTTGCATAATCGGCGAAGCCGATATCTTTTAAATCTGTAAAATCCGTGTGAAAAAAAAATGTCGAAGTCTTGCTTGATCCACAAGATTTCCATCACTGCGGATAGGTCATGTTCTCCGGTTCCAAGCGCTCAAGCACTTCCGTCAGGTACTTCCTCGACTCCAATTTAGCCATTGGCAGGTCGTGAAGCTGGTAGTTGCCACAATCGCGCGGAGCCGCCCCTGGCACTTCGCCCTCAAAATCGGCAACGAACTTGAACGTGCGACGCATGAGGTCAGCAATGTCGCGAGGTTCCAAGTCACCACGAAGCAAGAGATAGTTGCCCGTGAGACAACCCATTGGGCCCCAATATATTATGCGGTCTTTCCATTCTGCGTCGTTTCTGAGAAACGTCGCGGCAAGATGTTCTATAGTATGGAGAGCTCCAGGATGAAGCGCTGGTTCTCGGTTTGGCTCCTTCATGCGGATGTCGAAGGTGGTGACGGTCTCGCCGCCAACCTCATCCTTTCGCGACACGTAAATGCCCCGAAGGAGCTTCTCATGGTTGATTGTAAACGAAGGTATCTTGTTCATTGCTAACGTTTTAGTCTATCAATTCAATAAACGACCGCGTGACCATAAAACTGTCGTTGGCCACTCGATTCCAGAAGTCGAAATATTGTGACGCCTTGGTGTCTTTCAGTGGTACGTCGCTGATGACGCGGAAAGATATGAACGGTGTCTTGTAAATATGGCATGCCTGGGCTATCGAGCAGCTCTCCATGTCCACGGCAGTGGCATTAGGGAAATGGGATATTATCTCCTGCATCTTCTGCCTTGAGTCCACGAACCAGTCGCCGCTCACCGTCAGGCCCTTCACTATCTTGCCGCCCTCGGGCATCTTCACTGTCAACGCTTTCTCCACGAGGTCAGCATCCGCCTTGAAAACAGGCGGCATGCCTATCACCTGTCCATAGCTGGCGTTGTCGCCGCAATACACGTCGTGGTAGACGCACCCCGATGCCACCACCACGTCGAGCGGGTTCAACGCTGTATCGGCACCGCCGGCGCAACCAGTGGAAATAATGAGGTCGGGATGATAGTTGTCTATCATCTCCACCGCGCCAATGGCCGAGTTAACCTTGCCTATGCCGCATTGTTGCAATATGACCTCGTGATTGCCTATCTTGCCAACGACAAAATCTTTCTGGTTATGACGTTCGGTCGTGGCCTCGTCGAGCAACGAACGGAGCTGTGCCAACTCCTTGTCCATCGCGACTATTACTCCTAACTTTTTCAAAACAATAACTGCTATTTTTCATGCAAAGTTATGAAAAAATCACTACCTTTGCCACATAATTGACAGAAAACTTATGAAAACATTAAAGAAATGCCTGCCCGACATTTTGGCAGTGGTTCTTTTTATCGTCTTGGCCGTGGCTTACTTTGCCCCTGCCGACTTTGAGGGTCGCATCCTCTTCCAACATGACTCGGCCGCGGGTATCGGCGCGGGACGCGAGGCTCAACAATACCATGAACAGACCGGCAACACCACAAGATGGACCAACGCACTGTTCGGGGGAATGCCCACTTACCAGACGGCTCCTTCATACGCGAGCAACACCGTCATCAACCAGGCTATCTCCCTTTACCACCTGTGGTTGCCCGACTACGTGTGGTATCTGTTCGCCTATCTCTTGGGCTTCTATATCCTTTTGCGCGCTTTCAACTTCAAGCAGCACCTCGCGGCGTTGGGTTCGATAGTATGGGCGTTCTCCAGCTATTTCCTCATCATCATCGCGGCTGGCCACTTCTGGAAGGTCATGGCACTTGCCTACCTCCCGCCAATGATCGGCGGCATCGTGCTCGCCTATCGTGGCAAATACCTATGGGGCTTCGCCGTCACTGCCATCTTCACGGCGTTTGAGATCAAGGCCAACCACGTGCAGATGACATACTATTACCTGTTCATCATCCTATTCATGGTCATAGCATGGTTCGTCGCCGCCATCCGCCAACACTGGCTCCCGCGTTTCTGGAAGGCATCGGGCGTGGTGGTTGCCGCCGCGCTAATCGGCCTGTGCATCAACCTTTCCAACCTTTACCACACGTGGCAATACCAAAAGGAGAGCATGCGCGGGAAGAGCGAGCTCGTGAAGAAGAACTCCGCCAAGCAGACATCGAGCGGTCTCGACCGCGACTACATCACGCAGTGGAGCTATGGCATCGACGAGACGTGGACCCTCCTTGTGCCAAACGCCAAGGGCGGCGCCAGCGTGTCAATGGCGGCAAACGAGAAGGCCATGGAGAAAGCCGACCCGCAATTCATGCAGGCTTACCAGCAGCTCGGGCAATATTGGGGCGACCAGCCCGGCACAAGCGGCCCGGTGTATGTGGGCGCGTTCGTGCTCATGCTTTTCATCCTCGGCTTGTTCATCGTGAAGGGTCCAATGAAGTGGGCATTGCTTGCCGCGACGGTGTTGTCGATCCTCCTGTCGTGGGGCCGCAACTTCATGGGCTTCACCAACTTCTTCATCGACTATATCCCGTTGTATGCCAAGTTCCGCACCGTAGCGTCTATTCTTGTCATTGCCGAGTTCACGATACCCCTTCTAGCGATGCTCGCGCTCAAGAAGATCATCGACGAGCCCGACACGTTGAAGAACAAGAAGAAATGGCTGTGGACATCTTTTGGTCTTACTGGTGGTTTGGCGTTCCTCTTCTGGGCCGCTCCTACGTTGTTCTTCCCCGACTACATTTCCGTGGCCGAGGCTCAGCAGTTCGGCCAGATTGCCCAGCAAGGCCCTGAGGCAGCCCAGTATGTCAACGCGTTTGAGGCTAACCTCTCCTCCGTGCGCCAATACATCTTCTCGTCCGACGCCCTCCGCTCCTTCATCATCGTAGCCATTGGCACGGCCTTGCTCCTGCTCTTCTACAAGAAGAAGCTCAACGCCAGTTTCACCATTGGCTGCATTGCCTTGCTCTGCCTCGTGGACATGTGGCAGGTGGACAAGCGCTATCTCAACGACGGCATGTTCGTGGAGAAGAGCGTGCGCGACACGCCTCAACAAATGACGGAGACCGACAGGATAATCCTGCGCGACAAGGGTCTCGACTATCGCGTGCTAAACCTCGCGTCGAACACGTTCAACGAGAACGAGACTTCATATTATCACAAGAGCATAGGCGGATACCATGCCGCCAAGCTGCGCCGCTACCAGGAGATGATCGACGCTTACATTGTGCCTGAGATGCAACGCACCATGCCGGCTATATCAAAAGCCGGCGGTGACATGACGAAGGTCAACGGCGACTCCATATTCCCCGTGCTCGACATGCTCAACACCAAATACATCATCCTGCCCTTGCAAAACAACCGCACCGTGCCATTGCAGAACCCGTATGTCAACGGCAACGCGTGGTTCGTGGACAAGCTACATTACGTGGGCAACGCCAACGAGGAAATAGCCAAGGTTGGCAAGATTGACCTCAAGCACGAGGCGGTGGCAGACAGCAGGTTCGAGGCTCAACTCGGAAAGGCGACCAAGCAAGACGGCGAGTCGATGGTGACGCTGAAGAAATATGAGCCTAACCACCTTGTCTACCAAGCCAACTCCGACAAGGGCGGCGTGCTCGTGTTCTCTGAGATATATTATCCTGGCTGGACGGCTACCGTGGATGGCAAGGCCGTAGAGCTTGGGCGTGTCAACTACATTCTCCGTGCCTTGCAGGTCAAGCCAGGCAAGCACGAGGTGGTGCTCGACTTCCACCCATCATCCATCCGCACCACTGAGACAATAGCATACGTTGCCTACATCCTCCTCGCGTTACTCATCGCCCTCGGCGTTTACACAGAGTGGAGAAAGAAAAAGGCTTAAGGTAAAATGAAAATATCATCATTGAAATGGGCAATGGCAGCAATGCTGTTGCTCATATTTTTGCCAATAGGCACCAAGGCGGCAAACAACGCGACAGAGGCAAGAAACCTGTTCAACAAGGCATGGAAGATGTACACGTCGCCAAACGGCGTGTCGGTGAGCTACTCGGTGAACATCATCGGACTCTACAAGACCGCGGGTACCATCTGGATAAAAGGAAACAAGCAACACTATCAGGAGAAACGCTACATGGGATGGTCGGACCCCACCCACTTCTACAAGGTCGACACGAAAAAGAAGACCGTGGACTTCCATAACCCCAAGTCGCCAAAACGCGACAAGTATCTCTCCAAGTTCACCTTCTCGCCAAACGACTACAACTATTCATTGACCAACGAGAAGGAAGGCTACGTGGTTCACCTCGATGCCAAGGACGGCGTGAAGAGCAGCGTCAAGCATGCCAAGCTCGTGCTAGACCGCCACACCAACTACCCCACCGCCATGAAGATAAAGGTGGCATTCTTTTGGACAACGGTGAAGATAAGCAACTTCCGCCCCGGCATCATCAACGACAACATCTTCGTCTACCCCACGGCAAAGTTCAAGGACTACAAGTTCACCAATCACTGGCCCGACTGACCTTCGCGCTGCCTCACGGCCTCGAAGAGCAGTATCGCCGCCGACACCGACACGTTGAGCGAGTCGAGCCTTCCCTTCATGGGTATGCGAATATGGGCATCGGCGGCTTCGCGCCACACGTTGGTGAGCCCTGTCGACTCCGTGCCCATCACTATGGCAGTGCCAAGGCTCATGTCGGTGTCGTAATACAGGCGCGAGTCTTGAAGCTGCGCGGTGAGTATCTTTATGCCCCGCTCCTTGAGAAAGGCTATGCACTCTTCCGAGGAACAAGCCACCGTGGGCACGGTGAACACCGCGCCGATGCTCGAGCGTATGAGGTTGGGATTATAAAGGTCGGTCAAGGGGTCACACACTATGACGGCATCGGCAGCAGCCGCGTCAGCCGAGCGCAACACCGCGCCAAGGTTGCCCGGCTTCTCCACGCGTTCCAGTACCACCACGAGCGGGTCCTTGGGCAAGCGCAAGTCGGCAAGGCCAATGTGCCTTGCACGCATCTCGGCAACCACGCCCTCCGTGCCTTCCCTGTATGCCATGCGGCCATAAACCTTCGCCGACACCTCATGCCCCACGCCTTCGCGTGCCAAGGCGAGAATCTCCGCCGCACCGTCGTAAGCCTGGAGTATCTCCGGACAATAAAACATGGTCTCCACGTCGAAGCCTGAACGAACGCAATGAAGCAACTCGCGGGCACCCTCCACTACGAAGAGCCCCTCCGAACGCCTGAACGCCGACTTCTGTTGCAACTGGATTAGCCGCTTGACCTTTGGGTTCTGAGCGCTTATGATGATTTCCCTTTCCATATCTCACAAAATTACTAATTTATCTACTATTGACCAAAAAAATCCAGTAACTTTGTGGCAGTGACACGTCACGGATTAAAAAGACACAGATAACATGGAGTTCAGAACTATAGTAGACATTCCCGAAAGCCATTGGAAGATAGAGCCTTGCGAGCGCATGCTCTTTATAGGCTCGTGCTTTGCCGACAACATCGGCAAGCGGTTTGCCGAGGAGAAGTTTCGCGCCGTGGTCAACCCCTACGGCGTGATGTACAACCCCGCCAGCATCCTCCACACCGTGCAACGCTTGCTCAGCGACGATGCCATGCCTTTCTCCCCCGACGAGCAAGGCACCGCCGTGATGACCCTTGGCACCAACCACGTTTACATACTCAAGGAGACGGGCGAGATAGTGGACAACTGCCAGAAACGCCCGCAACGCCTTTTCGAGGAGCGGGAGCTTACCATTGCCGAGTGCGCAGCCTACCTCGAAGAAGCCATCTCGCTCATCAGCCAGCGTTTCCCCAAGACGCGATTCATCCTCACCGTGTCGCCCATACGCTACCGCAAGTACGGCTACCACGAGTCGCAACTGTCGAAGGCCACTCTCTTGCTTGCCGTCGACTCTTTGATAAAAGCCCAAACGTCAACGCCCGACACGCGACATATAAACTATTTCCCGTCGTTCGAGATTATCAACGATGAGCTTCGCGACTATCGTTTCTACAAGCCCGACATGCTTCACCCCTCCGACCAAGCCGTCGACTATATCTTCGAGCGCATTGCCTCAACCTATTTCTCTGACGCCACCGTCGCCTTTCTTAAGGAGTGGAAACCCATACGCGATGCCCTCAACCATCGCCCGCTCCATCCTGAGAGCGAGGAATACCAAAGGTTCAAGCGGCAGACCGAAGACAAGCTCAAGGCACTGGAAAGGAAATACGGGCTGTAACCTTTTCCACATTGCAATGCTTTGCAGGGTCAGCCTCTACAAAACAACTCTGACGACCCAATGCATCCAAAAATCTGTTTCTTAAAATCCTATAAATCATCATAAGATTTTTCACCATTTGACGGATCATCCGCAAGCGATAATTCATATGAAAAATCACGACAAACATCACAGCTTATCTTAACTCGACAGGTACGGCAAAAGCAACCTGTGCAACACGAGGAATCGTTGTTTGGCAATTGTGCTATATGCCATATACTCAATGCCATACACTATCCAAGGTTGTACGGGTTGCTTTTGTTTTACCTGTTTTTATGTTATCTAATCGGCATATCAGTGGAATCGCATCGACCTTGCACTGGAATGGAACCGGCTTTACACTGAAAAGGCGGCGGCATTTCACTGCAAAGCCTAACGCCTCGCTCCATAACGCCTTTTTATTGGTAATTATATTTTACATACATAAAAGCAATATAACCACGCGCTGTCATTCATCATATGGTCACAATCCATCAAAAACCTCGCATAATGTCACAAAAAATTGCATTTTCACGCAAAATTGACAAAAAAAACAACGCTTATTATTTGCTTTTCGTTATTATTTTTATTAATTTTGCATTTAATTACAAAAAGTATATAAATTTTTTAATTTTAAATGAGAGATTTATGGTAAAAAGGTTTAGCTCTACTTTGGCAGGCTTGGTCCTATGCGTGGGAACAAGTTTTGCGCAAGGTAAAATCTCCGGTAAAGTTGTGTCTCAGGATGACGGCGAGCCTGTAATAGGCGCGTCTGTCATGGTTCAGGGAACAAAGGTGGGCACCGTGACGGATGTCAACGGAAACTTCACGTTGAACGTGCCAGCGGGCAAGAAGATTGTGGTTTCCTACATCGGCATGACCCCTCAGACAGTCACCATGCGTCAGGGCATGACCATCCAGCTCGTTGCTGACAACAAGACCCTCAACGAGGTCGTGGTGACGGGTATGTCTAACGTGGACCGCCGCATGTTCACGGGTGCAGCCACGCAGGTGAAAGCCGAAGACGCCCTCATCGGCGGCTTGGGCGACGTCAGCCGCTCGCTCGAAGGCCGCGTGGCTGGTGTCAGCGTGCAAAACGTGTCGGGCACCTTCGGTACGGCGCCAAAGATCCGCGTGCGTGGTGCCACGTCAATCTATGGTAACTCGAAGCCCCTGTGGGTGGTAGACGGCGTGGTGCAGGAGGACATCACCGACATCAGCGCCGACGACCTCAGCTCCGGCGACGCCGAGACGCTTATCTCGTCTGCCATCTCAGGTCTCAACTCCGACGACATCGAGAGCTTCCAGATCCTCAAGGACGGTTCCGCCACATCTATATATGGCGCGCGTGCCATGGCAGGCGTCATCGTCGTCACCACGAAGAAGGGACGCGCCGGCCAGGCACACATCAACTACACCGGCGAGTTCACCACTCGCATGATTCCCTCATACAGCCAGTTCAACATCCTCAACTCGCAGGAGCAGATGGGCATCTACAAGGAGATGGCCGACAAGGGATGGCTCAATATCTCCGACGTGCTCAACGGCAGCGACTATGGTGTCTACGGTGACATGTATCGCCGCATCAACACCTACGATGCCACGACAGGCCAGTTCCAGCTTGCCAACACCACCGAGGCGCGCAATGCCTACTTGCAGTCTGCCGAGTGGAGAAACACCGACTGGTTCAAGGAGCTTTTCTCAAGCAACGTGGTGCAGAACCACTCGCTCAGCATGAGCGGCGGTACCAACAAGTCCAACTACTACGTCTCTATGTCGTTCATGGACGACCCGGGATGGTACAAGGAGTCGCAGATGAAGCGTTACACCGCCAACTTCAACGCCTCCCACCACCTTCTCGAAAACCTCACCTTCACGCTCCTCGGATCTGCATCATACCGCAAGCAGAAGGCTCCCGGCACGTTGAGCCAGGACGTGGACGCCGTGACAGGACAGGTGAAGCGCGACTTCGACATAAACCCATACTCTTACGCGTTGAACACCTCGCGCACGCTCGACCCCAACACGTATTACCAGGCAAACTACGCACCGTTCAACATCCTGAACGAGCTGGAGAACAACAACATCGACATGAACGTGGTCAACACCAAGTTCCAGGGCGAGATTGCCTACAACCCCATCGAAGACCTGCGCTTGCACGTCGTGGGTGCCGTGCAGTATGACAAGTCGTCGCAGGAGAACAACATCACGGAGAACTCCAACCAGGCACAGGCTTACCGCGCCATGGGCAACTCCACCATCCGCGACAACAACAACTACCTCTACACCGACCCCGAAAACGCCTATGCGCTGCCTATCACCATCTTGCCTCAAGGCGGATTCTACCAGCGCACCGACCTTTCCAAGCTGTCTTGGGACGTGCGCGCCACGGCCGACTATCACCACCGCTTCAAGACCGGCCACTTCATCGACGTGCTCGGCGGCTTGGACATCTCCAACGTTGACCGCAACCGCTCATGGTTCAACGGCGTAGGCATGCAGTTCAGCCGCGGCGAGGTGCCTTTCTGGGTCTACGAGTTCTTCAAGAAGGCACAGGAGCAGAACTCCAACTACTACACGCTCTCGCACACTCACAACCGCACGGCTGCCTTCTTCGCCACAGCCACATATTCTTACAAGGAGCGCTACAACCTCACCGGCACCTACCGCTATGAGGGTACCAACCGCCTGGGACGCTCACGCTCCGCACGCTGGCTGCCCACGTGGAACATCTCCGGAAGCTGGAACGCCGACCAGGAGCCTTGGTTCTATAAGACCTTCGGCAAGACGCTGACCCACGCCACGCTGCGTGCCTCTTACTCACTGACCGCTGACCCCGGCCCAGCATCATACACCAACTCTACGGTGATCCTCAAGTCGTATAACCCCTACCGCATCTTCTCTTCCGACCGTGAGAGCGGCATCCAGATCGACCAGATTGCCAACGCCGACCTCACCTATGAGAAGAAGCACGAGTTCAACCTCGGCACGGAGCTTGGTTTCCTCAACAACCGCATCAACCTCACGTTCGACATATTCTGGCGCAACAACTACGACCTCATTGGCCCCACGGCCACACAAGGCGTTGGTGGCGAGGTGGTGCGCTACGCCAACATGGCATCCATGAAGTCGAACGGTCAAGAGGCATCGCTCCAGACCCAGAACTTCAAGTTGAAAGACTTCAGCTGGACTACCAACATCATCTTCTCGCACGTCACCACTGAGGTGACCCAGCTCATGGCACGCGCCAGGACGATGGACCTCATCTCGCAAAGCGGTTTCGCCATGGTGGGACACCCATACCGTGGCCTCTTCTCCATCCCCTACGCCGGTCTCGACGAGCACGGCATACCCCAGTTCTACACACCGGAGGGCGAAATCACATCTACCGACATCGACTTCCAGAACCGTGACAACAACTCATACCTCATCTATGAGGGTCCGACAGATCCTACCATCACCGGCTCTTTCGGCAACGAGTTCCGCTACAAGAACTGGCGCCTGAACGTCTTCGTGACCTACAGCTTCGGCAACGTGATCCGTCTCGACCCCGTGTTCCGCGCCAATTATAGCGACCTGACATCAATGACCAAGGAGTATCGCAACCGATTCATGATGCCTGGCGACGAGGCCGTGACTTCCATCCCCGCCATCCTCGACTATCGCACATATCAGGACAACAAGCAGCTGCGCTATGGCTACAACGCCTACAACTACACTCACGACCGCATAGCCAAGGGCGACTTCATTCGCATGAAAGACATCTCGCTCTCATACGACTTCCCGAAGGCATGGTTCACCAGCACGCCTATCAGCAACATCTCGCTCAAGCTGCAGGCCACGAACCTCTTCCTCATCTACGCCGACAAGAAGCTGCAAGGCCAAGACCCAGAGTTTATCAACTCGGGTGGTGTGGCAGCTCCTGTGCCAAGACAATACACGCTGACCCTCAAGGTCGGAATGTAAACGGCGACAACGAGAAAAACACATATTCGGAAGAAACAAAAACAAGTAGAGATCATTCTTATGAAAAAGACATATAACAAATACATAGCTTTCACGCTTCTCGCGGCAAGCCTTGGATTATCGTCTTGCGACAAATTCCTCGACGAGCTGCCCGACAACCGCATGGAGCTGCAGGATAGCCAAGACATCACCGACCTGCTCGTGTCGGCATACCCCGCACGTCACCCCGCCTTCTTACTGGAGCGCTACTCCGACAACAACGACAAGTTCGACGTGACAGGATGGAACGACGGCGAACAGTTTGAGAAAGAAGCCTACAACTGGGAAGACATCACCGACATTTCAACCTCTGAGTCGCCACAAGAGCTCTGGGAGGACTTCTACCTCAGGGTAGCCACCGCCAACGAGGCGCTCAAGGCCATCGAGGAGCAAGGCAACCCCTCAAGCCTCAATGCCCAGCGTGGCGAGGCGCTGCTTTGCCGCGCCTACAGCGAGTTCATGCTCGCCAACGTGTTCTGCAACGCCTACAGCGCCACTACAGCCGACAAGGAGCTTGGCGTGCCCTATCCCACCGAGCCTGAGGAGCATGTTGGAACGAAATATGAGCGCGGCACGCTGAAGCAGCTCTACGAACAGATCAACAGCGACATAGAGACCGCCCTGCCCCTCGTGCAAGACGACCAGTATTCTCAGCCGAAGTTCCACTTCACACGCGCCGCAGCCTATGCCTTCGCCGCCAAGTTCAACCTCTACTATGGCAACTACACCAAGGCCATCAGCTATGCCGACAACGTGCTTGGCGCCAATGCCGCCAACGGCTTGCGCGACTGGAGCACCTTCTACGCCCTGACCGTGAACGGCCAAGTGGCTCCAAACGGCTACATCAGCTCATCCGAGGATGCCAACCTGCTGATATTGTCGATATATTCTCAATGGGGTGTCTATTACGGACCTTACCGCAGGGGCAACGAGTTTGCCCACAGCCAGCTCCTCAGCACCTCGGAGACCTTGCAGTCGAAAGGCCCATGGGGAAGCAGCTCGTCGTTCGGCTACACCGTATGGCACAACAGCAGCCTCTCTAAGTATTTCATCAACAAGATACCTTACAGCTTCGAGTACACTGACCTCCAGGCCGGCATAGGCTACGCCCACAGCGAGATACCAGCCTTAACCACCGACGGCACCTTACTCGTGCGCGCTGAGGCAAAGGCCCTCAACGGCGACTACGCCGGAGCCGTGAGCGACCTCAACCTTGAGCTGAAGGCAATGTCGGCAGGAAGCAAGAGCGTCACGCTCGACGGCATCAACACTTTCTATGACGGCACAGACGACTACACCCCCAAGAACCCGACACCAAAGAAGGCGTTGCACCCCGTGTTCACCACGATTAGCGACAAGACACAGCAAAACGTCATCAACGCCGTGCTGCAGCTCCGCCGCATTCTTACCTTCGGCGAGGGCGAGCGCTTGCAGGACGTGAAACGCTATGGCATCGTGATCTACCGCCGCACGCTCAACCGCAGCTGCCAAGTGCTCCAGGTGACCGACTCGCTCACGCAAGACGACCCGCGCCGCGCCATCCAGTTGCCACAAGACGTGATCTCGTCTGGCTTGCAAGCGAACCCAAGAAACAAGTAAACAACTTTTCAAGCAAACAAAGACATGAAGAAAATATATTTGTTTATCCTCGCGGCTGTCGTGGCGTTAGGCTTCGCCTCTTGCTCCAACGACGACCCAACCGGAGAGGAGATCTTCTCTACGACCTCGCCAAACAGGGACAACTTCGACAAGTGGCTGCAGAAAAACTTCACCGCGCCATACAATGTCGACGTGAAATACAAGATGGAGGACATCTACTCGGACATGAGCTATAACCTCGTGCCAGCCGACTCGGCAAAATCAGCCAAGCTGATGATTCTCGCCAAGTATCTCTGGTTCGACGCCTACTCTGAGGCCATGGGGCCATCGTTCGTCAAGGAGAATGTGCCAAGAGTGATCCACCTCATCGGCTCGCCAGCCTACAACAGCGGCGAGGGCACGATGGTGCTCGGTACGGCAGAGGGCGGCTACATCATCACCCTCTACATGGTAAACAACCTCTCCGACAGGATTCTGCACGACTATGCCACCATGAACGAGTACTACTTCCACACCATGCACCACGAGTTCACGCATATCCTCAACCAGAAGAAGAACTATAGCGACAGCTATCAGCTCATCACAGAGAACGGATACGTGAGCGGCGACTGGTATATGATAACCGACCAGGAAGCCCACGTCGCCGGCTTCGTCACTCCATACGCCATGAGCGAGCCTGGAGAGGACTTTGCCGAGATGATGTCGATATACGTCACCGACTCGCCTGAGGAGTGGGAAGCCATCATCAAGGATGCCGGAACCGAAGGCGGCGAGCTCATCAACAAGAAGCTGACCATGGTGCGCAGCTACATGAAAGACTCGTGGGGTCTCGACATCGACAACATGCGCGACATAGTTCAGCGCAGGGCAGCGGAGATAAGCTCACTCGATTTGACAACATTAGAATAAGACATCAACTATGAAAAAGATTATAAACAGCATACTTATAGGCACTGCCATCCTTGGCCTGTCGTCTTGCTCGCTGCACGACGACACCGAACTCTTCGGCGAACCGGCGGCAGAACGTTTAGAGAAAACCGTAGCGGCAGACAAAGCCTTGCTTGAGTCGGCTTCAAACGGATGGGAGCTGCACCTGTGGACAGGAGAAGACTATAGCAGCGGCGGATACACCTACTTCATGAAGTTCGCCAACGACAAGGTGACCGTCAGCAGCGACATTGCCACTGCCGACATGAAGACGACATCGAGCTACGACGTCATCTCCGACCAAGGTCCCGTGCTGACCGTGAATACCTTCAACGAGATATTCCACTACCTCGCACAGCCTTCCATGAGCGATGACGACGGCGAGCAGCAAGACTTTGAGTTCGTGATCACGCGTACCACCAACGACTCTATCTACCTCAGGGGAAAGAAATGGGGCAACCACATGGTGATGACGCGCGTGTCGGAGTCGACAAGCTGGGAAAGCGAGATCACCAAGATCCAGCAGATGGAAGAAGACTTGATGAGAAGTTTCGCGGTGGTTGAAGGCAACGACACGGTGGGCAACGTATCGCTGAGCGACGACCGCATACTCACGTTCACAGACAAGGACGGCTACGAGGACATACCTTACTATGTGTCAACGACGGGCATCACGCTCGCCAAGCCCCTTAAGGTGAACAACAAGTCGATGCAGACACTCAACTACAACACCGAGGAGATGTCGCTCACCTCTAACGAAGCCACGGCACAAGGCATGAAGCTGAGCGTGCTCATACCGGAGAACTACATGAAGTACAAGGAGTTTGCCGGCGACTACAACATTACCACCTACTGGGGCGCAAGCACCCGGGTGCTGACTCTCGAGCCCGCCGGCGACGGCAAGACATACCTCCTGAAGGGCATGAACGACAACTACGACCTCACGCTGACCTACGACAAGACCACTGGAACGCTCAACCTCAACACCCAGCACCTCTGCGACTACAACGGCTACCAGCTGTGGCTCTGCGGATGGAATGCGTTCGGAGAAGGCTACTTCACATGGTCTACCTCTGCCGGCATGGTCTTGTCGCGCGACATCAGCAAGACGGGCACAGTGCTGCAGTTCGACCCGAACGACTACACCGGCCTTACCTCCGACTCGTTCTACCTCGCATTGTTCTCTGGCTCACCAAGCAGCAGCACATACGTTGGCAGCGCAAAGGGAAAAACCACTCTCTACATCCTTCCTGGCGACTACCGCCTGGTAGGACCAGAGACGTTGACTAAAATAAACTAACAAGACATCACGATCATGAAAAACATAAAAGGACTAGTAATTGCCATGGCTTGCATAGGCGGGCTGAGCCTGTACTCATGCAAGGACAACCCTTCCGACGAGGAGACACAGGCTGCCAGGCAACTCAAGGTAGTGTCGGTAACGAGCACGACGTTCAAGGCCGCCGGAGGCGAGGACACTCTCTTCGTGGACAAGCCTGTGACATCGGCATACGCCAACGTAGACTGGGCTACCGTGAAAATTGACAATGCCACCAACTCCGTGTTTGTTACGGCTGCAAGCAACGACAGCAAGCAATCGAGACACACCACAGTGGTGGTAAAGTCGAGCCCTACAGACTCGGTAATCGTCGACTTCGACCAGTATGGCTTCGTGTTCTCCACAGAACTGCCACAGAGCCTCCTGTTCTCCGACAAGGCTCAAACCGTGTCGTATGACATGCAGGTGGACGTCACGCCTACCGTGACCAGCACCGCCTCATGGCTCAAGGCCACGGCTGATGGCGACAAGATAACGCTGGAGGCAGCCGAGAACGCCACGGGGCATCCTCGCTCAGCCACGGTGACAATCACCACAAGCAACGGTTCAACCTATACGTCGAGCATAACTCAGGCTGAGTTCAACAAAGACGTAGCCGGCGAGTACTACCTGCTCGATGGCGACAGCCTAGCAGCGGGCATCACCTACGGCACCCTGGCCACCCTCAGGGAAAGCAGCACGGGAGCCAAGGAGCTCTACTTGCCACAGATTGGCAATGCCATCAGCCTGACATGGAACGATGCCACGTTGACGCTGACCATTGCCGGCGGCACGCCCATTGGGCCGTTCACGTTGGGCAAGACCACCTATTATCTCTTCGCCGACATGCTTGCCACCGACGACTACATCTATTGGGGCAGCAGCATAACCTACTCTGCACAGATCGTATACGACGAGGAGAGCGAAACGACCTATGGCGAGTTTAAGGACGACGGCACCATCGACGAGGAGACCCAAGTAAACGGACTGAGCATCGACGCGTTCAAGGCCAATGCCACGACGAGCGCCAACTATGTAGCAAGCTTGATGATGTTTGGCAACCCAATCTTGATAAAAGTCGACGAAGCGTCTGGCGCAAAATCGTTGCGCCACAGTGCCAAGGCCTTGCGCCAGGCACCGCTTCAGCTCACGAAGCGCGGATTGGTAAAGTAAAGCCAAGAATCATCAATATTATCAAGCGTAAGCCCTGACGGGCAAGCGCTTGACAGAACAATAAAAGCCCTCATTGCAGTTTTTGCAATGAGGGCTTCTTCATTTGACCTTGCCAAGACCTATTTGCGCTTCGCAGTCATCACCCAGCAAATCACGAACGCCACGAGCAGCAGCAATGCCAAGAGCATGAAGGCATATTGCGAGCCTATCGCAGTAGCCTCAGCAAAATGCGACTTCGGGGCGGAGAGCTGCTGGGAGGCAACGATGGTGGAGACCACCGCCGTACCCATCGCGCCAGCCAACTGTTGGAAACTGTTGATGAGGGCGTTGCCATCGGCAGAGAGGT
>CAVKWN010000064.1:0-20385 GCA_963660075.1 Lachnospiraceae bacterium
TAGCACACGAACTGGGACTGATGAACTTCATCTACTACATGTGCATAAAGACGGGTTTCATTCCACCTATCATCTTCATGGGTGTGGGCGCGCTGACCGACTTCGGTCCGATGTTGCGCAACCTCAAGCTGAGTTTCTTCGGCGCCGGTGCACAGTTTGGCATCTTCGCCGTGCTGCTTACGGCTCTCTTTATGGGATTCACACCACAAGAGGCAGCATCGCTTGGCATCATAGGTGGTGCCGATGGCCCCACGGCCATCTTTACCACCATCAAACTGGCTCCACATCTTCTAGGTCCTATCGCCATAGCAGCTTATTCCTACATGGCTCTGGTGCCTGTCATCATTCCTCTCGTGGTGAAATTGCTCTGCACAAAGAAGGAACTGATGATCAACATGAAGGAGCAGGACAAGCTCTATCCCAATGGTACGGAGATAAAGAACATGCGCGTGATGAAGATTCTCTTCCCTATCGCCGTGACTATCATTGTGGCTCTGCTCGTGCCTACAGCCGTGTCGCTGGTGGGCATGCTCATGTTTGGTAACCTTCTGAAGGAACTCGGTGCCATGACAAGCCGCCTGTTTGAGACGGCAAGCAATGCCATCATGAATACCGCCACCATCTTCCTCGGCTTGTCTGTGGGAGCCACAATGACAGCCGACGCATTCCTCAATGCGCAGACTCTCGGCATCGTGCTCGGCGGTTTCCTTGCTTTCGCCATCTCCATAGCTGCCGGCATCACCATGGTGAAGACCTACAATCTCTTCGCCAAGAAGAAGATCAACCCTCTGGTGGGAGCCACTGGCCTCTCAGCAGTGCCTATGGCCTCGCGCGTTGCCAATGAGATAGCAACAAAGTATGACGTGAAGAACCATGTGCTCAACTACTGCATGGCTTCCAATATTTCCGGTGTCATAGGTTCGGCTATAGCAGCAGGAGTGCTGATTTCATTCTTGCAGTAGGATAAGACTTATCATATAAAAAAAGATGTTTCAATGACCACTATAAGTTAGTCGTTGAAACATCTTTTTTTATTATTGGGGCTATGTTTATTTCGCCTTACAACCGCTCCACTTGTTTCACGCCTTTCACCGCCTTGAGCTTCTTGACGAGTTGGTTGAGACGTGCCGTGTCCTCTACCTGTATGGTGAGGTTGCCGGAGAAAAGTCCGTCGTGGGAATCGATGTTGATAGACCGCATCACTATTTTCTCATCCTTCGATATGATGTTGGTGATGTTTGACACGATGCCGATATCGTCGTGTCCCACCACGCGCAACGTGATGCCATACTTTGACGAGCCTTTCCCTGCCCAGCGCGCCCTCACTATGCGATAGCCAAACCTACGGCGCATCTCCGGGGCGTTGGGGCAGTCGTGACGGTGCACCTTTATGCCTCCACCAGCGGTGACAAAGCCGAAGATGTCGTCACCATAAATGGGATGGCAACACGGCGCGAGCTGAAAGTCGATGCCCTTGAGATTCTGGTCTATCGTGAGAACGTCGTCGCTCTCACGGGTCTTCTCCTCCTCGGGACCCTCAAAGTTGAAGTGGTCTGCCGACACGGTCCCCTTGTCCTTGTTCTCCGTGTGGTCGCGAACCTCCACATATTTGGCAATAACGTCATTGGGGTCGAGCTTTCCGTCGGCTATCTGCTTGTAGAAGTCTGACACCACCTTGAATCCCATCTTCTTCACAAGGTGCGCCATGATGCTCTCTTCTGCCTCGATGTGGCGGTTCTTGAAACGACGTTCAAGCAGCTCCTTGGCATAGAGCCCATCCTTTTGCTGCGTCTCTTTCAAGGCAAGCCTTATCTTCGACTTTGCCTTTGGCGTCACTACTATCGAGAGCCAGTCGCGTTTTGGCTTCTGGTTGTTTTGCGTGAGCACCTCCACGGTGTCGCCAGAATGCAACTCCTGCCTTATGGACACAGCCTTGCCGTTCACCTTGCCTCCAACGCAGGCATTGCCGATGTTGGAATGGATGCGATAGGCAAAGTCGAGCACCGTGGATCGGGCCGGGAACTTGAAGAGGTCTCCACGCGGCGTGAACACGTAGATGTCGTCGGGTTGGAGCGACATCTTGAACTGGTCCATGACCTGCAGGTTGTCGCCAGCCTCCAACGCGGCACGTATGTTGGCGAGCCAGTCGTCCATCTGTCCGCCGCTCTTTATGCCCTTGTAGCGCCAGTGGGCGGCGAGACCGTGCTCAGCGATGTCGTCCATGCGCTCGGTGCGTATTTGCACCTCCACCCACTTGTTTTCGGGTCCAAGCACGGTGATGTGCAGACTCTCATATCCATTCGACTTGGGCACCGAAAGCCAGTCGCGCAGTCGCTTGGGGTTGGGTTGATACATGTCGGTGATGATGGAGTAAGCCTGCCAACACTGTTGCTTCTCCAGCTCCAAGGGCGAGTCGATGATGATGCGTATGGCGAAGAGGTCATAAATGCCCTCGAAGCCACACTGCTGCTTCTTCATCTTCTGCCAGATGGAGTGTATCGACTTTGTGCGCCCCTTCATGTGGAACTTCAACCCCACCTTCTCCAACTTGTCGCGAATGGGGCCGATGAAGCTGTCGATATAAGCGTCGCGGCTCGACTTGGTGGCGTTGAGTTTCTCCTTTATCATGTAGTAGGCGTCGTGCTCCATATACTTGAGCGAAAGATCCTCAAGTTCCGACTTCAAGGTATACAAGCCGAGCTTATGGGCAAGTGGGGCGTAGAGGTACGATGCCTCTTCCGACACCTCACGCCGCGCGTCTTCCTTGTGCGTGTCGCGTATGAGACGCATCACGCACACGCGGTCGGCAATCATGATGAGTATGACGCGCATATCCTCGGCGAAGGACAACAGCAGGTTGCGGAAGTTGTCGCTGCCGATCACGGGATTCTTGTCGTAGAGATGCTGAATCTTGTAGAGCCCGTGGACAATGTGCTCCACGGTTTCGCCATACATCTGTGCCACTTCCGTGAAGTTGTCTACATGGCACGCCCACAAGAGCGTGGCTATCACCGACTCGCGACGCAAGCCAATCTCGTCGACGCAGATGCGCGCGGTTTCCATGGCGGTGACTATCGGGTTCAGACCGAACACGTCACGACTTACGCGGCCTTCGGCAATGGCCTTGCGCAGACTCGCCTTGAGCATGGCCATGTTGTCGCAAGGCATTGCCTCGCCAACCTTGCCCAAGATGTAGCGACGCAATCGCCACACCTCGTCAAGCTCCTCGCGAGTAAAAAGAAAAGGCTTGTCTTCCATTATCATTTACTTTAAGTTATCCTATATTATAGTGTCAGCGTGCGGCCTTGCCCGGCAACCCATGCGATGGCTGATTGTTACTCAGCCAAGCACTTGTCGAGTTCGGCTTCTATCGCCTTGCGGTCGAGTCGCTGACCAACGAACACTATCTTCTGCATGCGGTCACCAACCTCGGGATCCCAGTCGTTTTTCACGGAAGGGTTCTTCTCGATGAAGTCTTTAAGCTCATCGGCAGGCATCGTGGCATACCACCTGCCCGCGTTCGTGATGTTGAACTGCTTGCCCGACTGCTCGAAGAGGTAGCACGTGTCTTTTTCGTCGGCAAAATAGCACAATCCCTTGGCACGCACCACGCCCTTGGGCCAATTGGTAGACACGAACTCGTCGAAGTCGGCAAGGCTCATCGGGGCGCGACGCTTCCACACGAAGGTCTCGATGCCATACTCCAAGGCCTCGCCGCTCTCCTCGTTCTCAAGCTCATCGTCGTCGTCATCCTCCATGGCCTCAATCCAACGAGCCGACGTTGCCACCTTGTCGAAATTGAAAAGATGGGTGTTGAGTATCTTGTCGAGCTCCACGTCGCCATAGTTGCACTCGTAAATCTCCGCCTTGGGCTGTATGGCCTTGATGACGGCGCGAAGATGGCGAAGCTCCTCGGGCGAGATCTCTGATGCCTTGTTGAGCAAGATGATGTTGCAGAACTCTATTTGTTGTATGACGAGGCTTTCGAGGTCGTCCTCACCCATGTCGGGCTTCTGCAAGGCATCGCCAAGGCCGAACTCGTCGCGCATGCGAAGGGCATCGACAACGGTCACGATAGAGTCGAGGCGTGCCACGCCATTCTTTATGAGCGACTCGGGAATCATGCGAGGGTAAGTGGATATGGTCTGGGCAATGGGCGCAGGCTCGCAGATGCCCGAAGCCTCGATCACTATATAGTCGAACTTCTTTTGGTTGATGATGTCGTTGATCTGTTGCACGAGATCCATCTTGAGCGTGCAGCAAATGCAACCATTCTGCAAGGCCACGAGCGAGTCGTCTTTCTGACCCACCACGCCACCATTCTCTATGAGCGACGCGTCGATGTTCACCTCACCAATGTCGTTGACGATAACGGCGAACTTTATGCCCTTCTCGTTCTTCAATATCCGGTTGAGAAGGGTTGTCTTACCGCTGCCCAAATATCCCGTGAGCAGCAAAACGGGTGTTTCCTGTCTTTCCATTGTGTTTTGCATTCATGGCCCGAAGGCCGGTATTTGTTGCAAAAGTACAAAAAAGGTGCCAAAAGCATTACTTGAAAGACAAAGTTTAATGTTTTGGCACCAAAATTATTACTAAAGGTCGTTTTTCATCTCCCATCCTGTCATTGTAGACACCACGGGTATGAGCGTGGAGGCTATCTTCTGATGGCCTTTCCAGTTGGGATGCCAGTCAGAGCCAATGTCGTGGCCTTTGACCACGATATTCGGCATAGGCTCCGCCACACGCACGTTGTTCATGCTCGCCACTTTCCCTTCAAGCTCCTTGAGGGCGGCTTGAAGAAAGATGTTGGCTGAGTGAGGGGTGACGCAAAGCACGGGCAGGTCGTCGCCATAGTGGCCCTTGACCGTATTGATGAGTTTTACGTATTTGCCCACATAGTCGGCAGGCGCGGCACTTCCCGAGAAGTCGTTGGTGCCGAGGTTTATGATCACGAGATCCGGGCGATACAGCTTGAAGTCGTAGGCAATGGAGTCGTGGTCGTCGAAAAGTAGCGGATAACGATCGCTCATGGTGCGGAGTTTCTTTCCTGCATAGTTTCGCGTCACGCCCATGCCCGAATGTGCCACTATCGCGTAGTCGGCATCGAAATATCGCGCTATGGCGCAAGCGTAAGCCTTGTCGCAATTCTCGGTCTTCACCTCGAAATGGCTGTCTTCTGTTCCCTCAGAGCCATAGCCGCACGTGTAGCTGTCGCCTATCACTTCTATCATGCGTCCCTTCGGCTGCACGGCGGCGAACGAGCCTTTGCCACCTGCAGTAAATGAGAAAATGGTGGAGCGCCCGCGCTCGCCCTCTGTCACCTTTTGCAGGCGAAGGCGGTGTGTACCCCTGCAAAGGTTCTTGGCGAGCAGAAGGTCGTGAGGCTCCTTGCCGGTGAAATGCAGCTTGCCAACGAGCTTGCCGTCTATGAACACTTGGTGATAGCTCTCACCCTCTTCGCTCACTCTCACCGAGATGGACGATCCGGTAAAATCGGTTTGCACGTAAGTGCCTACCCAATCGTAGCTCACTGCACCATTGTCCATGCGCTGCACGCGTCCCGTAAAACTGATGTTAGGGTCATTGGCCTTCACCGTGCTGTCGGCAAGGGCGGCATTCGCGGTCATGAGAAGCACGACTGCCAAAGATATTAGTTTCTTCATTGATTATATAGATTGTCATATTGCCTGTTAACGATTGCGGGCAGTCATAGTGACTGCCCGCAAACATTATATAATACAGTATAAGGCTCGCAAGCAGCTTGTCTTACTTTTTTCGCTGCGACTTGCGGTTGGCCCTTTGTTCTCGATATTTAGCCTTTTGACGGGCAGAACCAGAGCCATGGGCTCCGGTCACATATTTCTTTTTCTTGGCTTTGGTCTTCACCTTGTCATCATCTTTCTTCGGGCCGGATGCCTTCTTGAAACTGATGCCGCTGACGAGTATATCCTCAAAGTCGTCCATGTAACATGATATTAATGGTGGAACAGGCGCACATGCGTCATTGCCATGGCTATGTTGTATTTGTCGCAAGTGTCGATGACATTGTCGTCGCGAATGGATCCGCCTGCCTGGGCTATGAACTCCACGCCACTCTTGTGGGCGCGCTCAATGTTGTCGCCGAAGGGGAAGAAAGCGTCGGAACCAACGCACACGCCCTTGTTCTGCGCGATCCACTCTTTCTGCTCAGCGCGAAGGAACGGCTCTGGCTGCTCCGTGAACCACTGCTGCCAAGCGCCATCGCGCAACACATCCTCGTATTCCTCTGAGAGATATATGTTTATGCAGTTGTCTCTGTCGGCACGGCGTATTTTTTCCTTGAAAGGCAAGCCGAGTACCTTCGGGCTCTGCCTCATCCACCACTCGTCGGCCTTGCTGCCTGCCAAGCGTGTGCAGTGGATTCGGCTCTGCTGACCGGCACCAATGCCTATTGCCTGACCGTCCTTGGTGTAGCACACCGAGTTGGACTGCGTGTATTTCAACGTGATCAGGGCAATCTTCAAGTCGCGAGTGGCCTCTGGCGTGAACGTCTGGTTCTTGGTGGGCACGTCCTCGAAGAGTTGGGGATCAGAGAGGTCGATGTTGTTGCGTCCTTGCTCGAAGGTGACGCCAAAGACCTGCTTGCGCTCCACGGGCTCCGGCACGTAGTCGGGATCTATCTTTATTACGCAATAAGTGCCCTTACGCTTCGCCTTCAATATCTCAAGGGCCTCCGGAGTGTAGTCGGGGGCAATCACTCCATCGCTCACCTCTCTCTTTATGAGCTTCGCGGTAGCCTCATCGCAGGTGTCGCTCAAGGCGCAAAAATCACCATAAGAGCACATACGGTCGGCACCACGTGCGCGAGCGTAGGCATTGGCAAGAGGTGTCAGCTCAAAGTCAACATCGTCGACGAAGTAGATTTTCTTCAGCGTGTCGCTAAGGGGAAGGCCCACTGCCGCACCGGCGGGGCTGACATGCTTAAACGACGCAGCGGCTGGCAGGCCTGTGGCGGCCTTCAGCTCCTTGACAAGCTGCCAAGAGTTAAGGGCATCGAGAAAGTTGATATAGCCAGCACGGCCATTGAGGATTTCCACTGGAAGCTCACCGTGCTCCATGAAGATGCGTGCGGGTTTCTGGTTTGGGTTGCACCCGTACTTTAGTGCGTATTCGTTCATTATTAATTGAGATTTAATGAATGTTGTGGCAAAGGTAAGAAAAAAAGTCGTATCTTTGCCGCGCGTTACAGAAAAAGTATGTGAGAAAATGAAAAGAGACTTGAAACTTCTTATTGAGACGACAGGCAAGAAGGCCAAGGCGGGCAAGCATGAGCTTGAGCACGACCTCGACAGCCTCTCCAAAAAGTTGTTGAGACATCACATCAACTTGAGCGTGTCATCATTAAGGAAACTCCTTGAGCTCGTTACGGGCAAGCGCAAGCTATCGTTGGCTGCCCGCAATCGCCTCGCCCTCTTCGCGGGGTTCCAAAGCTGGAGCGATCTCGAGGATGCCATCCATGGAGATGCTGACGCAAGCGTAAACTACAAGTAACGAAAAACACCACCGTACGTGCCGTTCGGCATACGGTGGTTTCTATTTTAACAATCTCCCTTCCAGAGCCGTCATTTCATGTCGAAGGTGTTCATGGAGTGGGCCTTCAGCGCCATGTTGAGATACTTCTTGCCCAGCTTGACCGACACTGTGCGGGTCTCGTTGGCGAAGTTGGCCGCCACCACGACATACTTGCCGTTCTTGTGCCGTGCCACGAGCACGGGTGTCTGCCCCTTGCCCTGAGCCGCGTAGCCCACGATGTCGGCTCCGGGTTCTATGAAATGGCTGTAGTGCATGAAGGCATAGTATTCCGGGGTGAGGGTGTAGGTGCGTGTCTTTGAATCGACATGGACGAGCGCATTTTGCGGCCACCCCCAGAGTGTCTTGCCGTTGTCGGCCAGCACGCCGTTCCAGTTGAAGAACTCATTGCACCCGTTGCCGAGATAATGGTTGATCAGCTCGAAGACGTGTTCGCCTGCCTTCCAGTCGAACGTGCCGCCACCACACTCACACTCCGAACAGATATAGCTCCACTCCGGGAATTTCTTGCGCAACCGAGCGAGGATCTCGCGTCCCTCCCATTGCAGTCCGACGCCCTTGACGTGGGTCTTCATGCGCGGATCGCTCAGTATCTCGTCCGCATTGTCGTAGCGGTTGGTATTGAACGTTCCCATGTAGAGGGCCACTTCGGGATGGGTCTTCTGCAGCGTGGGAGCGAGGTATTCCATGTTGAAGCGGATGGTGCCCTGCGGTGTCCAGGGGCAACCGGGATAAGGAGTATAGCTGTATGACTCGTTCTGGAACATCACCATGTCGACTGTTGCTCCCTCGGCCTTGTAGAGGTCGATGAAGCGTGCGAACATGTCGGCATAGGCTTGCAGGTAACGCGGGTCCTGGATGAAGAAGTCTTGGCAGGTGAGGCGTCGGGGAAACTTGGTCTTGTCGGGCTTCATCTGCTCGTTGTCCGAGCGGTCGCCGTCGCCGAAGAGCAGGTAGTCCTTGCGCGGGTCGAGGTCGTTGGTGGGATTGCTCTGCACGGCATAGTGGTGGTTGATCTTCATCCATGTCGGCGGGCACCAGGGCGACACCCACAGGGTGAGTTGCGGATAATACTTCTGCGCCAGATGGATGAAGGGCAACTTCGTCTGCTTGTCATGCTCGATATTGAAGTGTTTCAGTTGGAAATCGCCGTCGACCGAGTCGCAGCTGTACCACCCCATGTCGAGGTCGTTGCCGTTCATGGCCACCCTTCCTCTTGTGAGGTGCAGATCTCCTGTCGGCGACCAGAAGCGGCGCATCACCTCCTCGCGGTCGGCCTCGGAGAGGATGTTGAGCGCACGCCAGTGTTGCTCGTTGAAGGTGGTACCCCATGCGCGATAGGTCACGATGGGATCTGTTGCCGCATCTACGCTTAGCAGCGGCGTGTCGGCCGCCTTGACAGTCAGACTCACTGCCGAGCGTTGCATGCATTGATGGTCGACGGATGTGTAGACCGTCATTTTCTGGGCCAGGCATGGCACTGACGAAAGGGCGACAACGGTTGATGCCGCCACGTTCAGAATGGTTTTCCTCATAGTCTTGTAGTTGTAATAATAGCCTATCTTATGCAAAGATAACATCTTTTCAACGTTTTGGCAAGCAATGCCGCATATAAAAAGTAACCATCCGAAATAATCCTACTTGCAGATATCTCGAATGGTTACAGACAATGTTCATGCCGAGCATACAAGGAAAGAGCCGTTCCTCCAATATGGAAGAACGGCTCTTTTTTAGCTTTGTCAAGCGCAATATTATTCGCCAGTGACGACACGCTTCTCCTTGATGCGTGCTGCCTTACCTGTGAGCTTGCGCAGATAGTACAGCTTAGCGCGACGCACCTTACCGTGCTTGTTGACCTCGATGTGGTCGATAGCTGGAGACTCAGCGGGGAAGATACGCTCTACGCCCACGGTGCCAGACATTTTGCGCACGGTGAAGCGCTTCTTGTCTCCGTGACCGCAAATCTTGATTACGACACCACGGTAGAGCTGGATACGCTCCTTTGAACCCTCGACGATTTTGTAAGCGACAGTGATAGTGTCACCTGCCTTGAATGCAGGAATCTGCTTGCCGGTTGCAAAAGCTTCCTCAGCAACTTTAATTAAATCCATTTTTAATTGTAATGATTAAATGTTGTCGTCGCTCCAACCCGACATAGCTTGGGAACACTTCTCCCAACCAGCGGTCGAGCCGAAAAGCTGTGCAAAGGTACTGACTTTTAATGTAATAGAAAAGTTTTACGCTGTTTTCTATTCATTTTTAACACTTTATCTCATCTTAACAGACATTTACGCCTTGAATATTCAAGTTTGTCCAAAGCCTCTCTCCTATTTTTGGAGAGTAAGCGTCATCTTGCCTACATAGATGGCGCTTTTGCCGTTCTGGTCTACGGGTACGGGCTTGCCATCGGCGTTGTCCACATAGCGGAGTTTCTCGAAATAGGTGTGGCTGTGGCCTCCGAGGACGAGGTCGATACCGCTAGTATGGCTTATCATCTCCTGGTCGCCCATGCCTTTCTCTTCCCAACCCAAGTGGGAAATGCAAACCACGAGGTCGCAATGCTTCTTTTTCAATATGTCGACCATCTCTCGTGCCGTTGCCACGGGATCCAGATATTCGGTTGTGCGGTAGTTGTTGTGGTCAACCAATCCGTCGAGCCTTGGCGACAGCCCGAAGACACCTATTTTCAAGCCATTGCGCTTTATTATGACATAGGGTTTCACCAGCTTGTCGAGGTCATATTCGTGGAAACGATAGTTGGCGCAGACAATGGGGCAGTTGAGTTTCTTGAAGAGTCGCGCGAGGTTCTCCAGCCCGAAGTCGAACTCGTGGTTGCCTATCGTCGCCGCGTCATAATGCATCATGTTCATCAGCTCCGTCTCAACGTCGCCCTTGAACAACGTGTAGTAAGGCGAGCCTTGGGAGAAGTCGCCACTGTCGAAAAGCAGGAGCGACGGGTCCTTGGCGCGCTCTTCCTTGAGCATTGCCACCCGACGCACGAATCCGCCTCGACCGGCTTGCATGGTGTCGGCAAGGTGGATTGACAACGGCATGACGCAACTGTGGGTGTCGTTGGTATGAAGAATCGTGAGCCGCTTCTGCGCAAACGTGGCAACGCTGCAGCAAAGCAAAAACATCACGGCAACGTGTCTGAGCATGGAAATGTGAGGGGCTGACATTAATATGTGTCTTAACGCTTTCATCTTTTCTGATTTTCTTCTGTTAACCTGTTTTTACCTTTAAATATCACTCAACGCTCACCCTGCCTTCGACTTTTGCGTCCACGGCCTTGCCTCGAGCTTGCATCTCCTTGAAATATTTCACTATGACATGCCTTACGTCGTTGGCCTCGTCGGACGGCGACACCACGTTGGTCTTCGACTTGAACGCATTCAATCCGTCGTTGCCTTGGGCGAGGTAGTCGAGCGTTGCCACACGATAATTCTTCTGCGGGTCAATGGCCTTGCCGTCGAGAGTGACCGATTTCAATTCTCCGTCTCTGGCTATTGTCATCCTCACGCCGTGGCTCACGCCCTCGCCATGACGCGCAGCCATCTCCTTGAATAGCTGCAGCGTTTTCTCGCCCGTGAGGGTCAGGAAACAAATGTGGTTCTCAAAAGGCGCCACGTTGAGCACGTCGCCGTAGGTCACCGTCCCTTCGGGAAGCGACGCGCGTATGCCACCCATGTTGTAAACCCCGAAATCCGGTGTCTCGTTGAACTGCTTACCGCCCCACACGAGTATGTCGGCAAGAAGATTGCCAAGGTCGCTCTCGGGCTTGATGGCCCTCATGGGGTGCGCTGTGGCTCCAACGACGGGCGACATTTTCTCGTTCACCTCACGCTCATAAGGATTCATGAACGTCGTGGCTTGCGCGTCGGGATGAGCGTCGTATCGACTGTCCATGAGGATGCGAGTGCGCTCCACGCCGACAAGGTGATAAGGGGTGTGACAAGACGTGGCTAGCAAGAGCACCACAACGGGAAGAAAAGGTTTCATCTTTACTGAATATCTCATTATTATATATTTTTTCATTCAAAATAGAAAGTCAAGACTATCATCTTGGAGTGTGCCTTGCTCACGGAGCTGGCGAAAACACGCGCCGAAGGGTCATTGAGACGGGCGGCGTGTCCGGTATCAAGACTGTTGGTAAGGCCAAACATGAACTTCAGCTCCGGCCTCAACTTGAAAAAGGGAAGGTAAAAGTCGCAACCCAATCCCGTTTCAAGGAAGATGTCATAGCGCTTTAGCTTGATAATGTCGTCGCTCCTGCCGCTTAGGTTAACAACAGGGCTAATGCCTGCCATGACGTAAGGCCGGTGGTTGCCCGAACGTTTCGAGGCATAAATCATGTCCATAGAACACGAGATGTAGACCGACTTGAGGTTCTGGTTTCGGCTTGCCATGCTGTCGGGCACCACGGTTCCAACATTATGGAACCTTACGTGGCGACTTCCGAAAAACAAGGCAGGCGCAAGGCGGAAGGAGAAGTAGGTGTTCAGGCGCGCCTCCGCAAGCACACCAACGTTGAAACCGTAGGCGTAGCGGTCTTGATCGGTGGTGATGGTGTAAGTCTGGACAGAGCCATCGCTTAGAGTTACTGTTTGTGGTCCCACGCCAACAAACTCCAGGTCCTGAGCATGAGTGCCCACGAGGATGCCAAAATGGAACGGGCGCAGGTCTGTGTACGGACGGTTCTGCACCGTGCGATCTTGGGCCATCACACAGGTACTTACAATAAAGGTCAGAATCGCGCAAACTAATTTCTTCATATTCTATACAACGAAAATACTGCCGTTTTATTGCCTAGAATACACAATATAAGGTATAGGAATGTTAAATCCTGAAAATTTTCATACCTAATTATAGGTATTCAAACAAAAGTCACTATCTTTGCAATACCAAAATGAGGTGAGCCAGCTTAATAGCCGTAAGGCACTCTTGAGGAAAATTATACAAAAACATTATTAATTTATAAACGTAAAAGAATTATGGCATACGTAATTGGTGACAACTGTGTCGCATGCGGAACTTGCATCGACGAGTGCCCAGTAGGAGCTATCTCTGAGGGCGACATCTACAGCATCAACCCCGATGAGTGCACAGAGTGCGGCACTTGCGCTTCTGTTTGCCCCAACGAGGCAATCAGCCTTCCTGAGTAAATCTTTCATTTATAAAGGCAAACAAAAAAGCGCTCCAAAAGCCACAAGGCTTTTGGAGCGCTTTTTTGTTTGCCCGGCAGTTTTATTACTTCTGCACAAACAGTATAGGCGTGCCAGAGGTTACCAATCGGGTCGAGCTGGTATCCAGCGTGCCGTCAATGTAAGCCCCATAAATAACGAGCTGCAACTGCATGATCTTGGTCGAACTGTTGTACTGGCCGAAAGAATAGTAGTTGTTGCTATAGAACACGAGCTTTATCTCATGCGCCTTGCCACCGTAAGTGACATTGTAGGTGATGCCTAACGGGTTGATAAGCCACTGAATTGGGTTCGTGTTGACGAAACCGATATAACTGCTCATCGACTTGGAAGGCTGAGCGGCAATGGCTTCGCGAATCTCCTTGTGTTCGGCGGTAGTGGTGTCGATTGCTGACGCTATGGCCTTAGAGGAGATATTGTTGAAAATCAACGTTGAGTCAGACGTGATATTCCATCTCGCTTCAACGCTGTCAGTCTTGTTGGCACCGCTTGATGTCTTTCCGGAGATGTAAACCAACTTGCCCGAATGAGGGCCAGCCACTGAAAGATAGCACTGCTGCTTTTGCTCTGGCGTGAGGCTACTGTTACTGTCGTCGTCGCTGTTTATGCACGAAGACATGCCAAAAACCGTGAGCATCGCTGAAAGGAAGATTCCCAAGAACTTGATTGATTTCATTTGTATTATTAACGATTTTGATTATTGATACGAGTTGTTGTCGTCATGGCTTTCCAAGCCACTCTATAAGGTAAATGCAAGAAGTACACGAACCTTGCATCAAGGATTCAAAAAAAGTTTTTAAAAATCAAGATTCACCTCGCTCATTATTCGCTCCGTCGCCCCTGCAAGGCTTTCAACATACTCGCCAGCACTCTTACGACTTTGCGCAAAGGCTTTGTCGTCGTCAAGGTTACGCATGACGCCTACGAAGTCGTCATAGCCATTTATTTCGAAGCCGCCGCCAACCTTGAGCAGCCCCTGCGCCTCTTGGAAGTTCTTGTTGTTTGGTCCGAAGAGAACAGGCTTGCCCCAAACGGCAGCCTCAAGCACGTTGTGGATACCCACGCCGAAACCGCCGCCTACATAAGTGACATCTGCATAACGGTATATGCTCGACAACAAGCCAAAGCAATCTATGACGAGACACTCGGCGCCAATCACATTCTCCGTAGTGGCCTCGGTATAGCGCACCGTCTTGCGACGCAATTTGGAGAGAATCTGCTTGATATGGTCCTCGCCTATGACGTGCGGTGCTATGATAAGCTTCCAATCGCGATGCTCGTTGAAATAATTAATGAAGATGTCCTCGTCGGGCTGCCAACTGCTTCCGGCAATGAAGACACGCGGATGTTCCTCGGCTGTGCCACCGATAAACTTCTCCACGATTGGCAGTGACTTTCCCGCGTCCCTAATTTGCAGCACGCGATCGAAACGCGTGTCGCCTGTCACGGTGACGCAATCGATGCCTATTGATTTGAGCAGTTCTTGGCTCTTCTCGTTTTGCACGAAGAAATGAGTGAAACACTTCAGCACCTTGGCGTAGGCCTTGCCATAGCCACGAAAGAACATCTGGTTTGGACGGAAGATGCTCGACACTGAGAAGGTGGGCACTCCCGTGTCTTTCAGCAAGCGCAAGTAATTGAACCAAAACTCATACTTGATAAAAAACGCCATCACCGGATGCGCCAAGTCGATGAAACGACGCGCATTACCAATGGTATCGATGGGAAGATACACTATGATGTCGGCACCATCGTAGTTTTTTCGCACCTCATATCCCGAGGGCGAGAAAAACGATAGCAGGATCTTGTACTCAGGATGCTCACGCTTGATACGTTCCATTATCGGGCGACCTTGCTCAAACTCGCCCAACGATGCCGCGTGAAACCATATATACTTGGCGTTTGGGTCCACCTTCTCTCGCAAAACGCGAAAGGTCTCATGCTCGCCTTTCCACATTGTCCTCACTTTCTTGGAGAAAAACGTGGCAACCCAAACACCAATGTTGTATAAGAAAATTAAAGGTTCGTACATCACCCCAATGTCTCAATAGCCTTTTCCATTCGCTTGATGGTTTCTTCCTTTCCAAGGAATGCCGAGATGTCGAACATGCCGGGTCCCTTGCCTATGCCTACGAGAGCCAGTCGCCAAGCGTTCATCACGTCGCCCATCTTGTAACCCTTATCGGCAATCCACTTCTCCACCACGGGCTCTTGACCTTCTATGGAAAAGTCGTCGATGCCGTTGAGCACGTCAATGAGTTCTCTCATCTGCTGGGCTGAGAATTCTTTCCAACGCTTCTTCGCCGTCTTCTCGTCGTAGGTTGTTGGAGCGATGAAGAAGAAAGCGCACAGAGGCCACAGCTCCTTAACGAAGTTGACACGGTCCTTCATGAGATGCACTACTTGCTTAACGCGCTCAAACGAGTCGTCAATGCCATTGTTGGCGACTATTGGGGCGAAGAGCGTGGCTATCTCGTCGTCGCTCTTTTGAAGGATATACTCGTGGTTGAACCAGATGCCTTTTTGGTAATCGAACTTGGCACCACTTTTCGAGCACTTGGTAATGTCGAACGCCTTGACAAGCTCATCGAGCGAGAACATCTCTTGGTCGGTGCCAGGGTTCCAGCCCAGGAGGGCGAGGAAGTTGACCACCGCCTCCGGGAAGTATCCGCTCTCACGATAGCCCGACGACACGTCACCAGTCTTGGGATCATGCCATTCCAATGGGAAAACAGGGAAGCCGAGACGGTCACCATCACGCTTAGACAACTTGCCCTTGCCCTCTGGCTTGAGAAGCAACGGCAGGTGGGCGAAGCGGGGCATGGAGTCTTCCCATCCAAACGCCTTGTAGAGCAACACGTGAAGCGGTGCGCTGGGCAACCACTCCTCACCACGTATGACGTGAGTAATCTCCATAAGATGGTCGTCCACGATATTGGCAAGATGATATGTGGGCAGCTCGTCGGCACTCTTGTAGAGCACCTTGTCGTCGAGGATGTCGCTCTTCACGCACACGTCGCCACGAATGAGGTCGTTGACGTGGATTTCCTCGCCCGGCTCAACCTTGAAGCGCACGGTGTACTGCGCATCAGAGTCGAGCAGCCTCGCGACCTCGTCTTTCGGCAAGGTGAGCGAGTTGCGCATCGACAGGCGGGTATGTGCGTCGTATTGGAAGTTCTTTACCTCCTCGCGCTTTTTCTCCAGCTCCTCTGGCGTGTCGAAGGCGATGTAAGCTTTGCCGTCGTCGAGAAGTTGCCTCACGTATTTAGCGTATATCTTGCGACGTTCGCTTTGGCGATATGGACCATGTTCGCCACCGAACGACACGCCTTCGTCGAACTTGATGCCGAGCCATTTAAACGACTCTATGATATAATCTTCGGCTCCTGGCACGAAACGATTACTGTCGGTATCCTCTATACGGAACACGAGATCACCACCATGCTGGCGAGCAAACAGATAGTTGAACAAAGCCGTGCGAACTCCGCCAATGTGAAGCGGGCCGGTTGGACTTGGGGCAAAACGCACCCTGACTTTTCTTTCTGACATATCCAAGAATAAATATTTTGAGGAACCAAATATATTCCCCAAGAAATAATTTTGTGCAAAATTAATACTTTTTTTCTGCTTTAACTGATTTTTTTCGTATTTTCGCAGCAAAAACACATGGGCCACATTATAAAGAGCCTTATTTAAATCTGTGACATGAACACATTTAAGAAAATCATAGGACAAGAGGAGAACATTTGGCACAGTTTGGCTATCCGCTTCGGACTCGTGCTCTTTACCTCGCTCATCATTATCTGGTTCCTTCCTCGCAACGAGGCAAAGCAATATGCCTACGAGATTGGCGAGCCATGGCATTATGGCACCCTGATAGCTAAATTCGACTTCCCTGTATACAAGACCGACGAGACGCTGCAACGGGAACGCGATTCGCTGCTTCATTCTTTCCAGCCATACTGCAACTACGACAGCACCGTGGAGGCTGTGCAGACGGCGAGGCTCAGGATTGAATTGGCGAAGGCGGGGGAACTACCTGCCGGATTCGCTCACGCCTTGATAGAGAAGCTCCACCAACTCTACCAAACGGGCATCATGGGGACACCACTATACAACTCCTTCAACAATGACACCACGGCACAGGTCAGGGTGGTCTTCGGGAAAGACGCCGAATCGAGGAAGGTGGGGCACATCCTCTCTACCATGACAGCCTATGAGCAACTGTTAGACGACGGCTATCTCGCAAAAGAGCGTTTGCTGATGCAAAAGCTGAACATGATCGACTTCATTATGCCTAACCTCATCCTCGACAAGAACCGCACGGAGACTGCCCGCAACGACCTGCTATCGGGCATAACACCGGCAAGCGGAATGGTAATGGCAGGACAGAAAATCATTGACCAGGGAGATATTGTTGACGACTACAACTATCGCGTGCTCAATTCCATGGAGAAAGACCTGGATCGCCGCCAGGCAGGGAAGTCACAGATAACGAGCCATTTCGTGGGAAACATCATCTACGTGATGGCGTTCATGTTGCTCTTCACTCTCTACCTGACGCTCTTCCGCCGCGACTATTTCTCCAAACCAAGGTGCGTGGCCATGCTATATACGTTCATAGCGCTGTTTCCGCTATGCGTATCGCTGATGGTGGAACACAACTACTTCAACTTCTCGGTCTATGTGCTCCCCTTCGCCTTGAGCCCCATCTTCGTGCGCATCTTCATGGACTCGCGCACGGCGTTCATCACGCATCTTGTCACAGTGCTCATTTCGGCGTGTGCCTTGCGTTATCAGTTCGATTTCATCATCATCCAAACCATTTCCGGCCTGGTGGCCATCTATTCGCTTCGCGAGGTGTCCACGCGCTCCCAAATATTCCGCACGGCGCTATGGGTCTTCGTGTCAACCATTGCCATGTATTCCGCGTTGAAGCTCATGGAGAGCAACGGCGAGTTGACGTTAGGCCGAAGCATGTACTACCAGTTCCTCATCAACGGTGTGCTGCTGCTTCTCGCCTACCCTCTCATGTTCGTGATCGAAAAGACGTTTGGCTTCGTCTCCGTGTTGACGCTCATCGAACTTTCCGACACCAACAAGGGCTTGCTGCGTAAACTCTCGGAGATAGCGCCAGGCACTTTCCAGCACTCCATCACCGTGGGCAATCTCGCCTCAGAGATAGCCAACAAGATCGGGGCGAAAGCGACCCTCGCCCGCACGGGGGCACTCTACCACGACATAGGAAAGATAAAGAACCCGGCGTTTTTCACGGAGAACCAGCAAGGCGGCGTGAACCCACACTCCAACCTTACCGAGAAAGAAAGCGCAAGAATAATCATAGCTCACGTTGCCGACGGGGTAAAACTCGCCGAGGAATATAACCTGCCGGTGGTGATCCGCGACTTCATTCTCACGCACCACGGTTGTGGCATGTCGAAATTCTTCTACATAAAATATCAAAACGAGCATCCCAACGAGGTGGTGGACAAGGGGCCTTTCACTTATCGCGGCCCCAACCCTTCCACGCGCGAGCAAGCCATACTCATGATGGCCGACTCTTGCGAGGCGGCGTCCCATTCGCTGAAAGAGTATACCGAGGTGAGCATCGCCAAGCTGGTCAACCAATTGGTGGACCAACAGGTCAAAGACAACCTGTTCAGCGAGTGCAAGATTACCTTCTACGACATCGCCGTGGCAAAGCAGGTGCTGATAGAGCGCCTCAAGGCAATCTACCACACACGAATACAATATCCCGAGCAAGCAATAAAAACGAAGTAAAAAACGCTTCTTCCCATGCAATCTTTCGTCCTTCACTGCATTTACGTAATCAGGAGGAAGCATTACATTATTAACTTCATAAGAACAAGACAAGATGAACAAAGCAATCGCCCATTTGGGCTATGCTGCCATGACGACGGCAGTGGCCGCCGTGACACTCGGCTCGTGTGCAACCAAGAAAACGCAACAAGAGAAGGACAACAACCTAATGGAGATAACAAAGGGTAACGACATGGACGACACTTACCTCATCTTCGGCGATGCGGAACGCTCGGTGGTAGAGAACACCAACGACTTCGCACTTAACCTGTTCCGCACGCAAGCCGACATGGACTCCAAGGTGGTGTCACCAGTCAGCGTGGCATATCTCATGGCTTTGCTCGCCAATGGAGCCAACGGAAGCACTCAAACAGAGATAATGAAGGCCCTGGGCGTGAACGGCACTTCTCTCACGACCCTGAACGAGACATACAACGCCATCATCAAGACGGCCTCGCGCAACGACAGCCAGACCAAGGTCAACATTGCCAACTGCGTGACCGTGAACAAGAACGTGACTCTCAAGGACAACTACACAAGCGCGATGCAGACCCTTTACAACGCCAACGTGGAGAGCACAGACTTCGCCTCGCCCAAGGCATTGGCTAAAATCAACAAATGGTGTTCCAAGCAAACCAACGGCATGATACCAAGGATTGTTGACCAGCTCGACCCCAACGCCACGGCGGTGCTGATGAACGCCGTTTATTTCAACGGCACGTGGGCAGACAAGTTTGACAAGGGCGACACCCAAACCGAGAACTTCCGTGGCTACACGCGCGACATAAAGAAGGTGCAGATGATGCACCAAGAGAGAAAGTTCTCGTACACCGACAACAAGGACTTCGCTGCCGTGACGCTTCCCTACGGCAATGGCATCTACTCCATGACCATCATCCTTCCTGCCGAGGGCAAGTCGACAACCGACATCCTCAATTCGCTCAACGCCAAGACGCTGGAGAAGACTCGGCTCGACATGACGGAATGTGTTGTTGACCTGAAGTTGCCGCGCTTCTCCACAACAACCGAGACACCTCTCAACAAGCCCATAGCCGCACTCGGCGCGACATCGATGTTCGAGTCTGGCAAAGCTGACTTCAGCAACATGACCGACGCATCCATGTTCGTGTCCACAATGTTGCAAAAGGCAAAGATTGAGGTCAACGAGGAAGGCACGAAGGCTGCCGCCGTGACCGCCGCCATCATGACCATGTCGATGCTGCAGCCCGAAGAGCCGCGCCACGTCACCTTCCATGCCAACCGTCCGTTTATCTATCTCATTACGGAGCTCAACTCCAATGCCATTTTCTTCATCGGACAGTATACCGGAACGGAATAAAGGCCATTGGGCGTTTCCGTCCGTTGATACATAAAATTAAATATCCTATCCGCAATGCCCACAAACAGGCATTGCGGATTTTTTTTGAGAAAGCGTTGCACCACTATGCCACCTTGCCGCGTAACAGGATTGTAGCACAGATTACCGTTTTCTTAAAACGCTTGTAACATCTTTGACACAAAACCCCACTACTTTTGCACCAGATTTTGAAAGGTATTGTTTCAAGAGAGGCTTTGCCGAATATAAAAAGAATGGTATTTATAGACTATCAAATGAAGAAGAATGTGTTTAGCGTTTGTGGCAAAAGCGTTGCCATGATGTTAGTGGCAGCTTTCGTGCTGCTTGGGGGTTTGCGTTTGCAAGCCCAAAATCCTGAGAATTGGAAGAATCTCAAGGGCGAAATCACGCTCTACATGACCAACGACATGGGGCGCAACGGCTACTACGACCAGAAAC
>CAVKWN010000065.1:0-9295 GCA_963660075.1 Lachnospiraceae bacterium
GATGCCGAGCAATACCCGGGGTGTGGAGGAATGGCTGCGCAAGATGGGGCTTTTATAATAATTGCCATTCGGCTGCCCCCGACTTTTATTACCTGAACCAAATTGGCAACCGGTCTCTCCCCTTGCCCCGCGCCCTGATATTCGCGGAACAGTGACAACAAAAAAGAGGGTGTTTTGATACACCCTCTTTGTGAGTTTTATTTATTTCTGTACGGTAAGAATACCGCAAGCAATAAGAGTCCCGTTGGAACGACATATTACGGCGTAGGGGTTACCCCTACAGGGGCAATAGATGGGAAACGCCAGGTTTGTTTCTCCCTTATTGCTCGGCAGGCGAGTCGGATGTGATTGGCCAGTATGGGTTCTGGTATATCGGGCTCTGGTCCAACGACGAATGGTCGGGTGCCGTGAGCTGCATCTGTTTCAGCGGCATGGGGTAGAGATAGTGGGCCATATGCCATGTCAGACCGTTGGCGTAACTGTTGTTGTCGAGGTTGGTCTGCTGTGGGCGCAGATACTCGCTGTCAGCCTTCTTGGAGACCGTGGCGTTGCCCGATCCGTCGGCAATGATATTGCCAGCGTCGTACCATTTTTCCATTGGCGTGTTCCAGAAGTGCATGCCCTCGTTGAAGAACGGTGTGGAGATGAGCTGGTCGTAGGAGCGCCAGCGTTGCAGGTCCATTGCGCGCAATCCCTCACCAAGCAACTCGGAGCGGCGCTCGCGGCGAATGTTGTAGAGCACCTTGTCAGCGAGCAGCTGGCCGCCCGTCCATGCGCCCCAGTCGAGCTTCTCCTGCGCCATGTCGGTAGCGTCTATCGTCACCTGCGGGTTGACGGCATCGCCAGTGAATCCTGCAGCCTTGCGCACGGTCTGCCAGTATTCCACGATGTGGCCGGAGTTGAGGCTCTTGGTGAGCATGTACTCTGCCTCCATATAGTTGAGCAACGCCTCCGTGGCGCGGAAGATTTCAGCCGCGTTGTAGCTCTGGCCATTGCCGCAGAACTCCTTGTCGAAGGTACCGCCCTTGCGGATGCAATAGCCGGTGGAGTAGTTTTTCTCGGTGTTGTGGCCGAGGATGCTTGGCACGGGCTCCGTCTCCACGAAGTGGTCCATCTGCGAGGTCATGTTCTTGAACACGTTTTTCTGTCCTGGCACTTTCAGGAACACGGTGAGACGCGGGTCGCGGTCTTTTGCCACGTCGGCAATGGTCTGGTCGCTGTATGTGTATGCCGAGTTGTAGCGCGGCTTGCCGTCTTTCATGAGGTAACCCTCCACGCAGCTTCGCGTGAGACCCACGCCGCTGTTGCTGAACTGCACTGATACCTCCACGTTGTTGTAGATCTCAAGCGACTTGCTGTATTGGCGCCACAACAGCACCTCTGACTTGTCGCTCATGTCGTCGGTGCCCCAGATGTCGAGGTAAGGATTGTCCTCGCCTTCCTGCTGCGGCACGATGCCGTTGTTCACGCTCAGCTGTCCCTTGTATTTCTCAGCCACCTCTTCAGCCGCCTTGGCAGCCTCGGTGAAGAAATATTGCGCCTCTGCCTCGCGGCTTCCGCTCTCAAACTTGAAGTTGGCGTTGTAGTCTTTCTTGGCTCCGGGCCATCCCTGTTCTCCTGGCACGAATGGCGTGCCCGCGAAGTTGGTGAGCCAGCTGCCCTCGAACAGGGCGACGCGGCTCTTCAACAGTTTTGCGGCATCGTAGCCCACGCGTGTGTGCCGCTTCTCGAAATCGGCTTTCATGAATGTGGTGGCCGAGTCGAGGTCGGCGAGAATGAAGCGTGCCACCTCGTTGCATGGGCGGCGCTTGTAGGCAGCCACCAGTGTGGTCTCGTCGTTGGGCAGGGTAGAGGTGACGATGGGGAAGTCGCCAAACTTCTTCAGTTGCTCGAAATACGAGTATGCGCGGAAGAAGTAGAGCTCGCCTATGTATTGGCGGATGTTGGTGTCTTCGCCGCTGATGCTTTTGGCGTCGTAGGCGGCAGTGGCTTGGCGGAGCCAGTAGTTGACGTTGCGGATGTTGTTCCAGCTGATGGCGTCGCCCGACTGTGCCGTCTTCCACAGTCCGTCGCCGAACTTGCGGTCTGGCCACCAGTCGATCTGGTTGTCGGTGTTCTTGTCGTTACCGTAGATGCCGTAGCTCCAGTTGGAGTGACCCGGCAGGATGTCCTGGTACAGCTGGTTGACGGCGGTCTGCAGGTTGCTTTCCGTGTTGACGAACCCATCGGTGGGGAGGTATGAAGGCGGCTCCTGCTCCAGGAAATCGTTGCACGACACCATGGTTGCCGTGAGAGCCATTGCCATTATCGATAATTTATATAGTTTCATGTCTTTCGAAAGTTTTGATGTTTAACGACTTGATGGTTAAAGCGTGACGTTTATGCCAAACGAGTATGTCTTTTGCAGGGGATAGCCGTTGGCTGCCTTCGATGAGAGAGTCTCCGGGTCAAACTGCTTCGGCAGGCTGGTGATGGTGAAGAGGTTCTCCAATGACACGAAGACACGTGCGTTGGTGAGGCCCAAGTGTGCGAGCAGCGACTTTGGCAGCGTGTAGCCCACCTGCAGGTTCTTCAGGCGCATGTAGGCAGCGTTGAGCAGGTATGCGCTCTGTGCCTGGCAGTTCATGTCGCTGTAGCGCGGACGTGGCAGGTAGCTGTTGGTGTTCTCGCTCATGTAGCCGTTTTGCACCGACCATGAGCTGGCATCGCGGTAATAGTCTTTCACGTCGGTGATGCCGGCTGACCACCACTGCCCTGAAGCTGTGGCGCCGAAGAGATATTCCAAGCCGCCTCCCCAGTTGCTGCTGATGCAGTAGTCGCGCTTGAGCACGCCTTGGAAGAAAGCCTGGATGTCGAATCCCTTCCAGCTGGCGTTGAGGTTGATGCCCATGAGATAGCGCGGCGTAGAGTTGCCGATGACCGTGAGGTCGCCGTGGTCGTCGAGTGTGCGCATGCCTTGCGTCACCTTCTTGTCGCCGTTGAGGTCCTTGTACATCACGTCGCCTGCTCCCCACGACTCGCTGCTGATGGAGCTTTGGTCTGCCACCTTGAGGTGGGCGTCCATCTCTTCCTGGCTCTTGGCTATGCCCTCAGTCTCGTAGCCCCATATCTCGTTGATGTATCGTCCGGCGATATAGGTGTCGATGGAGTTGGTTGGGTTGTTGGGATAGCGCGTGATCTTGGTGCGGGCGTCGGAGAGGTTGACCGATGCCCCGTAGGAGAAACCGTTGGCAAGGCGGTCGCGCCATGCTATCTGGAGTTCCCATCCATGAGTGCGGAGGTCGGTGTTGTTGGTCACGGGCACCGATGTGCCGAGAATGTCGGGCAGCTCAGGCGCGTTGCCCACCATGTCCTTGGTGTCGCGGATATACCAGTCGAAGGAGCCGGTGAGGCGGTTGTTGAACAGTCCGAAGTCAAGACCGATGTTGTAGCTCTCGATGCGCTCCCACGTGAGCAGGTCTGACACGAGCGAGGGCGCTGACACGGTGTTGGGCTTCTTGCCATCTTGCAACCATTGGCCGCTGGATGGGTTGTAGTCGAGCTTCTCGTAGGTCTGATACCAGTTGGTAGTGTTGCAGTTGCCAAGCGAACCGTAAGATGCGCGCAGCTTCAAGGTGTTCACCACGTCGGTGAGAGGCTCCCAGAACTTCTCGCGTGCGATGTTCCAACCGAGCGAGACAGAGGGGAAGGTCTTCCACATGCGGTTGGTGCGGAAGCGCGAGGTGCCGTCGTGGCGAATGTTGGCCTCAATGAGATAGCGCTCGTCGAAGTTGTAGTTGAGGCGGCCGAAGAAACCTGCAGTCTGCCACTGGTTGTAGGCTCCGCTCACGCTCGGTGTCACGGAGTTGCCGTCGTAGCCGTAGCCGGTAGTGAGGTCGAGGTAGGGACGCGAGGTGTCGAGAATGCCCACGCGTTCAGCCGAGAAGCTGGTCTGCTTCATCTGCTCGGCCTGGAAACCACCCATGATGTGGAAGTTGTGTTTCTCGGCCAGGGAGAACGTGTACTCGGTGTAAGCCTGGAAGTTGAAGTAGTTTTCCTTCGTTGTGGCGTTGTGCACGTTGTTGCTGGTGTCCCTAACGTAGGGCTCGCCCGCCACGTTGTGCTGGTAGGTCATGGTCTTGCCCCAGTGGCGCATGGTCTGGTCGACGCGGTAGTTGAAGTCGACGTGTGTGAGCCAGTTCTTAATAGGCTCGATCACGAGTCCCACCTGCTGGTTGAGCACGTCGCGCTGCGTGGTGTCCTGTCCGGCAGTGGCCAGTCCGAGGGCTGGTGAGGGAGAGTCGTAATAATAACCGTTGCGGTCGTAGAGAGGCAGGATAGGCCATCCCTGACGTGCAAGGTCGTTGTAGAGGTTGTCGGTGAGGTTGGCAGGGCGCTCGAAGTCGGTGCGTGTCCAGCGTGAGGTGTAGCTGAACGACAGCCAGTCGGTTATCTTGCCGTTGATGCGCGCGTTTGCGGCGTATCGGTTGAACTTGTCGTCGGCGAGCTTCATCAGACCGTTGTTGTTGAGGTAGTCGAACGACGCGTAGTAGTTGAACTTGTCGCTTCCTCCGCTCACGCTTGCCGTGTGCTCCATGGAGAACGTCGTGCTCTTGTAGATGGCGTCATACCAGTCTACGTCGTCGATGCCATGTGAATAGCCGTCGTCCCACACCTGGCCGTTAGACGAGCTGATGCCGTAGACCAATGTGCCGTCGGCGAGCTGGCGCGTGCCGGGACCCACGGGCGTGGCGTTGCGGTAGTCCTGGATTTGCTTCATGTAGTCGGAATTGAAGTATGTGCCCCATCCCGAGTTGTAGTAGCTGTCGTTCATCCATGCTGCGAAGTCAACGCTGTTCATCATGTGCTTCTGGCGTATGGGCGAGTTGAAGCGGAAGGAGTTGTTGTAGTTGACCGTCACCTTGCCGCTCTTGCCTTTCTTCGTGGTGATGAGTATCACGCCGAATGGTGCGCGCGAGCCATAGATTGATGAAGCTGCCGCGTCCTTTAGCACCGAGATGCTCTCGATGTCTTGCGGGTTGATGGTGTTGATGTCGGCCTCGGAGCCGTCGACAAGGATGAGCGGCGAGCCGCTTGAGCCCTGTCCGATGGTGGCCGTTCCGCGCACGTTGATGGAAGCCGTGGCATCCATTGATCCGCTGCTCTGCGTGATTTGCAGTCCAGGTACCATGCCTTGCAGCGCCTGTGCTGCCGTGGTGACGGGGCGTGCGGCGAGGTCTTCGCCGTCTACCATGGCAACCGATCCCGTGAGGTTGGTCTTCTTCTGCGTGCCGAAGCCCACCACGACGACCTCGTTGAGCTGTTTGCTGTCTTCCTGCATAGTGACTCTCATGCCAGGCGCGGCTTTCACCTCAATGGTCTTGAAGCCTACATACGAAATCTCGAGCACAGTTCCCGTGGATGCTTTTACGGCGAAGTTGCCGTCGATGTCGGAAATTGTTCCACCAGTAGTGCCTTTCACTTTGACTGTGGCGCCGACGATAGGTTCGCCCTGAGAGTCGGTGACGGTGCCTTTCAACAAGTTTGCTGATTGCTGGACAACCCCCACGCCTGAAGTCGAGGCCGAAGCCTGCAGTGGGATAGCGGTCAGCAATGCTGGCGCAAGCAAGGACACGAGCGTGGTCTTGCCTGTCAGTTGGTGCAATGCGTTGTAGTTCATAAAAGTTGTTTTTAAGTTTTAACGGTTTTTTCGTTTTCTGTTCTGCAAAATTATGTAAATGAGTTGGAAACGATAGGGGTGTTTTGGTAAGTAAAGGGACTTTTTTGGTATTTTTCGGCTCATGGCCGTGAAATATTGTAAAAAGTCCCTTTTTCGTACCGTTTCGTGAGACATTTACCTATTGAAGATATGGAGCTTGAAATCTTTCATGCTTCCCGGCGCGCCTTGTTCGGCACGGGGCAGGTATTCGAGAGCTGTCACTTCCTGTTCGGCAGCAAGGTCGATGACGAGCAGGTGAGGTTCGGCAGCGTCGGCCTCGGTCTGCCAGTAGGTAGACTCCTGCAGGTCGAACGCCTTGTCGCCGGTGTGGTTGCCGCGCAGGTTTTCGCTGTCGGCGTATCTCACGGCCCAGTTGTCGCGGCTGAGACGTTTGCCGTCCTTGCCGATGAGGTAAATCTCGGCTATTGACACGGGCTTGCCGTCGTGGGTCGCGCCGCATTCCAGGGCCAAGTAGCGGCCTTTGGCAGGTTTTGCGAAGTTTATCTTCTGCCAGCCGTTGCCCGGTTTGGTCTGGCCTGCTGCCACGGGCGTGGAGGAGTTGAGGTCAGGCTTGTCGCCAATGTTGTTGTGTTTCGCTGATTTCTCGAGTTGCAACTTGTCGAGCTCTGGTTTTGTCTGCCCCCATACTTTTGGGGTCTTTGGTCCCGAGATGTCGAGCACCACAATCTCGTTCTTGCCCTTCTTGAGCCAGCATCCCGGGCAGTAAAGGGTCTGCTGTGGCCCTATCGACCAGAAGCGTCCGAGCGCGTGGCCGTTGACGTAGACCTGACCCTTGCCCCAAGTCTCCATGTTGATAAAGGTGTCGCCCGTCTTCTTGAGGTTGAAAGTGGCGGCGTAGTAGCCAATGGCGTCTGGCAGACTGCCAATAGATGCCTCGGCGGCACTGGTGTTGTCTTGGGCAAGTTTTATGGCTTTTGCTGCCGTGGCGTAGCTGTCGTCGATGCGGCGCGTGCGCCAGTCCTTGAGGTTGAATGTCAGTTCGTCGCCATCGAGCTCCGTGGTGAGTGTCACGTTGTCCACGAGACCCTTGAAGTCTTTTATCGCCCGTCCGAAGTTGATGCGCCCCATGCCCTCTACAAGCAGCGTGAGCGTCTGGCCTTTTCTCGTTGGAGGCAGAGGCAGCGAGCGCTCGTTTTTCACTCGGTCAATCTTGCCAATGAACTTGCCGTCGATGAAGACCTGCGTGAAGTCGTGGCCGTCTATGTGAAGCGTGCTTCCGTCCTTTGTTTCCGGCAGCGACGTGTCGTATGTCATTGAGCCCCAGCCCATGTTCATCTCCTCAAACGTGAGCGGCTCGTGGCTTTCCGCCGTGCTGTCCACGCCACACCATAGCGGCGCGACGCGCTTGAGCGTCATTGACGGCAGCGATATGGTCTCCGCGGCGGCCTTTGGCACGCTGGGCAACTTCAGGTCGGAGTATTTTTGCAAGGTCTTCCTCAGAAGCCAGAATTTCTCGGTGGGTTGACCATATTCGTTTATGGGCGCGTCATAGTCGTAGGATGTCACGTCGGGCGCGAAACCCGGCGAGTTGGCTCCCGCCCAATGGCCGAACGACGTGCCTCCGTGGGTCATGTAGAGAGAGAACGATATGCCTTTGGAGAGCATCTCGTCGATATTGTCTACCATGTCTTTTGCCGGGCGTGTCTCGTGGCGCGCGCCACACTTGTCGAACCAGCCGCTCCAGAACTCGGAGCACATCAGCGGCGAAGAGGGGCGTACCTCGCGCAAACGGCGAAACTGGTTGTCGATGTTGGCACCTGTGCCGAAGTTCATTGTCCACACGAGGTCAGGCAGGGCGTTCTTCTCGAAATTGGAATTCCAGTCGCACTGAAACAGGGTCACGTCCTTGGCCTTGTCGCCTTCCGGGTTCCAGTATTTGCGCAGCGTGTCGCGAATCTGCGACACGTAGGCCTTGTCCTCCCCGTAGCTGCCGTACTCGTTTTCCACCTGCACCATTATTATGGGGCCGCCGTTGGCTATGGTGAGAGGCGCGAGCTGTTCTGCCACCTTCTTCTCAAACCGGTCCACGCATGACATGAAATAGGGGTCCTGCTCACGCAGCCTTATGTCTTTCTTCTTGAGCAGCCACCATGGCAGGCCACCCATCTCCCATTCGGCGCAGACGTAGGGACCGGGACGCACTATGACGTACATTCCGTTTTTCTTAGCCAAACGGCAAAATTCGGCTATGTCGTTTTGGCCGGAGAAATCGAACGTCCCCTCGCGTTGCTCATGGATGTTCCAGAAGATGTAAATGCAGATGGTGTTCATGCCAAGAGCCTTGCACATCTTGATGCGCTGCTCCCAATACGGCCTTGGTATGCGAGGGTAGTGGATTTCCGCCGCTTTCACGATAAAAGGCTTGCCGTCGAGCAGGAAGGTCTTGTCGCCTACGGAGAACGTGTTGGCTGTGGTAGCCGACGCGTGGTTGGCGTTGGGCAAGGCGGCATGGCTTGCCGTTGCCACTGATGACAGGAGGGCAATGCCAGCAAGCATATTTGTTATTTGTCTCATAATGGTCTTGTTATGGTTTTATATACGTTATCGTTTATTTTTCTACCAATGTGGTTATGCTTCGAGGCGCGAGAGTTGCCTTGCCGTTTGACGTGCCAACGGGCGCGAGGCTCTCAGCCGAGATGTCGCTTGTGCGGTAGAGCTGCCATTTCATGGTGGAGCTGCCCTTGAGAGTGAATTCCACGGGTTTTGCCACCTCAGAATAGTTGATGGCCACCACGACCCATTTGCCGTCGGTGTTTTGGTATGCCGAACACATCACGCCTTTCGGGTCGGTGCAAGAGTCGTCGGCATCAGCCACGTCGCTGCCTTGCTTCGCCATTGTAAACCTCTGGGCACCAGGGCGCACGAAACGGCTGAAGTTGCCCAATGCCCACAGGAGCTTTGAGTCTGTCGCCCATCCTGTCTTCCAGTTGTCGTCGCTGTACACGCGCAGCAGTCCGTCGCGATAATCGCCGCCGGCAGCGCGCCACCAGCTCCAGCTCTCGGCGTTGGCGTAGACGAGGTCGTGGTGGATTACTCGCGCCACATAGAGTGCCGTTTTCATGGAGTAATCGTAGCCAGAACCTCCGCCAATCTCCTTGTCGTTGGACATTATGCAAATCTCTGTTTGCCAGAACTTTATGCCCTGTTCTTCGCAAGCTTTCGCCACACGCTTGCGCATCTCGCGCATGAAGTCGACGGGCGTGTTGGTCCAATAGCTGTGCGCTCCTAAAAGACGGGGCAGGTGTTTCAACTTGCCCACATAAGTGGCGGTGCTGTCGGGGCAGAAATACGACTTTATCTCGTTGCCGCGCTGCCATCCGGCATCGTGCACGCCAAGTAGGCAACGGTAGTCGCTCGCCTCGCTCAACAATATCTTGGTGTCCAGCTTCGCCTTGCCGAGAGCCTTGTCGAGCTCGCGTGCCACGTGAGCCACCTCACGATTGGAGGCAGGGCTGCCCTCTTGCTTGGGGCCGAGCCAGTTCCATGATCCGTCGGGCTCGTTCACAGGACTGATGTAGTCTATCTTCACGCCGTCATGGTCTTCAATTCCCTTGATTGCCGTGGCCATATAGCGTG
>CAVKWN010000065.1:10066-19485 GCA_963660075.1 Lachnospiraceae bacterium
AGTGCAATGCCGTTGCCCTTTCTAGTATCCCGCTCCTCGCCTTGTGGTCAAAGGCTTTGAACGTACTGTTTTGGCGTGACTTGCATCTTGCGCTTGAACAGTGTGCGGAAATTCTTCACGTCGCCGAACCCGCATTGCTCAGCCACGCTCTCCACGTTGGTCTGACCCTCCTTGAAACATTTCACGGCCTTGAAAATCTTGTAGTCGTTGACAAATTCTATCAGCGACATGCCTGTCATCTGTTTCAACTTCTTGTACAGGGCGGAGTGGCTCATGGCGAGCTTCTGCGCCAGGAAGTCGACGTTGAAGTCGGGGTTGGTGATGTTGTCGTCGATGATCTCACGGCATCGCAACAGGAATATTTGCTCCTCCTTGTTGTAGGCGCGCTTCTCCTTTGCTATGTCAGAGGTTAGGGTGGCGTTGTCGCTCTCGGCTATGAGCCGGTCTATGCGTGTGCGCAGCAGTTTCAGCGACACGGGCTTGGTGATGTAGGCATCGGCTCCGGCGTCGTATGCCGCGATGCGTTCTTCCTCAGAGGTCTCCCCCGTGAAGATTATCACCTTGATGTGTTGAAGTTTCTTGTCGTTTTTCAGTGTACGCAGAAATCCCAGCCCGTCGAGGTTGGGCATCATGAGGTCGCATACTATGATGTCGGGCAGGTGCTTGCTTGCCATCTTCAGACCCTCTTCGCCGTCGTATGCCTTGAACACGTGGAAGTCGGCCACGAGGTTTCGCTCCAGCAATGCCACGGTTTCATGCTCGTCGTCTATGATCAGCAGGGAGTGGGTTGCCGTGGGGTTGCTCTTTACCTTAGGCTGTGCCTTTGGAGAGTCGTTTCCGTCAGGAGTCGTTTCGCTTGGCTTGCTTTCACTGCAGTCTGTCTGTGGGAGGACATCCTTGTTGGCGGAGCTTGGAGAAGTGGCCGCTTGCTGGCGCTGGTCGTCGTCTGCCGCCTTGGGTATCTTGATAGAGAACGTGGAGCCTTCGTTTACCTCGCTCTCAAGAAGCATCTGTCCTCCGTGCAGTTCTACAAGCGACTTTACGAATGCCAGACCGATGCCGTCGCCTTGGCTCTGCGCCTCGCCGCGTTGGGTACGGTAGAAACTCTTGAAAATCTCCTCGCGAGCCTCTGGCACTATGCCGATGCCGTCGTCCTTGACGTTGAACACCACGTCGGTGTCGGTCTCGGTCACGCTCAGTGTGACATGGCCCTTGGGATTGGTGTATTTGTAGGCATTTGATACGAGGTTGTTGATGCACATCTCCATTTTCTCCCCGTCCATCATGACCCAAACGGGATGGTCGGGCAGCGATGTGCTGAACGTGATGTCCTTTTGGTCGCAGAGGTCGATGTAGTCGTCGGCAAGGTCGCGAGCGAATGCCGTGGCATTGATTCTCTGCCTCTTGAGAACGAGTTTGCCCTCGTCCATCTTCCTGAAGTCGATGGCTCGGCTGATGAGCTTGCTTATCTTCGTGGCTCCGCGGTGCATGGCCATGAGGCAAGTGGTGGGCACGGTGACCATCGTCTGCCTGCGGTCTATGAGCTCCTCCAGCTGCGCGGCAATGAGGAACAACGGCGTGCGCAGCTCGTGGGTGATGCTGGTGAAGAACGACATCTTTGCCTCGTCTATCTGGCGTTGGCTTTCTTTCTCTTTCTCCGCCAGTTCCATCTTGTGGCGCAAGTTGAGCTCGCGCAGGTAGAGCCGTGCGCCGACGTAGGCCAAGCCAACGAAGATGATAACCCACAAGCCTCTTGCCCACCAAGTGAGATACCATGGAGGCAGCACCGTTATACGCAGCACCGATGGTTTCGTCCACTTGCCCGTGAGGTCGGTGCATCTCACCAAAAACTCGTAGTCGCCAGGCGGCACGTTGGTGTATTGCGCCTCGCGGCGGTCTGTCATCTCTTTCCATTCTGTCTCCATGCCCTTGAGGTAATAGGAGAAGCGTATGGCGCGTGGTGACGTGTATTCGGGTACCGAGAAATGGATGGAGAAATAGTTTTCGTCGTGTTTCAGTTTTACGCTCTCCGCGCCAGCAGCCCCGAGACCGACATTCCGCCCGTTGGCCAGGCTCAAAGCGTTGAACGAAACTTGCGAGAACAGTGCGCCGGGGCGTATCGGCATGTCGGCAGCCCATACCAGTCCTTCGGTGGATCCGAAACAATAGTATTGTCCGTTGGTGTGGCACGCCGCGTAATTGTATGTCGCCGGCAAGTTGTTGTCCATGTCGAACCGCATGAACGTCTCGCTCTCGGGGAAATAGTAGTATAGTCCGTTGCTCGTGGAGAAAACCATGTGACCTTGTCGCGACTCCACGATGCCCGTCACGGCGTTGCTCCCGAGCCCTTGCGCCATGTTGTATGTGCGCACCTCGCCCTTTCGCTCGTCGATGCGGCAGATGTCGTCGTAGCTGAACGACACCCACACGTATCCCTTGCTGTCGGCATAGACGTATCTCAAGCTGTTGGTGCTCAACGCCATGCCTTTGCTGGTTTGGCTGTAGTGCCTCACGATGCGTCTGGAGTCCTTATCTACCTTGTACACTCCGTTTGCCGTGCCTATCCACATATACTTGCCATGCAGGCTCATGGCTTGAGTTCCGCAGCCTATGAGAGCCTTAATGGGACTGAACTTGCCGCTCTTCTTGTCGAACACGAGCACGTCGCGACCGCCAACCCAGAGGTTGCCGTCGTGGCTGTCGCAGAGTGTCCAGATGATGTCGCCACGGTTGCTGTAGAGTGGAATCTTATAGTTGGTGAAGGTGTGGGTGCGCGTGTCAAGTCTCGAAAGTCCTTTGTTGTATACCGCCATCCACACGCCGTTGTCGTCGCTTGTCATAGACACGACGTTGTCGCCAGCGAGCGCGCTGTTTGCAGCCGTGTAGGTAGCGGTGACGGTGCGTGTCTTTTCCGACACCACGCTTACGCCGCCTCCGTCCATGCCGACGTAGACATTGCCTTGTCGTGAGGTGACGGCTGTCACGAGGTCAAAGGGGAGCGTGTGCGTGGCCTCGTTGAGGATGTTGAAAGCCGTACCGCCTCTGCGGCAATGTGTCATGCCCTTGCGATAGGAGCCAATCCACACGTCGCCAATGTTGTCGGTGAAGATGGAATAGATGGCATCGCCGCATATGCCGTCATGTTTTTCGGTAAGCCACCGTGTGCCGCTGCCGTCGCGTATCATCATGCCCTCTCCGTCTGTCGCGAACACCGTGCCGCCTTGGAAGTCGGTCACGGCCTTGAGGTTGGATGGTACGTTGTCGGGGCACTCGGTGAGTTTGCTGCCGTCGAACTTGAAGGCTACCGACCTTGACCCTATGCCGTTGCCCGCGTATATGCAGCCTTGTAGCTTGCTGTAGTAAACCACGTTGTTGGTTGATCCCTTGAACGGAGTCTTGGCAGAGGCCACTACGCGTTTAGCGTCGGCAGATAGCAACAGCAGCTTGTGGTTGGCCGTGGCTATGAGATATTTGGCTTTCCCATGGTCGCCCATGGCGGCGACGGCATAGACCTTGAACTTGTGACTGATGTTCCAGAACGTAGTGCCTTCGATGCGGAAAAGCCGGCCTTTCTCGTCGGTGGCAAACATCCCCGCGCTTGTCTCTGCCATTGTGGTTATGCGTTTGTAGCCAGTTTGCCCGGGAAACGCGCAGTGGTGAAACGTGTTGTCGTCGTTGCTGTAGAAGTCCACGCCAAGGTCTGTAGAGAAATACAGGCCGTGCTTGTTGGCAAGGAAGGTGTGGATGTTGTTGTTGGCTATGGTGGACGTGTCGTCGCGGTTGTGCTTGAACACGGAGAACAACAAGCCGTCGAACCGTGCCAAGCCATTGGACGTGCCTACCCATATATAGCTATTGCGATCTTGCGTGATGCAGTTGACAGAGTTGTCGGGCAAGCCGTTCTTTATGTCGTAGTTGCATAAGTATGGCTGTCCCTTGCCTTGCAGGGGCAAGAAAAGCATGAAGATGGCAATAGCTTGATATATGTAGCGTCTCATGGCTTGAAGCGGTTGACTTATAGATTTTGCGGTTATTTCAAGTTGAATGTCAGCTTGCCGCCTTTCACGAGTGCCTCGTGAGACACGCGGTAACTGTTCAGCTTTTTGTCGCCAAGCGTCATTGTGTTGATAAGATATGACGATGGGGCAGGGCGGTTGGCCACGATGGTGAGGTCGCCGGCTGGATAGTAGCGCTTGTCGAGATGCAGCGTCACGCGGTCGAACACTGGCGAGGTGAGCGTATAGCTCGGGTCGCCGGGGCAGTCGGGATAGAAGCCGAGCATGGAGAATACCACCCATGCCGACATCGTGCCCGTGTCGTCGTTGCCGGGAATGCCGTCGGGCTTGTCGGTGTAGTATTTGTCTATGAGCTTCCGCACCTCTTCTTGCGTGCGCCATTCCTCGCCCTTGAAACGGCTGAACAGGTAAGGATAGGCTATGTCGGGCTCATTGGCAGGGTCGTAGTGACCGTTGTCGAAGACGCTCTGCAGGCGATTGACAAACTGCTTTGAGCCACCCATGAGCTTGGCAAGGCCGTCGACGTCGTGGGGCACGTAGAACGTGTAGTTCCACGACGAGCCCTCGTGGAATCCGGGCGTGTTTGAGAAGTTTGCGCCGTCGGTTGGGTCGTATGGCGTGAGCCAAGAACCGTCTTTCTGGCGTGGGCGCAGAGTGCCGGTTTGCTTGTCGTAGTAGTTCTTGTAGCCAAGGCTGCGCTGGCGGAACAACTTCGCGTCTTGCTTGTGTCCGAGCTTCTCAGCCAAGCGTGCCAACGACGCGTCGGCGACATAATATTCCAGGGCGTGCGACACGGAGTTGTCGCCCGACTGGTCTTGAGCGAACCACCCCAAGGGTATGTAGCCCCTGCTGATATACGGGTCTATATCGCGGCGCATCAGGTTGTCCTTGCCCGGCATCGTAGCCGACTTGCGGAACGCCTCATAAGCGGTGTTGATGTCGAAGCCACGCAGTCCCTTGAGCCATGTGTCCGTTATGACGGGTATGGCAGGGTCGCCTTCCATTGTCCATGTCTCGCGACCGAAAAGCTCCCATCGTGGCATCCAGCCCCACTCGCGATACATATCTATCATCGAGCGTACCATTTCCACCTGCAAGTCAGGGAAAAGCAGCGTCTCAAGTTGGTGCAGGTTGCGATAGGTGTCCCAAAGCGAATACACGGTGAAGCGCGTGCCATTGGTGTGGCCGATGCTGTCGCTCTCCATCTTCGGGTACTCACCGTTCACGTCTTGCAAGATGCAGGGCTCGAGCTGCGTGTGGTACAGGGCAGTGTAGAACACGCGCTTCTGCGCCTCGGTGCCGCCTTCGACGGTGATTTTGCCCAAGGTCTTCTCCCATTCCTCGTCAGTCTGGCGGGCAATGTCGTCGAACGTCTTGCCGCGTTGCTCCACGTCGAGGTTCTCCCTGGCGTTCTTGATGGAGACGAACGACACGCCGACGGAGACCTCAACTTCGGAGTTGTCGGCAAAGTCGTAGTTGAAGTAGCAACCGATGTGGTCGCCGGCAAGGTCGCGCCCATAGTTGTTGTAGAGCTTGTATTTGCCGTTGTCGGGATCCCATTCTCCTTTCACGCCTTCCATCTTGGGTTGCAACTTCCAGAAGCCAGACGATTGCGGCTTCTTGTTGACCCTTATGACGAAGTACATCGGGAACACCGCCTGTGAGTTGTAGCAGAAGGTGCCGAGCAGGCGGTAGCCTTCCACCTCTGTGTCGCTGACACGTCTCACGCTGCCGCCCACCTCGTTGGTCAGTCCGTCGCCAATGTTCACGAGGATGTGGCCCTCGCCTTTGGGGAACGTATAGCGTTCGCGCGAGGAGCGGAGCGTGGAAGTCATCTCGCACTTTATGCCATACTTTTTCAACATCACGCCATAATAGCCCGGGCGTGCCGTCTCTTGCTCGTAGGTTGACCCGTAGTCGTGGTAGTCCACGTTGAGCTTGCCCGTGGTGGGCATGGTTAGCAGCGTGCCCATCTCGGGGCAGCCCACGCCGCTCATCATCACATGGGCAAAGCCCGTCATGTACACATTATTATATTCATACGCCGCCGACCACCAACGCTTGTCCTTGTCAAACTGGTTGAGGTCAGAGCCCATGACATTGAACGGGGTCACCGTCATCAATCCGTGAGGCATCACCGCTCCCGGGTTACAAACCGAGAAGTTGGTGGTGCCGATCATCGGGTCGACATATCGCGTCAGGTTTCCGGCGTCGGCGTGCTGCGAGAAGCACGCCAGCGCGAGAAGCATGGCAGACAATGTTTTCTTCATGATCTAAGATTAATCGTGTTTCTGAATTTTAGGATGCCGCTTAGCGCACGCGCATCTCCATTGCGAAAGGCTCGCCAGCCTTGACCGTGCCAGCGGGCAGCGTCACGGTGACGGCATCGCCCTTGACCGTTGTCTTGAGTTTTTTGCCGTTGGCCACGAGAGCCACCTTGCCCTTAGGCAGGTTGCCTGTCCATGTGAGGGTTTGAGGGGCTGCCTTGCCTGGAGTTGACGGGTAGAGCGCATAGATGGTCTTGCCGTCCTTTGAGGCGGTGAACCACAACTCGCCGCTGTGGTAGTTCTTGGTTGCCACCGTGCTGTAGATGGCCTTGCCGTTGGCGCGCAACCACTTGCCTATGGCCTGCAGGCGAGTCACCGCCTCTGGTTGTATCAGACCTTCGGGCGTTGGGCCTACGCCCAGCACCATGTTGCCGCCCTTTGCCACGATCTCCATGAGCGTGCTGACCACCTTCTCTGGCGTCTTCCACGTAGGACGAGGCACCCAACCCCAGTCGTTGCTCAGCGTGATGCAGCTCTCCCAAGGATGGCTGAGTTGCTTCTCGGGGATGGTCTGCTCCGGGGTTTGATAGTTCTCGTAGGGGCCTCTTATGGTGCGGTCCACGATGATCAGTCCGGGTTGGTTGGTGCGCACGCCCTCTGCTATGCGAGGCATGTCTATGTCTTGGTTGTTCTCCTTGCACACCCAGCCGCCGTCGAGCCATAGTATGTCAACGCTGCCGTAGCGCTGCGGGTCGGTGATCTCGCACATCTGGTTGTAGACAAACTGCTTGTAGCGGTTCCAGCGCCAGGGCCACTTCTTGATGTCATAGTTGACGTTGCGCCCGTTCTTTGTCGGGTACACGTCCCACCAATAGTCCTGCGAATGCCAGTCGGGCTTTGAGAAATATGTGCCGAGCATGAAACCCTTGTCGCGGAAAGCCTGCAGCACATACTTCAGCACATCGCGCTTGGGGTTGTTCTTGAAGGCGTAGTTGGCGATGGAGAAATCGTCGTATTTGCTCTCGAACATGCAGAAGCCGTCGTGATGCTTCGTGGTGAAGATCATGTATTTCATTCCGGCGTCTTTCATCACGCCAGCCCATTGCGTTGGGTCAAACTTGGTTGGGTTGAGGTCTTTGGCCAATCCCCAGTACCACTCCTTGTATTGCTGGTAGGTCTGTGTGGTGTCGCGGGTTATCCATCCTTCGTCGCAGATGGCCCAGCTCTCCACCATTCCGGGCACGGAGTAGAGTCCCCAGTGCATGAGTACGCCGAATTTCTGGTCTTGCCATTTGCTGAGCTTGTCGAGAACCTTTTGGTCGGTTGGCCAAACATATCCGTCGCTCTGCTCCATCACGTCGCCGCGCTGTTGGGCGGACATGGTCAGTGAGAGCAAACACGCGAAGGCAAGGGTTATTATATTTTTCATGGTATGTGCTTTATTCTTTGCTGATAATTATTTATAGGTTATCTGGGCTTTTAATATTCGGGGAACCGTTATCTTGTCTTTTAAGATAATGTTGTCGCTCGACGGCCCCACCATTACGGTGAAGTCGCCGGGTTCCACCACTTCTTTCATGTCGCGGTCCACCACGGTGAGCTCCTCGGGTCCGATGTTGAACGAGAAGCGGAGCGTCTCCCCTGCCTTGATGGCCTTGCGGTCGAAGGCGCGGAGTTGCATGATGGGTTGTGCCACCGATGCCTTCTCGTCGTGGATGTAGAGCTGAGGCACCTCCTCGCCGTCGCGGCTGCCAGTGTTGGTCACGTCGAACGAAACCACGAAGTGGCGCGGGTCTTTCTGCTCGATGCTGAGGTTCGAATATTTGAACGTGGTGTAGCTCAATCCGTAGCCGAAGGCATAAATGGGCTTTGCCGACATCTCAACATAGTTCTGTGCCTCTGCCTTCTTGTTGTAGTAGACAGGGAGCTGGCCCACGCTGCGTGGCACGCTTATTGGCAAACGTCCAGCCGGGTTGTAGGTGCCAAAGAGCACGTCGGCAATCGCCGTTCCGCCTTCTTGTCCGGGATAATAGGCGGTGAGCAGGGCGTCGGCGTTCTCGGCTGCCCAGTTCTTCAGCAATGGGCGACCCTCGATATACACCACCACGAGAGGCTTGTTGGTCTTCTTCAGTTCGCGCAGCAAGCGGTCTTGCAAGCCGAGGAGTCCCAGTGTGGCACGGTCGTAGCCCTCGCCCGACTCCATGTCGCTCACGCTGTTGGTGTTGGCCTCCGCCGCGCCCGTCTCCTTATAGCTCGTCTTGAAGTCGCGCGCGCTGCTGCCGCCCACGCAGGCGATAACCACGTCGGCTTCGCGTGCGGCTTCCACAGCCTTGGCAATGTCGTTGGTAGCGGTGTCGCGAACGGCGCAACCCTTCACGTATTTTATGTTGGCCTCGGGCAGATATTGTTTCAAGCCGTCGAGCACGGTCTTCACGTTGCCTTCTTCTTGAGGCGCGGTGTAGTCGCCAAGCATGTTGTAAACGTTGTCGGCGTTTGGTCCTACGAGAGCCACCTTCACGTCTTTCTTGAGAGGCAACACGCCCTTGTTCTCAAGCAGGGTGATGGTCTTGCGTGCCACCTTGCGTGCCACCTCCACGTTCTCTGCCGTGCGCACGCCCTTTGCTGCCTTGTCGGGATCAACGTATGGGTTCTCGAAGAGTCCCATCTTGAACTTCAGGCGCAGCACGTTGGCGCAAGCCGAGTCGATGGCGGCCTTGCTGGTGAGTCCGCGTTTCAGCGCCTCTTCCAGTTGGGCGTAGGAACGTGCGCCGAGGTCTACGTCGACACCGCCGTTGAGTGCCAGAGCACCAGCCTCGGTAAGGTCGTTTGCCACGTGGTGTGTGGTGAGCATCACGTCGATGCTGTAGAGGTCGGACACGGTGAAGCCCTTGAAGCCCCATTCTTTTTTCAGGATGTCCTTCAAGTAGTAATCGTCCATCGACGACGGTATGCCGTCGAGGTTGTTGTAGCTCGTCATCACCGACAATGCTCCGGCGTTGATGGCCTTGCGGAAAGGCGGCAGGAAGAACTGCCTTATCTCTCGCTTGCCGAGGTATGTTGGCGCGCCGTTGTGGCCGCCCTCCGTGGTGCCGTAGCCGATGAAATGCTTCAGGGTGGGTATCGTGGCGTAAGGCTT
>CAVKWN010000066.1:0-19419 GCA_963660075.1 Lachnospiraceae bacterium
TACACGTATTTTCTTATCATTTCCAATGTTGCATGACATTTGACGTTGTATTGGCATTGCTCGTTTCGACAGACAGGGCAATGCGAGAGCCAAGATAAGTGGAACGGGCAATAGGCTGGCTCCACGTTTTTGTTTTTGTATACCACAACAACAATATTAACTGCCAATAATGGAGCCATTGGCCTGTTTGATAGCAAAAGGAAATGAAAGCAGTTGGTATTTTATGCGCTATGTTCTTGACGCTGTGTGCATCATCTTCGTATGCCCAAATATCCAAGGAACAGGCGAAGGAGCGTAAGTTTCTATTGAACTCATCAAAATCTGAATTGACCCAGAAAGCCACAAAGGTGGCAAGAAAAGAAGCGAAGAAGTTGAGCAAAGAAGGATGGACAACCGCACCGGGTGCGCTTCCTATCGAAAAGCAATTGGACAAGGCTTACATGATGTCATACGAATATGACGACAATATGTTCCCCCAATACATCATGGGCGAAGCCATGAGTATCGGTGAGAACTATGATGCCGCCAAGATGCAAGCTTTGGAACTTGCCAAGCAGAACCTTGCAGGACAGATACAGACGGAAGTGACGGCACTTGTTGAAAACACAGTGGCCAACAAACAGCTCGCCCAAGAACAAGCAGCTTCCGTCACCCAAAGCATCATGGCGAGCAAAAACCTTATTTCCCAAAGCATTGGCAGAACCATCCCAGTGGTGGAGGTGTATCGCACGCTCTCCAACAAGGATAAGGAAGTACTTGTTCGCATTGCTTACAACAGCCACATGGCAAAGAATGTAGCGAAAGAGGCTATCAAGCATGACCTTGAAAAGAAAGGTGACGACTTGCATAAGAACCTTGACGAACTGTTAGGCTGGTAAGGCATGAAGCATTGCGTGGTATTTCTTTCTGTGATTTGCCTGTCTGTGCTTGAAACCATTGCACAGAAGACACAGTCGGTGACAGCGGCGTATACGTATCATGCCCCGAGAATGTATCTTTGGAGGAAGCCAAGCTCATTGCTGTGAACCGTGCAAAAATACAAGCCATTGCCGATGCCTTCGGCACGCTTATCACTCAGAACAACACCACAGTTATCAGCAACGCCAATGGCAAATCCAAGAATCGCTTTCTCTCCCTTGGGGGCAGTGAGGTGAAAGGTGAATGGATAGAGACCACCAAAGAGCCAACGTATGACATCAAGTATGAGCAAGGTTCACTGATAGTCAGCGTCACGCTGAAAGGTGTAATCCGTGAGTTTCCGAAGAACAACCTAGCGTTCTCGTCTGCCATCCTACGTAACGGCACTACCTTAAAATATGAGAGCGACGATTTTTGCAATGGCGATGACATGTATTTACTGTTTTCCGCACCGACCAACGGCTATCTTGTGACCTATCTCTATGACGAAGCCTCAGACATGGCAGTTTGCTTATTGCCCTACATAGCCGACAACTCTATTGGCTATCAAAAGATAGAAGGCGGCAAAGAATACCTGTTCTTCAGAAAATCGAATGTAGAAGACAAAACTGATGAGTACACCTTGACAGCAAGCAACGGTAGGCCGGAGTTTGAAACGCTGTACATCATATTCTCCACTGCGCCACTTTACACCATATCGGACAATGTGGGGACGGACGATGTCGGAATGAGAAGTGTCTCGTACAAAACCTTTACAAAGTGGCTCACGGAAACAAGAAAACGTATTGATGTTAAGGTCGAAGAAAAAACGATAACCATAAAATTTTAATAATATGATAGGAAGTAACAAAAACTTGAAAGCGATAATAGATTTCTTGGACATGCAGGCGGAGGATTATAGCAAGGCCACAACATCCAAGAGACGGAATGAAATTCATAATTGGACTCGCATATATATGGATGATGTCGATGACGATATCTATAGTCGATTAAACGACTTCTCTGCCACTGGATTATTTGCGGCAGGGCATAGTTTCGACCAAGACATGGCCATTACACAAATAAGACTTCGTAATATGATGGAAAACACAGACGAATAAAATATGACTTTTTAAAATATCAACATGAGAAAATTAATGTTTTTGTTGGCAGTGATGTTCCTGAGCATCACCGTCAATGCCCTGACTCTGGAGCAGATTCGGGCAAAGGCTAATTCAGGAGATGCGTACTCCCAGTATTTAATGGGATGGAGCTATGCTAATGGCGCTAATGGCGCCAAGTTTAGCTACAGTGATGCTATGCCTTGGTTCAAACAGGCAAGCGAGAACGGCTATGCCGCTGCCTCATATTTTCTTGGATGGATGTACTACTATGGAGAAGGCGTAACAAAGAATGATGCCGAAGCATTGAAGTGGTTCACCAAATCAGAACAACAGGGAATGTCCGAGGCACATTACATGGCTATTGCCAGTCGTGCTGGATCAAAATATTCCAGCACATCTACTGTCCAACCGATAGATGACTTTGACCCAAGTCGTCCGCCAATCTTGGAAATTGCGGCTAACTCTGTGAAGTTTATTGACCCGAATGGCAATAATGCTATTGATGCCGGTGAGGATTGCTATATATCCTTCCAAGTGACCAATAAAGGAAAAGGTACTGCTTCAAGATGCGTCGCTAGTGCCTTGTCGGCCGATAATGTCGACGGACTCGTGCTCAAACCAGTTGATATACCAAGCATTAAGGCTGGCCAGACTATAACAGTAAAAATTCCAGTTACAGCTGATATGAATATCAAGAATGGTAAAGCTGATCTCGTAATCAGAGTGAACGAACCTCATGGATTTGGAACAGACCCTTTGGAGCTTGCTGTTAATACAAAGGTGTTCGTTGCTCCGAAACTCGAGATTGTGGATTATGCTATCACATCTGTAACTGGCAGTACTCTGAAAAAGAAAGTGCCATTTGATCTGCAGGTCTTATTACAAAATTTGCAACATGGAAACGCTGAAAATGTATCTGTTGAGATATCCGTACCTAAAGGCGTGATATCCATGAAGCCAGATGCAACAACCGCCAGATTTTCTAATCTTGAAGGGGGTGGAACGAAATCTATCGTATATCCTCTCATAGTGTCGGATGAGTTCAAAGGGAATAGCATTCCTATTGAGATCAAGGTTCGTGAGAAATACGGAAAGTTTGCTCAGAGTAAGCATATTGACCTGCAGCTTAACCAGTCTATGGCAGCCAACAAGATAACAGTCGAGGAGAAACAGTCGGAGGAGAAGAGCTTTGGTATTCAAACAGCATCACTCACTTCTGATGTCGATAAAGTTCCAACGGTTGCTACGACAAAGGCTGACAATACTTTCGCCGTAATCATTGCCAATGAATCTTACAACAAGGAAGCTGGTGTTCCGTTCGCTGCTAACGATGGTAAGATCTTTGCGGAATATTGTAAAAATGTACTTGGGCTCCCCGAAGAGAACGTGCATCTTATAGTCAATGCAACACTCAATGATATGAAGCACGAGATTGGTTGGCTTAGCAAGGTGCTAGAGACTCGCAAGGGCGATGCCAAGGCCATCTTCTATTATGCAGGCCATGGTATTCCCGATGAGGTGTCAAAGAGCGCGTATCTACTTCCCATTGATGGTTATGGAAGTGATGTGACAACAGGCTACCCTCTCGAACAACTCTATAAAAACTTAGGTTCCGTTCCTTCGCAAGAGGTTGCTGTATTCCTTGACGCTTGTTTCAGTGGTGCTAAACGTGAGGGTGGTATGCTTGCTTCTGCCCGTGGCATTGCTCTGAAGGCAAATCGTGGTGAGCCTATTGGCAACATGGTCGTGTTCTCTGCCGCACAAGGCGATGAGACTGCGTATCCATACAAAAAAGAGGGACATGGCTTGTTTACTTACTATCTTCTGAAAAAGTTAAAGGAAACAAAAGGTGATGTCACCCTGAAGCAGTTAGGTGACTTTGTCACTGAGAAAGTCAGTCAGCAATCTATTGTCATAAACAGCAAACCACAAACGCCAACTGTTATCCCTGCAAAATCAATCTCTACAGATTGGATGAATTGGAAATTAAATCATTAACTTTTCTCATTTGAGACGAGATGGCACCCATTTTATGGAATGTGGAAGCCATCTCGTTTTTTATTAAAGGTGGTTCTATAAATTAGCTTTGTCAGATTGCGAGGCTTTTTTCGTGGACAATGTGTTTGCGAATGAGGGAAAGCGCGGGCTATACGACTGAATGAACAAACAGATTGTACCGAAAAGAGACCGCAATATGGCAAAACGAAAGCCACTTCAAAGAATAAAAAACACGGTGGTAATTTATAGAACCACCCTTAAACAAGAATGGAAATGTTGAAAAGCCACAAGTATCTCTTTTGTTTCTTTATCGGAATTCCCCTTTCCGTCCCGATGACATCTCACGCCCAAACCAATGACTTCAAGTCCAAGTATGAGGAATTCAGAAACAAGGCAAGGGCGGAGTATGAGGACTTTCGCAGCAAATGCAATGCAGAATACGCAGAGTTCGTAATGGAAGCGTGGAAAGAGTACGAAACCCTTCCTGCCATTCCTCGCCCAAAAGACGAGAATGTGCCTCCCGTGGTTATGCCAGACGAAGACAAGGGGAAGAAAATCGAAGACAAGGAGATAACCATCGAAGACACCATCAAGCCAATAGAAGCGACACCGCAGCCAAAACCTATTTCCCCAATCTACGAGAATGAGAAACAAGACGAAAACAAATGCAAGTTTTTTTATTGCGGAACGAAATGCAGAATCCGTTTCCCTACAGACCTTGCCATTGACCTTGTTACTTGCGACAACCAGCACATAGCAGAGACGTGGAAGGCTCTTGCAACAGACAAACTCGATAACACCATTCGAGACTTCCTTGAGACACGGATCAAAATGCAGTTGTGCGACTGGGCATACCTCAACATGATTGATACCTTTACAAAAGACCGTTTTGGGAAAGGCAATATTGCGACGTTGCTTACCGCTTACATCTATAGCCAAAGCGGTTACCAAATGCGGTTGGGCCGCAATGGCGACAATTTGCATCTACTTTTTGGCAGCAAACATAGCATATACGAGCAATCTTATTTCAATATAGATGGCAGTTACTACTATCCCATATCTGGCGACGTACAACGGATGGAAATATGCGACTTCGCTTTCCCGAAGGAACAGGCATTGTCTCTTTATATTCCACAACGGCAGCTCTTCGCCTACAGTCCTACAACAGAAAGGGCGCTTACCGCCAAGAGGCATAAGGACATGACAGTAGAAGTACAAGTAAACAAGAACCTTATCGACTTCTACGACACTTATCCCACATCGGAAGTAAACGGCAATTTCATGACAAGATGGGCAATGTATGCCAATATGCCTATAGAAGAGGAAGTGCAAGACCGGTTGTATCCAATGCTTAGACAAAAGATTGCAGGATTGGGCGAGCACGATGCTGCCAACAAACTATTGAACTGGGTTCAAACGGCGTTCGTATATGAATATGACGACAAGATATGGGGACACGACCGTGCATTCTTTGCCGAAGAAACATTGTTCTATCCTTATTGCGACTGCGAGGACAGAGCCATACTGTTCACCCGATTGGTTCGCGACTTGCTCGGATTGAAGTGTGTCTTGGTGTATTACCCCGGACATCTTGCCTCTGCCGTAGGCTTCAACCAACAAGTGACCGGTGACCACATCATGCTGAATGGAACAAAGTTTGTCGTTTGCGACCCCACATATATCGGAGCACCAGTTGGATTGACCATGCCAAACATGGACAATCAAGGGGCAAGCGTAATTCTGCTGGAATAATGGGCATAGCTAAGCATAAAGAAGTTCACCACGGTATCGCAAGTGTCAATTACTTCTAATGACAATCCATAATCATAGGAATGGAACCATAAATACTGGAATACAAGTCACATCCTTGTCCTTTCGCAAGTCTTTCGTATAGACAAGATACTTGTCATTATTTCACAACTGCCAGCACGCATCCCCCACACACCCCAATGCCAAAGGCGTTCCACCGCCACTCCGCCGCCAGCTCCACGCCCCTAAATTTTGCAATAAGCTGAAAATGTGCTAACTTTGCAGTCATAACGAAAAACAAAAGCACTAAAAAGAATGGAAGACAAGAAATTCAAGCGCACCACCGTGACGGCGGCCCTGCCATACGCCAACGGCGGTGTCCACATAGGCCACTTGGCCGGAGTGTATGTGCCGGCCGACATCTACGTGCGCTATCTCCGCCTGAAGAAGCAGGATGTGCTGTTCATCGGCGGCAGCGACGAGCACGGCGTGCCAATCACCATCAGGGCAAAGAAGGAGGGCATCACGCCGCAAGACGTGGTTGACCGCTACCACTCGATGATAAAGAAGAGCTTCGAGGACTTCGGCATATCGTTCGACATATACAGCCGCACCACCTCGGAAACCCACAACAAGCTGGCGTCGGACTTCTTCAAGAAGCTCTATGACGAGGGCAAGCTGCTTGAGAAGGAGAGCGAGCAGTACTACGACGAGGAGGCCCACCAATTCCTCGCCGACCGCTACATCACTGGCGAGTGCCCCCACTGCCACAACCCCAAGGCTTACGGCGACCAGTGCGAGAAGTGCGGAAGCGAGCTTGACCCCACCGAACTAATCAATCCGCAGAGCGCGATAAGCGGCTCGAAGCCCGTAAGGCGCAAGACCAAGAACTGGTATCTGCCCTTGAACGAGTATCAGGACTGGCTCAAGCAGTGGATACTCGAAGGCCACAAGGAGTGGCGACCCAACGTGTACGGACAGTGCAAGAGCTGGCTCGACATGGACCTCCAGCCACGCGCCATGACGCGCGACCTCGACTGGGGCATACCCGTGCCTGTGGAGGGAGCCGACGGCAAGGTGCTCTACGTGTGGTTCGACGCGCCCATAGGCTACATAAGCAACACCAAGGAGCTGCTGCCCGACACGTGGGAGACATGGTGGAAAGACCCCGAGACGCGCCTCGTACACTTCATCGGCAAGGACAACATCGTGTTCCACTGCATCGTGTTCCCCGTGATGCTCAAGGCCCACGGCGACTACATACTACCCGACAACGTGCCGGCCAACGAGTTTCTCAACCTTGAGAACGACAAGATAAGCACATCGCGCAACTGGGCGGTGTGGCTCCACGAATATCTCGTGGACTTCCCCGGCAAGCAAGACGTGCTGCGCTATGTGCTCACGGCCAACGCCCCCGAGACCAAGGACAACAACTTCACGTGGCGCGACTTCCAGGACCACAACAACAACGAGCTTGTGGCCGTCTACGGCAACTTCGTAAACCGCGCCCTGCAGCTCACCAAGAAGTACTGGGACGGGGTGGTTCCGCAGTGCGGCGAGCTGAACGACACCGACCGCCAAACGCTCGACGAGTTTAAGGACGTGAAGCGCAAGGTGGAGGAGCTGCTCGACGTGTTCAAGTTCCGCGACGCCCAAAAGGAGGCCATGAACCTTGCCCGCATAGGCAACCGCTACATCACCGAGTGCGAGCCTTGGAAGGTGTGGAAGACCGACCCCAAGCGCGTGGAGACCATACTATACATCTCGCTCCAGCTCGTGGCCAACCTTGCGATAGCCTTCGAGCCGTTCCTGCCGTTCAGCAGCGCGAAGCTGAGAAAGCTCATCAACACCGACGAGTGCGACTGGGCGCAGCTCGGCTCCACCGACTTGCTCAAGCCGGGCCACCAGTTGGCCGAGCCTGAGCTGCTGTTTGAGAAGATCGACGACGAGGCCATCGAGCGCCAGCTTCAAAAGCTTGAAGACACCAAGCGCGCCAACGAGGCTGCCTCGTATAAGGCCGACCCGATAAAGCCCACCATCGACTTCGCCGACTTTGAGAAGATGGACATCCGCGTGGGCCACATCAAGAACTGCGAGAAGGTGAAGAAGGCCAACAAGCTGCTCAAGTTCACCATCGACGACGGCTCGGGCAACGACCGCACCATCGTCAGCGGCATAGCCAAGTTCTACGAGCCTGAGGAGCTTATAGGCAAGGACGTGCTCTTCATAGCCAACCTCGCGCCACGCAAGCTGATGGGCATAGAGAGCCAGGGCATGATACTCTCGGCAGAGAACTTCGACGGCGACCTCAGCGTGACCACCATTCTGCGCGACGTGAAGCCCGGCAGCAAGGTGTGCTAAGCATTGCCCCAAGTATTGCGCCTGCACTGTTTTCTATGCGCAGTCGCAATTCTGCATAACGCCAAACGCCCGCTTCCCCAACGAGGGGAGGCGGGCGTTTTGGCTTTGTCACAATGGCATTGTCGAAAAAACGCCGCATAAAAAGAAATGCCTCCACCACTCTTCACCCTATTGAAGAATGGCGGAGGCACCCTCGAAGACCGCCAAGCCCGACAATGGCAAAATGGACTTGGCGGCTGTTTTTTTGTAATGCGGCAGAGGGAAAGCCCTCCGAGGCTTACTTTAGGCGTGTTCTATAAATTCCACGCATTGTTAAAATTCATTTTAGACGGGTTGCTCTTTGTGTCTTTTTGATTTTATCCGGCATATTTCACTTTCTTCTTCAGTCGCATAGCCCGCTATGCTCTTTCAGAAAGAAAGTGAAATCTGCTCGGCTAAAATTCAAAAATCCATCAAAGGCAATTTATAGAACCCGCCTTTATTATAAGTCCACCGTTGTGGAGCATCGACACCTTTACCTTGCCGTTCTTGCCCACCTTGGCGCTCTTCAGCACCGTAGTTGGCCAAAGGCTGTCCTTGACGGCTTTGTCATTATATACAGAAACTGTTTGTCCGGCGAGCATCGGAAGGTCAAGTTCGAGCTTAAGTTCCTTGCCCGTGGCGTTGAGTCCAGCCACATACCAGTCGTTGCCGTGGCGGCGCGCAATGACGATGTATTGTCCGGGGTAGCCGTCGATGAAGTGCGTCTCGTCCCACGCTGAAGGCACCGACTTGAGGAAGTCAAGCTCCACCTGCGGCAGCTCCGTGAGGTTGTTGGGTTGTATGGCTATGCACTGCACACTGTTCTGGTTGACAATGGCGGCGGCCATCTCAAACACGTCGGACGTGTAGCGGCGGTGGCGGCTCTTGTTGTCCTTCGAGAGATACTTGTTCATGATTGTGCCTCCCCAGTCCATGGCCGCCACAGTGTTGCGGCAGAAGGGGTGCATGGTCAGCTCAAACGACTCGCGCTGAGCATGGTGGTCGTTGAAGTAGGTGTTCTCCGAAGCCAACACCGCCTCCGAACCCACGAAGTTGGGGTACATGCGTTCCCAGCCTCGCGGCAGCGTGCATCCGTGGAATATCACTTGCAGTCCGTAGTCGTTGGCGTCACTGAGTATGTCTTCATAGAGCTGCATGGTGTGTTGTTTGTCGCCGCCGAAGAAGTCCACCTTTATGCCCTTCACGCCTATGCTCTTCATCCACGCCATCTCCTTCTTGCGTGCCACGGCGGTGTTCATGCAGTTCTTCGGACCCTGCGGCGCGTCGTTCTCAAAACCGTTGCTGTTGTACCACAACATCAGGCTCACGCCCTTGCCCTGGGCGTAGCGGCTAAGCTCGGCCACTCGCTCGCGTCCTATCTTAGTGTCCCACCAACCGTCAACGAGACAATACTCGTAGCCCATCTCGGCCGCCGTGTCAATAAACTTCACTTGGTCGTTGTAGTTTATCGACCTGTCCTGCCATATGAGCCAGCTCCAGGTGTAGCGTCCGGGCTTGTACTGCTGCGACGGGGCATACTGCTGCTCCACCACGTCGAAGGCAACGGTGGTCTCAACAATGGGCTTCAGCGTGGAGCCTACGGTTATCGTACGCCAAGGAGTGGCTCCGGGCAGCGTGAGCGAAGGCTCTGCCGAGCCCCATCCGTTGGCCTCGCCCTGCATGGGGAACGCCACTTGATAGCCCCGCTGGGCGTCGTAGTCGGCCAGGCGGCATCCGGCGTAGCCGCCGTTGGTGCCAGTCTCGCTCACGAGAACCCATCCGTCTGTGCCCACGCGGAACAAGCACGGGAAGGTGTAGCCCTTGCCATACTTCGACTTTGCGGTCATCGGAGCGTCTGGCGTATATTCTTCCTCATAGCTTGGCTTAGTGCGTCGCCATCCCATCATGGCGTTCGACTGCGGACAAATGAATGTCGTGGTCTGCTGCGGCAGGCGGAATGACGTGGCCTCTTCGTTCACTACCATGCACGCTGCGTCGCCTTTCTGCTGGAAAAGATAGCGGAAAGCCACGTCGTTATTGCTCACTCGGAACTCGATTGTCATGGGTTGCTGCTTCGCATTCTCGCAGTCAACGGTAAGGCAGTTGGCAACATAGTGTACCGACGAGGTCTTTGTGCCTCGCATGGTGTAGGTTTCGTCGATGGCCTTTGTGGCCGACTTGCTGGTGCTGAGTCCTGTCGTGAAGTCGCCGATGTTGGCTTTCAGTCCGAGCGCAGAGCTTTCCACCATCTGCTTTCCGGCATACTTCACATCGTAGGCCATGCGCCCGTCGGTGTTGTCCACCGTGACCACCAGTTGGCCGTCGGGCGACTTCACCGTGTAGTTCTCTGCGAAGGCCGTAAGCGACACGGCCAACGACATCACCGCTGTTGATAATAAATGCTTCATAAGAATGATAGTTGATAATAAGTTAGATATGTATTCCTTAGGTTTATGTGGCTCGCCATGGTTGCCCGAGCGCAGCCTGTCGTATGCAAGGACAGTGCAAGCGAGCGGCAAGTGAACTTGTTCACAGTTGCCCGAGCACAGCCTGTCGTATGCAAGGACAGTGCAAGCGAGCGGCAATGAAAGCTCGCTTTCCGATTGCCGAGCGCAGCCTGTCGTATGCAAAGATAGTAAAAAATACACTTAATGTGTTTCTTGCCGCATTTTTTTTCGCAGCAAACCAGTACCTTTTCTATATATAAAGGCGAAAAAAATCCGTGTCTCGGCCAACAATGCAAACTCCACCAAGCAAAAACGGCATGAAGCCAATGGAGTTGGGCGCATGGCGGATGGCCATGCCGAAAGCCCGGCAATGTCGCCACGCCTGTGGGCGCAATTCGTGCCGGGAGTATTGCAATGTTGGCTTACTTCAACTGAAATAAACGCTTACACCAATTGAAGTAAGAGCTTACACCAACTGAAGTAAGAGCTTACAACGGTTGAAGTAAGCCAACTTTGCACAGTTTGCGGAATGATATTTTACTATGTCGGGCGCGACATCCATGCCATTCCGCCATGAGAGTGTGCACGGGTAGAGTTAGAAACTTACGCCAACACCTACCGACATTCTCTGGCTACCCATGAAATCCTTGAGGTGGGAGTCCATGGCGAAACGATACTGGTAGGTAAGGCGCAGGGCAAAATAAGAATACTTCGCGCATATGCCAACAACTGGCGATATGGCCCATCCAAAGTTTGACTTCTCGTCGTCTTTAGTGTATTCCTGTATTTTCTTGCTCTTCTTGTCCGACTCGTTCTTCACCTTCAGCGTTCCGCCGGGGTCGTTGGGATAGCCATTGTTGTTGGGATAAACATCATCGACATCATCGTCAACGCTATAGCTTCCAAAATAAGCCTTCGCCGTGATGCCGGGGCCGAAGAATATCCACACGGGATTGACAATCTTGACCGTCCAACCGAAATTGATGTTCACTTCCGGCATGTCGGGTATCTTGCAGTTGTTGCGCATCATGTCGAACACCTTGCCGTTCAAGCTCATGGCATAGAATCCGCCCACTTTGTGCATGTTGTACTTGCCGTAGGAGAAGCCGACGGGCGTGTCTTTGGTGTATTCATAAGTTACCACTCTCGCGTGGCTCTTCTTCTGGAGCGTGAGTTGGTCGATGCGGTTAATCTGCGACTGTGCCTGAACCATCGTCGGACAGTTATTCTTCACTGCAATACTATACAGCTCACGCGCCTTGTCATACTGCTTTTCATTGAAATAGAACTCGGCCTGCCTATAGTTCATGTCGCACTCGGTGTTGAACTTGGCCGTGCAGCTGTTGTAGCGGTTCGTCGCCAAGTTGTCGTATGGGTTAAGCTCCATCACCTTGTTGAAGCACTCGCCCGCCGCACTGTAGTCGAGCAGCTTGTACAGTTCCTCTCCCTTCTCGCGATAATATATTATGGTGTCGACAAGGGCTATGTTGGCCTCGTTCTCAACCGAATCGCAGTCGGAGCATCCACGCGCCACATCAAACTGGTTGCGCGCCTCCTGATAGTTCATGTTCTTGAGTTCCTCCATGCCCTTGTTTCTGTGTCCACGGTAGCATCCGGCATCCACTGTGCTGTTGGGGTCGATGGCCTGGTAGGTCAGCACCTGTTTCGGTTTCAGGTCGTCGATGAATACAATGGCCGAGGTGTAGCCCGGAGACGATATGGTGAGCATGCGGCCACGGTATTTGCCACCCGTAGGAAACTCTATGTAATAGACATTGTCAGAGCCTTCCACCTCCACGTTGTAAGGCTGCGCGCTCTTGTCCATTGTCGACTCAAAGCTCAGCGGTATCGACTGGTTGCACTTAAAGATCACGACGCCACGGTCGTTCTCGCCTGTGTAAACGTCGTTGGGCTGCGAGATGTCGGTTATCTCCAGCAGGTTCTGCGAATATGCCACGCATGCGAGCACGCACATCAAGGCAAATGAAACAATTCTTTTCATAACAATAAAGTTTTTATGTGGTTAATTGTTTTATCTTATTATTCTGAACGAGCCGAGGTGGAACACGTCCTTCTTCTGCGTGACGATGTTGCCGGCAGCGTCCTTGTAAGGTTGCCATGTGCGCACCTGTATGAGCGGATTGTCGGAGTCGCGGAAGTCAACCATCAAGAACAGGTAGCCCTCGTCTTGGTAGCGGTCGGTCTTCCACAGTTGCTTCAGCGTTACGCCATAGATGTTGTCGTATTTGGGATGCTCGACAATCTCTATGTCTGAGAATTTCACGTTGATATACTTCACCGTCTTGAACACCTGTGCCAGTCGGCTGAGATACTCCTGCTTTGACTGCTTGATATACACCACCTTATTGTTGGTGAGCGTCATCTTTGTCATGTCGGAGTTCGGTTTTTCCTTCACCACGCGGCCAGTTATGATAAGGGCCTTGTCGCTATACACGCTGTTGAGCATGGCGTTGTCCCTGCGGTTGTATGCCGTGCGGAAATTCTCGATGAAGTCCACGATTATCTGTCGGCGCGAATAGTCAAGCTCCGACTGTTTTTCGGCCATCAGCTCCTCATAGCGGTTCATGTCAATTGCTATCGCCACGTTGGTGATAAGCCCCTTGGAGTCGTAGCTGACGGTGAGTTCCTGGCGTGCCTCCGCCTCGTCGGCCTCAAGCATGTCGACGGGTATTCCCCTTACTTGGTATCCGTCTTTGGTTTGCAGGCAACGGCAACATATCGACATAGGCGGGCAGCTCATGGCACTGCTCTTCCATATCTCACGGATTTCATCGATTGCAGACTTCGACACATTGTCTTTCGACAGCTTCACGCTCTTGTCGCCTTTGTCGGCAGCCGTCCTAAAAGCGTCGATGAGCGCTTTTGTGTTGGCCTCAATACGTTCCTTCAGTTGTTGCTCCACAACGCCGTCGGTTATCTTAAAAGTCGTGTTGGCAACGGCCTGGCCAAAGCTTGCCAAGGCAAAAAACAAAACAAACAGTCTGTTTTTGATCTTCATTTTCATTTCCTTTTCTTGCTATATATGTTTTTGATGTCGTTCTGTGGAATATTGGCATAAAGGTCGGCACTTATCTCGCCATTCTCCCTAAACATTTCCCCAAGCGGGATTTTAACGACAAAGAGATGTATCTCGTTTCGCTTGGCGTTGTGCATCACAAGGTCGGCCTCGACAACATCCTTGTCTATCTTCGTCACATTGCAATAGACGTCCATGTTTGCCGCCAATGCACAATGTATGGCCTGCAGCGTCGTCGCAAGCGTCTTCTTCTGATTGCCATACTGATGTTGCGTAAGCGTGACCTTACTGTTGTTTCCGGCAACATCCATCAGCACGTTTATGGCAGACTCCATTGGATAACGGCGGTCGAACACGGGCTTGCCCGTTGTGGTGTCTATATACACGTCGGAGCGCAAAGAGTTTATCTGAAACGACTTTCCCTGAAGAATCTTCACGGTTTCCTCACGGGTCGGCACAAGTTTATCCTTGTTGACGATGAGCGACTTGTGGTGGCTCTCACATTCGGCGTTGGCCAACAGTTGTTCGAACACGAATTTGTCGGCATCTGCCTTGTCGAAGGTTTTCGACTGTGGGAAAGCAGCCACTGAAGCCATCAACAACGTGCCCGTCACTGAAGCGGTTATCATTCTGTTTTTCATGTCATTTTATTTTTTATTGCTTTTACTCTGTTTTCACTTTTCGGCGCGACACGCCTACCTTCACCCCACTCTTTTCGATCGACCCCTTTGTTATAGGATTCATCATGATGCTGAAGTCAACGGGTTCCTCGGTCGCGACCAACACAAAGGCATCGTCAGACGCGCAATCGGGAGTTATGAACGGCTCCGACTTAAACCCTACAGTGCTGAATGCAGGAACAAGAAGATTGTAACATGTCGCATCTTCGTCCATTGGAAGTATTAGATATTTGTTTCCGTCCCTGTCAATATTCAGAATGTTCACATACAAGACCTCATCCGTGTTGTTTGTCACTCTCGCATAGCATGGGGTGTTACGCCCAACAGTATTGGCGATGGGCTTGCCCGTCTCCACATCCACCAAATCAAACGCGATGTCGAGATCGGAGGACAGACTGTCTCCAATGCCAAAAAGCTGTTGCTCGACCGAACCTTTGGCGGCAGTTCCACCGTTCAGCATCTCCACAATGCGCGCCGCCATGAGCGAGTCTTTCGATGTGGCGCGATATGAAGTGCCTGTCACTTGCATGTAAGAGTCGGGGTGAACCATTTTCTTCGACGACGAACCGAAAAGTTGCTTAACGAGGAAGCCCATGTATTGCTTTGTCAGAGTTTTGGTCTGTTTCGACGACATCCCAACGAGTTCGCCCACGGTATTCACACCTGCACGGGTGAAGGAGAGCATCTTCTGCTTGCCCTCGTCAATCACCGTGACGGCACTCTCCGGAGAAATCTTAAGCTTCGTCTCAGACGTTACATACTTGCGTGCCGACAAAGGAGTGAAGTTTTTTCCTTGTTGGGCGTATGCCTTGCCCACAACGGAGTATACCACATATTTCTGGGTTCCGCCACAGAGTGGCGTCAGCATAAGGAGTAGGAAAACAACTACTGCGGATATTCTATTTTTCATAATTATATATGTTAAAGTGCTCTATTCCACTTGGATTAATAAAAATCGGGGTCTGCTTGAAATCTGTGATTTTCCTTACCTCCTTATACAGGAAATGTTCCAGCTCCTGCGTCGAAAGCCCCTCGGTGTGCTCCTCGCGTGCCGCACCGTTGAGGGCCTCGACAAGAGCTTTGGTGAAAGCCCCGTTGCCCCACGATTCGTCTTCGCGCGACTTTGTGTCCGACGAGCTGGAGGCATACAGCAACATTCCGTTTTTCGACCTTTTCAGCTGCTCGATGAAATGTGTGGAGGCAGCCGAGCGGCCTCCCTCAAACAGTGCCCCCGAATAGCAGGCATCCACAAAGGCTATGAGCTTGCCGTGGACGTCTTCCGCCTCATTTCTGAAATCGGAGGCACTGAAACATTCATACAACTTGTCGGTGTTGCAGCCATAAGGCATGAAATAGAAACGGTCTTTCTCGTCTCTCATTCCGTGGCCGGCAAAAAAGAATATGCACACATCCATAGGAGACGACTCCTGCTTGAGCCACTCCATTGCCTCGAAGATGTCGGCGCGGCTTGCTTCGCCGTCGCACAGCAACTTTACTTCCACGTCTTCATAAGGCAAGCCTTTCTTCGCGGCTATCGCCTTGGCAAAGTCTTGCGCGTCCTTGCAGGTTAAATTCAGCTTCTGCAGTTTCGGGTCGTCGTAGTCGCCCACGCCGATTGCCACGACAAACAACTTTGGCAATTCGAGCGACGTCGTTTCGCGGATGAGGCGTATCGTTGCCGGCTCACTGTTGCCATGCTTGTTTTGGGCATACATCATCACGGTGCAGTCATGGCGCGGAAGGTCCACGTCTATTGTGTTTGCAGCCCTCACGGCTCTCGTGGTAGGCTGCCGTTGCCCGTCTACCATCACAACAATCTTGGTGCTGTCGCCGCTATCGCCTGCAAGCAACTGGTACTTCAGTTTTATTTGGTCGGTGTGGAACATCGACTGGTCTTCCGGATAAAGTATCTTCAATGTTGGCGCGGCAGTGTGAGTTGGTTTTGCGACACCGTCGGAGGCATGGACTGCGGCAGTGTCGCTTTGTTCAGCTTTTAATTCAGCTTTTATTTGCCCTGGCCCCTTGATAATGCGTGGCTTGGGCGCCGTTTCTGTTTGAGCGTCTTCGTTGCCTACAGGCAATGCCGGTTGCGTTTCCTTAGGTTGGTGGCTCGTCTCCGCCACAGGCGACTTCTTGCCATCCATTCCCGGTAGGTCAATCTCAACGGAATAATCATCGTCAAGGGTCTCCTTTTCCGACGGCTTCTTTGCCACCACATTTTCCCCTGCGGACTTAGCCTCTACTTGTTGCTGTTCTGTGGAATTGTCCTCCTCTTGCTTTTTCCCTGTAGCATCCTTTTCCGTCGGTTCTTTTTCCGTCTCGCCGTTTGCCATTCTCCGCCACTTCCGACTCTCCTCCTCGTTTTGCTCCACGAGTATCCCCTTGGAATAGCAGTCGGCAAGGGTCAGTTGGGCACGCTTGTAGTTGTTGTCGGCCGACTGCGTCAGCAGGGCAGACGCCTTGTCGTAGTCGCGCGGAACGCCCCTGCCGTTCATGTAGCAGTAGGCAAGATTGTACTGGGCCTTGGCAAAGTTCTGTTTAGCCGACCTCTTAAACCACATGGCCGCCGACGCATAATCGCGGTCTATGCCCTCGCCATTGTAATAGGCATAAGCCAGATTGAACTGTGCCTCGGCATTGCCTTCGGCTGCCGATACCTGATAAGCCTTTGCTGCCTCGACATAGTTTCCCTGTCGGTAGAGGGAGTCTCCGCGATGCAGGAAGTCCGTGCCTTTAACGTTTTCGGGCATTGCGAATGCCGCCATAGAGGGAAACAGCATGACGGGGATTATTCCATATTTCCTAATTCCCAACATAGTATATTGACTTTTTTATGAATTTCAGTTTTGTGTGTTTCGACAACATCAGTATTATCCATTTATACTGCAAGCGTGCCGTTTCAACGAGTGCCAAACCGACAAGAGGATAAAGCAAACTGATGTAATAGTTGTATTTTGTGAAAAGCAGGAAACTTACCCATACCAGTACTGCCGTGACCAGGAAATAATACAGCTTTATCCAATACAGATAATAATAAGGGTGCTTTCTTGTCAGATATGCTCCCGCCATTGATGAGATATAGCATAATACTATGGTGAGCAGCGCGCTCATATAGTTGTTAAGCACATATACCCTATGATGTTTCATCGACGAAAGCATTGCATATGCCTGTATTTTCATTCCAGGCATCTTGCCAAGCGGTGTGATATGCGTGTCGGCTTCTTCATTTATCGTGCCTAGAATTGCTATCTTATTCTTTATCAAATCCTTATACTCCATCACCTTGTCGTGTGGTATAACTGCGAAATCCGTATGCGAATATTCTATGTTTCTGGTTTTCGGAGTCTGCACCTGTGGCTTTTCGCCTGTGTATTTGCATATTGCCGCATATGGCAATGAATAAATCACATCATTGTTTACATGTTCATTCTGCGAGTACTTCCGGATGCACCCATAGCCTTCTCCTGATATCACGTTGCTGAAAGCCCACGTCACCCCGTCGCCTTCACAACTGAAAAAAGAGCGACGTTCCTTTCTGAACTTGTCGTTCTTATAGTCATAATCTGTCAGTTTGCACGAAAACACTGCGTTGTCAAGTCCTGCCACTGCGTTTATCAGATATTCGTTTTCCGCCTCGTCGTAGCTTGGACGCTCAAATATAAGGTCTACGACGAGAACTTTAGGCTTGCAACGGTTTATGGCCGCCATGCAGTCGGCTATCATCCGTCGGTCGTACAGTTCCGTCATGTCAACAAGCACGATGTCGCCATTTATCTCTTTCACGCCACTGCCGTTTTGTATTTCATAATACACGTCAGTCATGGAAAAATCGCTAAAAGCCTTTTTCACAGGGTTTACCACAGTGAGGTTTATCGACGCAAACGCCAACAGCCATCCCATAAACAACACTAGCAAGGTGATAAAAAGATGGTCTGCACTTATGTAACGCTTGAATGAAAACCTAAAATTCCTTATTCGAAAAATGTTCATTTCCCAAATGTCATAATTTGATCTTTTTATTTATCATGATGGCAAGTCTTGCCAACGTCTTTTCTGCGGCTCTTTCCGCAGACTTTATCAAATGTGGCATCCCTGTAAGAGTACGCCACATGCAGCCTACAAAAGAAGCTCCACGTCGCCTACAGAAAGAGAGGTGGCGATGGAAACCTGCTCTGGAGTGAAACCTGCGGAAAGCATGCGCTTTGCTGTGGCTATCTTTTCATCGTTAACGCCTTCGGCACGTCCCTCGACACGTCCCTCTTGGTAGCTGTCGTGCTGCAGGGTTTTCTCCACCCTCACACTGTCCCAGAACTTGTCGTATGCGCGCAACTCCTCCTCGCTGAACGCCGACACCTTAACCTCATCCAGGGCCTTGCTGATGGCTGGGTCGCCGAGTAGGTCGGAAGAGGCTTCCTTGGTGTTGGAGTCTATCTCCGTGAGGAAACGGAGCCACAACACCATCATGCGCTTGTCGGAGATGCTGTGGGGAGTGAACTTGGGAAGCTCGATGAACGTGAAGTGGAGACCTTCTATCACCTTGTCGCTGTCCTTGTCGTGCACGATGCGGTAGTTGTGGATGAAGCGGTCGGGCATGTCGTGCTCGAAGATGTCGTTAACGAGGTTGAGCGAGTACACCGGACGCAGCTCGCTGTAGTTCTCGCTCCTCATGGCCTGCGTGACGTATAGCTTGGAGGCGTTGAAGAGCACGCGCTGCTTGAACGAGTTGCTCCATTCCATCTGCATCTCCACACAGAACTTCCTGCCAGTGACATCCTCGCACAGAACGTCAACGATGGAGTTCTTGTGCTGGTACAGCTCGGGCACGAGTTCCGTGGGCAAATACTCTATGTGCCGTATCTGCTCGTCATCGCCGAGCGGAAGCAGCGCGTTGAGAAGACTGGCCAGCAGGTCGGGATGCCTGCCGAATATCTTCTTGAACGTCAAGTCCGCCTTGGGGTCCAAATACTTCATGTCGATTCCTATATATAATTATGTCTGTAAAAGTTCTATTCTTTGATCTTAGATAAAGAATGCAAATGCCGCCTACAAAAGAAGCTCCACGTCACCCACGGAAAGAGAGGTGGCTATGGACACCTGCTCAGGAG
>CAVKWN010000067.1:0-10517 GCA_963660075.1 Lachnospiraceae bacterium
ACTAGGAATGTTCCTGCCTGTTTCCCAGTTAGACACGGCACCACCATGGTTCACACTGCCATATGCTCCGATTCTTTCAGTCAGTTCATGTCCTGACAATTCACATGCCTTACGGGTCTTCTTCAATAAATTCCCAAAGTATGAACGATTTAAATTACCTTCTATAGCTGGTTCAAAGAAGATTATCCTCTCTGATTGAGGATACCACTGACGTAAAGCTTCTTTTTTCATTTTCCCTTTCCAACCATCATAGCCAGGTTCGTTTGGTTTTGTCCATACCAAATGCGAAAGAATATTAAACCTCTTTGATAGCATCATATGCAACAAGGGCTCCATGGCGGAAGAGCAAAACATGAAAGCCGAACCGTTTGGTTTTAATATTCTTTTCCACTCAATGGAAAACTTCTCTATCCAACTGATAAACTCCTCATCTGTTGCAAAAGATTTGTCATTTATTATATTACTTTTTTTTGTACTATGGTATGGTGGGTCCGTGAGAATCAAAGATATTGTATGGTCTGGAATCAATTTCAGGGCATTAATTGAATCCGCGTTTATCACAATAGATTTGTCATCCGCATAAAGTGTTTGCGATGCTATAGCAGCCTTTATATCTTGAAAATCTTTTATTCGACTCATGTTTTGCTAATCAATAATAGTACCTTACTTAGAATTTTCATTCTACTTGGGAACAAATGATCAACTCTTGCAGTCTCTTTTTTTGTTGTCATTTTTGCCCCCAAGTCAATTTTCCTATTCGTGCAGGGCAAAAATACAACAAAAATCATTAATAGCCAAATATTATACCGTGAAACTAAATGGCAAATGCACAAGTTTTGGATTCCAATCAAACAGTATAAACTTCATGAGTTCTTGTGATAGCTCATTACCGCCCATGCGTTCATGATGGCGGCTATTATGCCGAGGGCCAGCACTTGGTGGGCGATACTGCCGAAGCCTCCGCCTCGCACGAACACAGTGCGGATGGCATCGATGAAGTAGTGCATCGGGTTGATGTATGTAGTAAGATACGCCCAATGTGGCATGGAGCGAACTGGGGTGAAGAGACCACTCAGGAGCAAGAGGCACACCACGAAAAACCACATCACGAACACCGCTTGTTGCATCGTGTCATTGTAATTGGATATGACCAATCCCAATCCGCTGAAGACGAACGCCAAGAGCATGGCAAGAAGGTATACCAAACTCAGGTTGCCAGCCGACGTGATGCCATACACTGCCCATGCCAGCAACAGGCACAACGTCATCACCACCACGGCTATCAGCCAATAAGGTATGAGCTTGGCGAGTATGAAGGAAGCCTTGCTCACGGGTGTCACGTTGATGGCCTCGATGGTGCCGCTCTCCTTCTCGCCCACGATGTTAAGAGCTGGCAGAAAGCCGCACATCAGCATCACAAGGATTGCCAACAAGGATGGTATCATGAAGAGCTTGTAGTTCAAGTTCTTGTTATATAGATAGAGGATAGATACAGCCTCTTGCGTCTTTCCGCCCAGACTCGCGGAAGCCGATGCGCCTGTACCCGTCTCCATGACGTGCTGGGAAATGATGCTTGAGAGATAAGCGTTGCCCATGCTTCCCTTGGTTCCGTTCACGGCATTCGTCGCCACGAGTATCTGAGGATTTCTGCCCAACTTCATGTCGCGCTCGAAATGAGACGGAATCTCCACGATGGCATCCGCCTTGGAGTTTTCTACGTCATTCATCGCTTCAGCGTAGCTTCCCTTCTGCCCCTGAAAGTGGAAATAATGACTCGCCTCTATGCGATGCACAAGTTGCGCAGACATCGTAGAACGATCGTTGTCAACCACATCCACCGTGATGTTCTTCACCTCCATGTTCATAACCCACGGCATTACGCACATTATCATGATGGGAAACATGAAGATGAGGCGAGGTATAAATGTGTTCCTGCGTATTTGCAGAAACTCCTTTTGTATCAAATACTTGATGACCATTTTTGCTGAATGTTGAGTTTTGAATGAAGCCTAACCGTTCGTTCTTATTCCAAACGTTTTTTGAAGTTTAACAATGCAGCTGTTAGTAATACGACTAGCATTGCGAGCAAGACAGCAACCTCGTGTGCCACTTTGTCGATGTCCACCCCCATAATCAATAACTTGCGCATAGCTGAAATGTAATATCTTGGTGGTATCACTGACGACACATATTGCAACACGGCAGGCATGCTCTCCACGGGAAACATCATGCCGCTGAGCAAGATGCTGGGCAGCATGAGCATCATTGCCGAGGCGAGCAACGCCACGAGTTGGGTTTTCGCCACCGTGCTGATAAGCAGTCCGAGTGACAACGCCACAAGGATGTAAATGCCCGATACCACGAATATCCAAAATAGGCTTCCAGCCACAGGCACATCCAAAATGAAACGGGAAATCAAGAGGATGCTGACCAGAATGATGAAGGCTAGGATGAGATAGGGCACCACCTTGGCAATGATAATCATTAAAGGGCGAATCGGACTCACCAAGAGCACTTCCATCGTACCCCTCTCTTTTTCCCTCACGATGCTGATACTAGTCATCATCGCGCAAATCAGCATCAAAAGCATGCCCATGATGCCTGGCACGAAGTTGTAGCAACTGCGCATTTGGGGATTGAAGAGTAGTGAAGAACGAAGAGTGAAGAGTGAGGAATTATCAGACGATGAAGCGTTTAGATTCTTCACTCTTCGTTCTTCAATCTTCATTCCCAAAATCTGAGAGGCATAGTTGGCGTACATCTGCGCCATGTTAGGGTCTGCCCCGTCCACGATTACTTGGACGAGACCGTTAGAGCCTTCGTCCCTTCTTCTTCGCTCTTCGCTCAGAAACACAATGGCGATGTCAGCCTTTTGGTTGCGGATGAGCCTCTCCGCCTCGGCTGGCGTATTCACCTTGTATAATATATTGAAGTATTCGTTGGCACCAAGGGCCTCCACGCATTGCTGTGTCTGGTGGTCGAGCGAGGAAGTCACCACGATGGTTCTAACATTCCTCACGTCTGTGGAAATGGCGAAACCAAAAAGCAACATCATCACCACCGGCATACCGAAAAGTATTAGCATCGTGCGTTTGTCTCGCATGATGTGGTGCGTCTCCTTGATGACAAAAGATATAAACTGTTTCATTGTCTTGTTGATTGTCGGGCGAGATAAGTAAACACATGATCCATGTCTGGCTGATGCAAGTCTCGTTTCAACTCCTCGGGCGTGCCCATCGCCTTTATCTTGCCGTCCACCATGATGGAGATGCGGTCGCAATACTCCGCCTCGTCCATGTAGTGGGTTGTTACGAAGACGGTTATGCCACGTTGGGCAGCCTCGTAGATGAGTTGCCAGAACTGGCGGCGAGTGGCGGGGTCAACGCCTCCAGTGGGTTCATCGAGGAATACGATTTCTGGATCATGGAAGATGCTCACGGAGAAAGCAAGTTTCTGTTTCCAGCCGAGCGGAATGCTCGACACTATGTCGTCGCCATGGTCCGCGAAGTTGAGTTTGGCGAGGAGCTCCTCTGTTTTGCGCTTGATGGTCTTACCATCCATGCCATAGATGCCTGCAAAGAGGCGGATGTTCTCTCTCACGGTCAAGTCCTCGTAGAGTGAAAACTTTTGGCTCATGTAACCAATGTGCTTCTTTATTTGCTCAAACTCGGTGTTGATATCGCAACCAGCCACTCTCCCCTCCCCGCTCGTCGGCTTGTTCAAGCCTGTCAAGATGTGCATTGCCGTTGTTTTTCCAGCTCCGTTGGCACCCAGGAAACCAAATATTTCCCCTTGCTTCACTGAGAAGGAAATGTCATCCACCGCATGGAATGACCCGAACGCTTTCACGAGATGTTTCACTTCTATTGAGAGTGAAGAACGAAGAGTGGAGAGTGAAGAATTCTCTTGCTCTGCTGATTGAGTTTCCTGCATTTTTTTCATTTGGATGTTAGCAGGCGTAGCACATGAATTCTTCACTCTTCGTTCTTCACTCTTCACTCCATTAGGACAAAACACCTCCTTGAATCGTTCCAAGATGATCTCAGGCTTGTCAATCCCCTTTACCTCTCCTTCGTGCAGGAAAGCGATACAGTCGCAGCGACGCACCTCATCGAGGTAAGGTGTTGCCACGACGATGGTGATGCCCCGCTCTCGGAGCGTGGTAAGCATATCCCAAAACTCCTTGCGGCTCATGGGGTCTACGCCGGTTGTTGGTTCGTCCAACAAGAGTATGCTTGGCTTGTGGACTAAGGCGCATGAGAGGGCGAGCTTCTGTTTCATGCCGCCCGACAACGCTCCTGCCTTGCGCTTCCTGAAAGGCTCTATCTGCGAGTAAATCGCCTTTATATTGTCGTATTCTGCCTCAACGGTCGTGCCGAAGAGCGTGGCGAAGAACTTAAGGTTCTCCTCCACCGAGAGGTCTTGGTAAAGCGAGAACTTGCCTGGCATATAGCCCGTGAGCTTGCGTATTCCACGCATGCCCTTCACCACATCAAAGCCCTCAACCTTCGCCGTGCCTTCATCGGCAAGTATCAGCGTGGCGAGGATGCGGAAGAGCGTGGTTTTGCCCGCGCCGTCGGGTCCGATAAGACCGAAAATCTCGCCCTTATCCACCGAGAAGCTAACGCCGCGCAGAGCCTCAACCTTGCCATATCGCTTCGAAATATTATCTACTATTATTGCCTTGTTCTCCATATCAAAAACAATTGGATTCTTCCCTCTTCATTCTTCCCTCTTCGTTCTTCATTCTTCCCTCTTCGTTCTTCACTTACAACTTCACTTCTCCATACATACCTATCTTCACATAGCCATCGTTTTTCACGGCGATCTTGATGGCATACACTAGGTCGGCACGTTCGTCATCTGTCAGGATAGTCTTGGGTGTAAACTCCGACTTCGATGAAATCCAAGTCACCTTGCCTGGGTATTCACGCTTCTCGCCATTGCCAAAGTCGGCGAAAACCTTTACTGTTTGCCCCAATTTCACGTTCTTGAGTTGTGCCGACGTGATGTAGGCACGTAGAAACATATTCTCGATGTCCGCCATCTTGAAGAGCGCCTTTCCTGCAATGGCAAACTCGCCCTGCTCGGCATACTTATCCAGCACGGTTCCCGCTATCGGAGTCGTGATGTGGCATTTTCTGAGCTGGTCAGCCACTTGGAGCTTTTGCACGTCTGCCGTCCCCATCTGCGCGTTGAGGCTGTTGGTGGAAGAGTTGAGCGAGGACAGTTGCGCCTCCAGCTGGCGTTCCAATACCTTTACCTGGCTTCGAGCGTCATCCTGGTTCTTGCGGTTTGCTGCGCCGTCTTTCACCAATGAGGCGAAGCGGTCGTATTCTTCGCGAGCCTTTGCAAGTTGCTGGCGAGTGGCAGCCACCTGCTTAGCCATGTCGGGACGTTGAGAGGCATAAACCAGTTTGGTGGCTCCAATCTGTCGAGCTTTCAGATATAGCTGCACAGTGTCTATCAACCCCACTTGTCTGCCTTGTTCTATCTTGTCGCCCTCGTTTATGTCAAATTGCAAGAGTTTACCGTTTTGCTCGGCAGACACCGTCACCTCCGTAGCCTCGAAGGTTCCCGTAGCGTTATATTTCTTTTCCTTTTCACCACATGATGCTAGGCTCATAGCGCAAAGCATTAAGGCTATCATATAGTATGTGTTCTTTTTCATGGTCATTATCAATGTTCCTATTCGTTGTTGATGTTCTTTTGCTTGTATATTTCCTTTAATAACAATATCTCGTGTTGCGCCTTCTGCGCTCTCGCCAAACTCACGGCATTGATGTCCCTTACAAGTTCGTTCACGCTCTCCGTGCCGAGTTGCACCTTCTTGTCTGCCTTGCTGCGGATGCTCTCACGCAGGCTGACAATCTCATCGTCTTGCATGATTTGCTTGCGAAGTGACACTATGTTGCCGTCGGCTTCCTCGTTTTGCAGGCGGTTGTTGAAGAGAAAGGCCTCTCGCTGACTGTCGTTCATCGATTGTTGCACCTCCAGTTTCTTTATGTCGTTCTTGCGAGTGTAGAGCGCGCCAATGTTCCAAGACACCGACACGCCTCCTGCCAGTACTCCACAGTTAAACATGTCCGATACCTTCGTGTGCATCATGCCCATGCCGATGACGGAAACTGAAGGGCGTAGCCGGGTGTTGAGTTGCTTGCGCTGGGCATCGAGCAATAGGCTTTGGGAAGCGTAATAGGAAAGTTCGGGGCGATTCGTTCTCCATTCGTTGCAAGATGACGCGGCGGTGGGTCTCTCCAACTTCTCGTTTTCCGCAAAGTCTTTCCCCACAAACACGCCTAACATTCGCATATAAGCCTTGCGCGAAGCGTCAAGCGACTCCTTCTGCTGACTCACTTTGAGTTTCTCCACGAGGATGGCATCGAGATCGCATTGGTTGGCTATGCCGCCCTTCATCATGCTTCGTATGGTCTGCTCGCTCGTCGATAAATCGTCCAGCAACAGTCCGTTTTGCGCCAACTGCTCATCTATGAGAAGAATACCGAAATATATTTGGTCTATGCGTTCGTTGATGGCATACATCGAAACGTCAAGCTGATGCTTTTGCACGTCAGCCTGTGCCGCCGCCACTTCTTTCTGCGTCGCTATCTGCCCTCCGTCGTACACGTTCTGCCTCACTGTCACAGAGCCATTAGCCACCCAGTTGTTCATGTCGATGCCCATCCGCTTCATCTGCTCGTTCGCCTTTAGTATGTCGGTGAAGGCATAAGCTCCAGCCGAGACGCTCACTTGTGGCAGCCATCCCTTCGCCACATTGTCAATGGTGTAGTCACGGCTCCGCTCTATCAGTTGATACTGTTTGATGGCTGGATAGTTGTATCGAGCCATCTCTCGGCATTCCTTCAAAGAAACAGCCCGAACGGCTAGCGAAGCCAGCAATGTCATGGTCAATAAAATTTCTTTTTTCATCATATCCGTTGTCTTGTTACCTTTCTGCTCCTTTATCTTTAAGGAGTTTTTGCAAAGGTATGGCGAAATGATTAAAGCCTTGTTATCTGTAGTTATAGAGAAATGTCCTTTTTGTTCGATTTGATATTGAAAGGGACAGATGTTTTAATCTTTGTCACTATCTTTGCAATTGAATTCGAACAAAAAGAACATCGGATAAGATTAAATTACAAGACATGAAACAGCCAAAGAGACTTTCGCTACAAAACATGTTCGACACGCTTGTCGAGCAAAACTTGTATCCCGACAAGTACTATTTCAAGAATGGTTTTGCCATAGCCATCGACATCAACGGTCTCTTCAAGCCATTCATGTCTGATGACCAAAGCCCCTTCTTGCTCGATGATTATCGCCTGGGTGTGGTAAAGCGTGGCAAAATGCGCACCAACATCAACCTGCAAGAGTGCAGTTTTGAGCCCAACGACGTAGTCTTTGTGTGTCCGGGCAGCATTGTTGAGCCGATAGAGATGAGCAATGACCTCACGCTGATGGGTATCGGCATCCCGTCTGACATGTTCCATATAGCTCACACTGACAAATTGCCCGACTTGTTTACTGGACAAAACAAACATGGCATTCAGAAGGTTGATGCCAACCAAATGCGACTGCTCAACCACATGTTTTTCTTGATATGGGAAATAGCCCACACGCAAGAAATGTCTACAGCCAACACGGATGATGCCAATATCCTAGACGACCGTCGTATAGAGGCTGACCGGCAGGTGCTCTACAATATGCTCTCAACCATCACGCATTATTATAGTACGCTCTTTACCCAACAGCAGCCAAAGCCTACCACGCATCGCTCTGCCAACGACATCTTCGACCGCTTCCTGCAACTTGTCAACAAACATTCGCAACAGGAGCGCCAACTTGCCTTCTATGCAGAGAAGATATGCGTTACCGAACGCTATCTTGGCACCGTCATTAGGCAGACGAGCGGCATCACGGCAAAGGAATGGATCGACAAAGCGGTAATCAACTATGCCAAGGTAATGCTTCGCCACGGCAACAAGCAGATAACGGAGATATCAGAGACGCTCCATTTTCCGAACCCGAGTTTCTTCTGCAAATATTTCAGGCGATTGACAGGTTGCACCCCGCAAGCATACCGACAAGGCAAAAACGCATAGAAGCCGCGAGGCGTTATTTGCCCAAGAACTTCTTGTTTACATAGTCGTTTAATCTGTCCCTATAGCTGTCTCCTATCGGTATTTCCTTGCCATCGTCAAGCACCACACGGTTTTTCTGTATCTCCACTATATGATGCAGATTGATGATATACGACTTATGGATGCGCATAAAGTCCTTGTCGGCCAAGCGCTCTTCCATCTTCTTCATGCTGAAGAGCACGACGATGGGCTTTGGTTGCGCAGTCGTGGAAGGCGTGTCGTGAGCAGGCTGGGAGCCCGCCGAGAGGTGTATGCGAAGATATTCCGACATTCCCTCCACGTAGAGAATGTCATGAGCCAATATGCGCACCACTTTATATTCCGTCTTCAGGAACATGGCATCGTCCTCATCCACCGGCGAGAGGCTCGCCGTATGCATGAGGTCGTATTGCCGCTTCACCTTGTCGGCGGCACGCAGGATGTCGCCCATGCCAAAAGGTTTCAAGAGATAGTCGATGGCATTGACCTTGTAACCCTCTATGGCATACTCCTGATAAGCGGTGGTAAAGACAACCATTGGCGGTTGGTTCAAGGAGCGAACGAAGTCCATGCCGTTAAGGTCGGGCATGTTGATGTCGACGAACATGGCATCCACTTCCTTATCGCTCAATATGTTCATCGCGTCGAGCGCGCTCTGGCAACTGTCAACCAGCTCAAAGAAAGGCACTTTTTTCAAATAAGCCGTCAACTGCCTGAGAGCCAAAGGCTCATCGTCTATCGCTAATACCTTTATCATCATGCCCCTAAGAATTTAAGGAATTAATCGGAAGCCTGAGCAGGACCTTGTACTCCTCTTCGTTTGAGTATACGTGGAGGTCGTAACCATTTTTCCCGTAGATAAGTTGAAGCCTCTTTATGGTGTTCTGCAGCCCTACCCCACCGTGGTTTTCTTCCGAGCTGGGCTTTCTACTGTTGTTGCAAAGAAACTCCAGCTCATGCGATGTCTCGTCTATCCTCACTATCACGTCTATGAAAGATTCTTTCTGATAGCTCACGCCATGCTTGAAAGCATTCTCCACGAAGTTCACGAGGAGCATCGAGGGAATTTCGGCGTTGTTTATGCTTGCGTCTGCAGTCGTGCTCTTGTCTTGCGGCATTTTCGGGGGCAACGACACTGAAATGCGCACCTTGTCGGTATATCTAATGCGCATAAGCTCCACGTAGTTGGCAAGGAAGTCCAGCTCCTTCTGTATTGGCGCCATCGGCTTATTACCTTCGTAAAGCACATAGCGCATCATCTTCGACAACACCTCTATCGTGTATTTTGCCTGTTCCGCGTCAATATCCACGAGGGCGTGGATGTTGTTGAGCGTATTCATGAAGAAGTGGGGGTTTATCTGATATTTCAAGTATGCCAACTGGTTGGAGAGGTTCTCCCGCTCCAGTTCCTTCATCCGCTTGCGGTCATCGAGCGACTTGAAAAAATATTTTATTCCTATGTTCAAGCCTATCAACAGGGTCATGATGATGAAAGCCACCGAATCTTGTCCGCCAAACACCAGCGGAGGCTCATGCTCACGGTCTTTAGGACCACGGCCACCTTCTGGCTTGCCCATTTCGCCGAGTTTGCCCATACCTTCTGGTTTGCCCATGCCTTCTGGTTTCCCGTGGTTATCGGGCATACCCATTTCGTTGGGGTTGCCAGGTTCCATCATTGGTTTTCCATGTTCGCCAGGCTTTTCTTCTTGCCCTTCCAGCCTTTCCGCCATTCTCTCCATCCTTGGCTTGCCCATTCTATCCATGGGCTTGGGCGTGTGGGGACGACCGTATAGTTGAAACAGTGCAAAACAAACAACAAGCGCTAATATGCCAATGCCATATCCCCACTTGTGGTTGCGATACACCAGCATGGGTGCAATGAAGAAATTGTGCACGAAGAACGTGACGCAAAACATTGCCTGCAAGCTCCATGTGTTCAGCACGCCATCCCAATCATAGGTAGTAGCTCCCGCGCTCGTCATCTCCCTTGCCTGCTGGTCCCACGACATGGTGAAGATGTCGCCAATAAGCATGGAGACGACAGGTGCCGCGAACAATATAGCCCACAACACTATATAAAGGATTATTTCCGATTTCTTCTGTCCTTTTATCATGCCTTGAACAAATTGAGACAACCCATCAGCCTTGCCTTCATGCGATGTCGGTTTTGGTATGAGAGTAAAATGTTTCAATATAGTAGATAACGTTAAAGTTTTGCTTTTATTATCAATAAAGACAACTTGGCACTATTCTTTCTTATAAACAAAAGCTGTCGCACCAAGTTGTCGCAGGTATGAAAATCTATTTGTTGCCCTTCAACACTGCGGTAACAGAAGATGAAGAAGAACCGCTGGTCAGGGTATAGCTGTTGCCTGTGGATAGACCTGCGCAAGAGAT
>CAVKWN010000067.1:10569-17111 GCA_963660075.1 Lachnospiraceae bacterium
TTGCCACCGTTTCCTCCGGGTCCACCGCCAGCCTTGTTGCCAAAGTCTCCGTTGCCCGATGAAGAGGAGTATGTGCTTGGCACGGTGAACGTAGCCAATACAGTGCTGCCGTTCTTCAAGGTAATCTCCGTGTTGGCTGTTACCGACATCGAACCTTGTACATATGGCTGGGTCGACTCTGAAGTGCTCGGCACGGAGTTGCCACCTCCCACAGCCAGAAGAGTGCCACCTGTAAAGATAACGGAATACCCGTCTTCCTCGTTGGCATCGATACCACACTCGGGCGATTTTGTGCCGAATGCCTTGATTACTCCGCCATTGATGTACATGTTGCCGTTGGAATCCAATCCGTCGTTGTCGGATGCCACTACCGTGATGTCGCCACCATTGATATACATGTGGCTTGAGGAGTTGATGGCATCGTCGTAAGCATTGACGACGATGGTTCCGTCATTGATGGTCAGCACAGCCTTGCTCTCGATGCCCTCGGCACCATTGCCTGTGGTGGTGACGTTAATGGTACCACCGTTGATCTCTACATTGCCGTCTATCTTCATGCCCTTGGGCGATGACTTCTGATCGCTGGTCAGGTTGTCTGTATTGCCCGAGTAGTTGGTATACTCCTTACCGTTCACATAGGCAAACATGCCGCCAGTGGTCTTCACGGTGATGTCGCCACCATTGATAGTAAGCGTGCCGTCGCCATTGATTCCCTTGCCACCACTTCCTGTGCTGGTGAGCGACAAGGATCCACCCTCTATCTTGATGTTGCCGTCGGCAGCGATACAGCTCGACGCTTTTGTCTTGGCATCGTCTGAATCCCAAGTGCCATTGCCAGAAGAAGTTATGGTGATGGTTCCGTCAGTAACCGTCAAGTCACCCTCAGCCTTCAATCCTTTGGTACAAGTTCCTGTCACGGCTGCGGTAATGGTACCGCCCTTTATAGTAAGCGAGCCTGTGTCTTCTTCGTCGCGCTGGGTCTCGTCGTCTTCCTTGTAAGAAACCTGTACGCCATCATCGGCAACACATGAGATGTTTAGTTCGCCACTTTCCATGAGGAAGTATTGGTTGCAGTTGATGCCGTCTTTCACGGCAGTGAGCACGTTGACTGTACAGTTTTTCATCTCCACATATTCCTTGGCATAAATGCCATGAGCGGTATAGCCATAGACGTTAAGCGTACCCTTGCCTTTCAGTTCCAGATGTCCCTTGCAGACAATGGCACCCTTCCAGTCGCCATCAGCTGCGTCGGCAAGAGTATTCACAGTTCCTTTCTTGACACTGAGGTCGATACGCTTGCCGTCTTGGATATTAATGGGAGCGCCCGAAGGATTGGTCAAGGTTAAACCGTTGAATTCGAGCGAAGCCTTATAAGTGCCTTCCATCGTAAACTCACCATCGGTCGAAGTGCCTGCGAGCGAATAGGTAATCTCGCCACACGTATTGTCGCTCACGTCAGAACTTTGCACGATACTCACATGGGCATTCGTAATGGTAGGGGTGACATACTGCGCCACGTTTCCGGCAATGATCATTGTGGCTGTGGTGCCGCTATAGCTTACACTCACCGTGCCATCTGTCACTTCGCTATCATCCACATACATCTTGGTGATGTCGCTGATGCTGAAACTTTTGCCCATGATGGTGAGCGTCTCGCCATTCTGATAGGTCATGTTTCCCGTTTGGGCGGCAGGAAAAGCATAGGTGATATTGCCGGTAACGACATTGAGGGTCTGCGCTTCCGCCCCGAAGGCGATGAAGCCAGCCATTACCAAGGAAGTAAAGATTCTCTTCATCTGATAGTTGTTTTTTGAGTTTTACCTTTACTTTTTACCACATACACGCCATTAGGCAACTTGTCTTTCAGCGATGTCATGCTTGCGAACTTGCCAAGGCTCACCCCTTGCATAGAGAAGGCTTCCACCTCGCCATCTGCATCGGTGATGCTCACATCCTTGATGCCTGTTACGTTGTCAGTAGAGAAATACATGTTCCCAAGGTCTTCCAAGGTCAGTTCCTTTGTCACAGTACCATTGGTAGCTATGAGCTTACCGTTCGAGAAGGTCATGGTGAGCGAACCTACTGGCATCGATACCGTAGTTCCGTCTGAGTTCTGGAACGTCAGATAGCCGTACTTATTGTCGGCATGGGCCAGTGTGCCGCATAGGCAACTAACGCCAATCATAAACATTAACTTTTTCTTCATATACTACGTTTTAGAGTTGTTATCTCAGAATTTAAACGTATATCCGATGCCCAGCACATGAGTGTCGAGGTCATCGTCGTCGTTGTCGCGCAAGTCTTGATAGCGATAGTAGAGTTTCAGTTCGTGGTGCTTGGCCATCTGGAGATTGGTGCCCACCGTGTAGCGAGTCTTTTGCAAACCTCCATTGCCATTGTATAGCTCCACGCTACCGAAAGGAACAAGTGGCGTATGCCTTATGCGATAGTTAATTTGGAAGCGTGAGCGCAAGAGGTGCTGGCTCTTGCTCTTCACGTCTTCCCATTCTTCCGTATCGGTGTCATATTTCTTGTTCTTGGCCTTGGTGCGATATGTGTATTGATACATCTCCCTCAGCGACAAGCCAAGGTTGCCAAAGCTGTAGCTGCCCGTCACGCCGAAGAGGAAACGATGGCGTGGCCACCAATATGCCGGAGTTATCTTGTTCACCGTGCCGTTCTTGTGGTAGGTCTGCGTGCCGCCCCGATGGTCATAAAGCAGATTGTAGGCAGCCGAGAATTTCAAGTATTTGTTTAGTTTGTAGTCGGCGCCTACCCCAAGGCTATAGCGGTCCATCTCTTTCGAGTTGTCGCGGGTTCTTGCCCCAATCTCTCCGTCGAGTGTCCAATGCTTGTTGATCTTCTTCTCGATGCCGGCATCCATCCAAACGCCAAAATCGCTCTGCGCCTTGCCTTCCAACGCCCACGCCAGCAATGCGGCGAGAGACATCAGTATCCTTGTTGTCCTCTTCATGATATGCTTACTAATAGGTCATTTAAACTTGGAAACTACATGTTAGAGTATTCATAGGAGTGAACTTTCAGCTGGTTGTCTATCATGCTTGTGTCGTCGGCTTGATAGTAAATCCTGATGACGCTCATGTCCCTTAGGAAGTCTATGCCGCCAATTTCCACCTTCACTATGTCGAGTCCAGTGCGTTCCTTTAGGTCAGCGAGGAGGTCCTCACTTCGCTCGGGTTTGATAAGCTCAATGCGGTCATACTGTATCATCTTTACCGCCATGCTTCCCCTGACCTTGATATGTTCGAAGATGTAGGTCACGCCAATGAAAAGGAGGTTGACCACGGCAAGCTGAACCCAACCGACACTGCCCGACAAGCCGTTGATTACCGACAGGGCGATAATCATGAACAGGTAGGTCATCTCCCTCACTGGCATCGACTCGGTGCGATAGCGTATGATTCCGAATATGGCGAAAAGCCCAAGAGCGAACTCTATCCTCACCTTTGCGCCTCCCAGCAGGTTGATGAGGAAGAAGATGCTGAAGCCTATGAGCATGAACGTGAAATAATATTCGCGACGACGGCTCTTGGGAAAATATAGCCAGTGGGTTATCACCCACACGGCGAGGGTATTGATCGCGAACCGAAACATCATGGGCAGAAAGGCAGCCATGTCTAAAAAGTTTGTCATATTATTCTCTTTTCTCTTATTCTCTTATTCAACGTTTATGATATTTTCATGAGCCTGTGTATCCTCGGCTTGAGGCGGTTGACGCGAAGGCTGGGGTTGGTTAGCGCCTCGCCTATGCAATACTTGCTGAACCCACTCTGGTGGATGCGAAGCTCGCGAAGCATGTCCAGGACAGGAGACGGTTGCAAGCCGTCACGTTTCAGCTCTATGATTGCCAGTTGTGGCAAAGAGCGTTGCACGCCTGTGGTGAGGTTTTCAAACTTCAGGTCGGTGTCGATGGTCAGCCGCTCTGTCTTCTTCTTGTTCACGAGGGTTATGCGATGAAAGCTGTTGGCGATCTTTTGTTCCAAGAGCCGTGGGTCAAGACGCAAGTTCCTACGCAAGAAGTCCATCGCAGCATCTTCTTCCAGGCTTGAAGCCGATATGCGGCTTTTATGGGTTTTGCCGTGGTTGTCCTTGGTTTTCACCTCCAAGAAGCTTATGTGGGTGTCCATATATGAGCGCACCCTCACTTTTTGCCTACTGGCATGACCATCGTGATGGGCGTTGTAGAAGGCATAGTCGCGCGAATCGAAATATACTGTGGCATAGCTCATGTTGCGCTTGCCGTCTATCTCCTGCACCCTATACTCGTCGCCAGCCATAAGGAGCAGCTCCTTCAGCTTGGCAATGCTGGTCACGAACTTTGTGTCGGTTCGGTTCATCAGTTTTATACCATCCATCTCTTCAAGTGAGATGGGTTGGAATTTCTCAATCAACGTATTCATCGTCATAATCAACCAGCTTGTTTTGACTTTTGAAATCATTACCTATTGAAACCTCTTTCATTCTTACCAGCGACCACCGCCACCGCCAGGTTGTCCTCCGCCACCTCCGGGCTGACCGCCTCCACCATTTGTGCCACCATTATAATTGTAGGTGGTAATCATCGACGAGAGGGTCATGGTGGTGATAGAAGATCCGCCGCTCACCGTGGCGTCTGTCGTGTAGCCACAGAAACTCTTGCCTCCGCTCACGCTGGCTCCGGAAGAGAAGACATAAGAGTTTCCTTTTGTCATGTTGGGTGAGCTGACTAGCAAGGTGTAGCCCTGCTGGTTGTAGTCGCGCGGTACGTTAAAGGCAAAGATATTGTTGCCATTGCTGTCTGCCACGGTGATATACTGGCCGCTGGTGATGGTATTGCCGCCAAGGATAGCCACAGGTTGTGTGGTGACGCTTGTCGTGGGTGTTGACGTTCCGCCGCCAATGCCTATCACGGTGCCGCCTGTGATGGTGAAGGTGTTTTGGTCGCAGTCGAATCCGTCTTCGGGCTGTGTCGTTCCGCAAGCCACAACTACACCGCCACTGATGGTCAATGTGGAGTTGGAATCGATGCCGTCGTTGTTGGTGCCCATGGCAAAGACGTTGCCGCCGCTGATGGTCATCGCCTTTGATGAGTTGAGCGCGTCGTCGTAGCAGAAAGCCATGATGTTGCCTCCCGAGATGTTCATCGTGCTCTTGCTCTCTATGCCCTCCGAGCCTTCGCCGCCCGTGCAGCGTACCATTATGGTGCCGCCTTTCAGGTACATTGCCTCATCGCTCTTTATGCCCTTGGGTGAGGTGTCGAGCTTGCCGTAAACATATTGTTGGCCCGTGGTGATGACCTTAATGGTTCCGTCGTTCACGGTGAGCGTCTGGTCCGTGCTGATGCCCTTGCCTCCTGCACCCGTGCTCTTGCAAAGGAGCGAGCCGCCGTTCATCACGAAGACGCTGTCGGCCTTCACGCCAGCGCATCCGCTAACGTCCTGTTCGTCAGCGTCATATTCGCCTGTGCCCGTGGTGATGGCGGTTGTTCGTCCACCGTCTATCTGCACTAACCCATCGCTGCTCAAGCCCTTGCTCGCTGCAGCTGAGGTCTCCACGTTGATCACTCCACCTTTTATGTATATGGCGTCGTTGCCCTTGATGGCGTTGCCTGCCGTGGCTTTCACGTAGACATTGTTGCCAGGGCGGAACATCACGTAGTCGTCGCTCCGTATGCCCGCCTTGCAGTTGGCATAGACTTCGAGCGCGCCCGTGCCCGAGAAGAGCATCTTGCCCTCGCTGAAGAAACACGCCTTCATGTCCTCGTCGTCGGTCTTGTCGCTGTAGGTCGTGCCATCGGTCAGGCTGTTCGTAGTTCCGTCGGCAAGCACAATGTAGCCGCGTTTCTTGCTTTGGATATTGATTGCGGCACCATCCGGATTGGTGATGTTCACCCCGTTCAACTTCAACTCAAACTTCTTCTCGCTGTATATCTTTAGAAAGCCGTTTGTGGTGGTTCCGCTCACGTTGTAGCAAACGTTCTTCACCGAGGAGCTGACGACAACATCCGCGCTATTGATGGTCACGGTCACGCCATCCACACTTCCCGAAGTTGTTGCCGAAGAACCGTTGAAGACTATATCCACTTCGCTTTTGAAAGTGTTGTTCTCGATATAATCTTCTGCCTCGTCGCCCTCTGTGGGTATTGTCTCAGTCTCCGCGAGCGCGGTCTTGTCAAGTGCAATGTCAAACGACATGAGGTCTGATATAGAACTGGAGTAAGTGGTTGAACCCCCTCCCCCATTGTTGCCGTTTCCACCTCCGTTGCCGTTGTCTGGCCCAAGCTCCCAGCCTTCCATGCCCATGGCAGAGTCGGACGAACAACCCGCCAGAGCAAGCAAGGCAACCATAACCAATGCCATCTGCAACGCTCGTCCCGACGGCATCTTTTGTTTCGCTATTTGTAAACCCTTCATTGTTGAAATGATTTAGTTGCTAATAACCTTTATAAACTCTGTTACAAAAGTATTACTATCTTGCTACACTCGCAACTTTATTCAATGAACGGCACTATTCCTTCAACAAAACGGAAGGAACAAAAGGAG
>CAVKWN010000067.1:17421-19013 GCA_963660075.1 Lachnospiraceae bacterium
TGGTCTTGGCTGAGGAACTTGGCGTATTTCTTGTTGTATTTCTGCTTTATAGAGTCCATCTTTTTCTTGTCGTCCTCGCTCATCTGCGGTCTGCCACCAGGTTGGTTCCCGTTCATAGTGGGTGGGTTGCCTTGTGGACGCTCGCCTTGTGGACGTGCAGGCGGATTGCCCTGTGGACGCTCTCCCTGTGGGCGTTCTCCTCTTGGAGGCATGCCGCCACCTCGGCGAGGCATCAGTTCCATCATGTCGTTCTGTTCTTTCTTGAACACGTCCAGAAACTTCTTGCTGGTCTTCGTGTCCAAGCCCAGTTGCTTGGCGATGTTGTTGGCTCTTTGCTCTATTCTCTGCTCATGAGACTGGCGGTTGCCCCTTTGGTTGTCGCCCTGCGAATTGTTCATTTGTGCGACGCTCACGCTACTTGTTGCCAGAAAGATGGTGGCAAACATCCATGTCTTGACTGTCTTGTTCATTTTTTTATACTCCTTGGTTTTACAGTTATAATCCAAAGACGTTCTGCACGATAGGATGTCAAGTAGAGTTTAGATTTTTTAGCGTGGCAGGTTTCTTGTTTAACTTTCTATGCTAATCTTCGTCGGCTACGGAGAGGGGCGTGCCTTCTTTCGAAATGTAGAACACTACCACCTCTGTGGGCACGTCGCCACGGTTTTCGCCATGATGCACCGTGCCAACCGTTTCGACCACAGCCTCGCCCGCTCCCACGGTTTTCTCCTTGCCGTCGGATTCGCGCACCAGGGTGAGTTGTCCCTTGTTTACCACTCCATACGACATGATGTCGTGATGGTGCTTGGGCAATTTGCTGTGAGGCGGCAACGTCACCTTGAGCACACGCAGTTCAGGCTTGCCTTCAGGATAGTTGGGCAGTTCGGCTCCGTCCCAGCTTTGCGAGGTCTTGAGCAGCTCCACGCTTTCGGCCTTTGCCGACTCATCGGCCTTTGCGCTGTCGGTGCACGAGCCAAGCGTTAACCCTATGCCGGCGATGACCGTTGCCCTGGTTATCGATGTCACTGTTGTAGATGCCAGCATGGTTGCCAGCCCTTTTATTACGTTTCTTAGTTTCATGCTATGGAAATAATTGGACTAATGTTCACCGACAAAATTATAACTTATACCCCATATTTCCGCATCTTGATATTACTACCCCACCCTATTTTACTATAATTAACAGATTGGCGTCACGTTTCACTGAAATATACGTTGAAACGAGGCCTTCGGCTTTGCACTGGAAAGCCGATGAAATAGCAGTGGAAAGCCGATGGCATTCCACTGCTATGCCGGCACGATTGCAGTGAAAAGCCGAAACTACAAAAACGATGTCAAAAACTAAACATTCTTAAGGATTTTGGTTAACTTTGCAATAAGGACAAAGTCATACCGATTTTACACATGGAGCTTCCAAAACAGATAAACAACATCAACGAACGTGTGGCGGACGACCTCAAAGCAAGGTTGTCCACTCATAGTCGTGTGTCCATCGCCGCCGCTTCATTCTCCATCTATGCTTTTGAGGCGTTGAAGAAAGAGTTGGAACAAGTGGAGGAACTCCGTTTCATCTTCACCTCGCCCACGTTCGT
>CAVKWN010000068.1:0-18786 GCA_963660075.1 Lachnospiraceae bacterium
TATGCGCGGACAAAACCCGCAACGCACCGGACTACAGAAATAATTGACATAGATAGATAAACAAGAAGACCGACATACCTCAAGTACCCACCCTCGGTACTTGCTGGGATGTCGGTTTTTAGAATACCACTTGCCTATGAGAACTTTTTTCTTATTGCTTGCCATTGCATGTCCGAAGCTCTCAATGGCACAAGTATTTCAGAATTTCTCCGCTGTCAATCCTGGTCTTTTCCTTTACACTTCCCAAGATGTGTACGTCAATTCTCCCATAAAGTACAACAACGGACGAAACATCATTACCCCTACCCCTTCCACGTATCCTTGGGAAAAGAACCTAGGCAATGGCATGCCCAATGTTATTGTTGACAACAAAGGCAATCTGTCTCTATATGTATCGTGCTTTCTCATTCCCTCACCCGTACCATGGTCCAAAGTCGGAGTGATGGCATACACCAACACTTCCACAGACCCTACCATTTGGAATCGTCCCAACGCGGGACTATATTGGTATAATGCAAAAGACAGCGTAGTAGAAACACGTCTGTCGCCCATCTATCAACCTGGTTATCAGGCCACCAATGTCGTTGCAGTAGACATAGAGAGTCTCGGCATATACGAAGACACCGACAAAGACATAGAAAAACCATTCAAGCTGGTATACTTGCCACAAAGGGAAAAGTTCAACCAACTTGTAGCTGGTTATGAGATGTCGCGCGCCTTTACCTCAGAGGGTGTTCTAAGTGGATTTTCGCAGATGAAGCAGGACCGGAAAACTCGTCAAATAGAGTTTGAATACGACTTTATCAATGGTGACACCCATATGGGCTATTTGAAACAAAACGGCAACTATTATCTATTTTCGAGGATTAATGCCAAGCGTTCAACACTACGTCCAGGTGAAACACTTCCGTTTCCTCCTCCTGCAGACCCAAGAAACAGATACAGACGAGAAACGGTGACCAACCTCGGGACGGCTCTGACAACGGGGCATTACGATTTCGATGTAGCCCTCGACCGCTCATCCAACGGATGGGAACCATACAGTCTGCAACCATTCAGATTTCCAGACTTCCACTCAGATATATGGTGGGGCATTGCCACCATGTTCGGCTCCACTGCCCTTCCTGATATAAGCAGCCGACAGCGAGCAGAACTGGCCATCTCTAACGATGGTCTGCACTGGCACTGGCTCAATCGTGGAATTCCATTTCTTGACAATGGTGAAGATCCACAAAGCGATGATCATGGTTGCATCAATATGGGCAAACCTATACTGGCTGGCAAATATTCTTCTTCAGCTCAAGACCTCTTATACTACTATGTCGCCTCCAAGCAACGACATGTTGGCGGACGCATTGCTGGCGTATCATTGGCAACAGGGAAATACGGAAAATGGGCAGGTCTGAAAGCCGATGGGTCAGAGAAACAGTTTGTATCGCCTGTATTGCCCAACGGACTGCAACACGTGACAGCTACAATGTCCCTCTATGAGGCTTTACGTCACAATGCTGTATACTTTCCAGCCATTCTCGCCGATGTGACTGATGACCCGCGTGGAAAATCACGTTCCGATCTCAATAGTTATGCAACCACGGCTCTCTATGCCTATGAACGTTTGGATGACGGGCAAGTAGAACTAACTTTGTTGGGAGGCAGCATGGGTAGTTCTGTAGCAGGTACCCATAACATATCCGACCAATATGAGTCGGTAGGCACCATTGACGGACGCGATCACCACTCCAAGAACATGATATTCGACTTCATGAAAAGTCTTGCCAACAAAACACCCCGACGTATTGTTTCTCTGCAAGACGATCTCCAGAATATACCGATTATCATGGAGGCAAGAGTCAAAAACGCTGTTTTCTATGGTATACAATTCCGCAATGGTGATGGCAACGACAAAGACATCTTTAATACAGAAGAACTAAACAAATACATGGGCAAAAGATACTGGAGTTATCACCCCGAGTCACCATCAACTTCATGCCACACAGAACTATTTGACGGCCAGCCTCGCATACCCAATCAGTTTTCACCTACAACTGCCACAAAAGGAACCATTGCTATAAAAGCCACACCGTCTGCTACAACAAGCCACTATCAGACGCTTCTTCGTATCTACGGAGACGATGGCAACAATATAAGCATCTATTACTTACCCAACGGAGACTTGCTATATAGAGTAATGGTACACGCTACCGAATTCGCTTCCATGACAATTTCTCCACCAGTGGGAAAATCCTTCGCTGGCCAAAGGTTAGTTATAACAGTGGAAGCATTGAAGGAGAAAGAAAGGAAATATGGCACTTCAACAGGCGAGGACGCTACCGTATTTAGGGTATCGTGTCCTGCACTGCAATTCGAAAAGATTACACAACAAGATATCCTTTGGCGCTGGAAACGCGACATACCTACAGAAGCTGACAAGGCCAATGCCAGGTGTTTCGCATATGCGCAGTTCTCCGCTTTCGTTTCCGACCTTAACAAAGTCACCGTAGGTGCGGCAGACGAAGACTGCAACCTGCGATTTGAAGGAAGCATTGAACAAGTAGAGATTGCCGAACATCTACCATCGAATACAGGCAATGACTTTTGGGAATAACTAGAAGAAACATTCTATGAAAAAGATAATTATTACGACCATCCTACTAGTTTGCTATACTATGCATTGTTTGTCGCAAACCTATTACTACATGTGGCGTGGATCGGGTGAGGCCGGAAAACCGGAATGGATTGCCAATTCTAGACTTTCATATTCATTTACGGGTATTCAATTTCAAACGGCTGACATCTTTCGTGGCGCAGTCACGGGCAATGGTCGGTGGTTGTTTTGGGATCCGTTTGACCCAGTGACCACGGAACAGAACGTCAGTTTCATAACCAACAATCTATCACAAATCAACCATTGCGCATTAGGTACGCATGGAACAATGGTGGCCAACCGATACGTTATGACGGATCTGTCAAGTTCAGGCAACATTGACTCCTTCTACAGTTACGGACGCAACGGAGACGTGATACTTTCATGTCAGATGCAAAAATGGTTGCGTCTGAACTCTTATAGCGGTATTGCCTGTTGGGGCAATGGAGGTGGAGCAACCGATGACAATCCTCATCTGCTCATTGCCGCCAACTATATAGAGGCACGCACTCCTTTCGTACAGAAAAATGGTGAAATCACACATATCAAGAACAATATTACTACAACACTCAACTCCAACTCCGCTGGCGATGCCGCATGGTTAGGCACGACTACCGACCACGGTATAGAATTTGGAACAAATGGAAAGACCGCCTTATATGTCGGCAACGGTCAAAATATTTTCCTCGGTTTCGACAAAACTGGAGCCGATAAGATTGACAACAAACTCAAAGGTCGCTACAACGTATTTGTGAAGAGCGGTGTTCTTTCTGCTGACTATGCAGTAGTGCCAACTGGTACATGGGCTGACTTCGTATTCAACAAGGATTATCATTTGCAACCAATCCATGACCTGGAACTGTATGTTGATTCTTGTGGTCATCTACCAAATGTTCCCTCAGCCGAAGAAGTGGCAACCGAAGGATATTCGCAACACGAAATCAACAAAGCACTACTGCAAAAGATAGAAGAGTTGACTCTCTATACCATAGAACAACAGAAAGAGATTGAACGACTGAAGAAACTCATAAAATAACAGAAATAATAATCATGCGAACAACATCACTATTCATCATGGCGCTGACGGCTCTCAGCCTGCATTCGCAACCTGGTCGCCGCATAGCGGCATACACCGATTTTCAGAATTGTAACGGAGTGGAGCGTGTGTTTCACACGCCCACCTATTATCCACTCAACCCCATTCTGAAGGCTGACCAACCGTGGGAACTGAACGCGGCGGGCGACCCTTATGCCGCTCCGTTCAGCGGTGGCGTATGGTATGACGAACAAGAGGGTAAATTCAAGATGTGGTATTCGGCTGGCGGCGGAAAGAAGGAAGGACTGGTGTTGTGCTATGCCGAATCTTCCGACGGAAAGTCGTGGCATAAGCCTGTGCTCGACGCTGTGAGCGGCACCAATATCGTCGATACGCTTGAGCACGACTGCGTGTCGGTACTGCTCGACAAGCACGAGAGCAATCCAGAGAAACGCTACAAGATGTTTGCCGTAGTCTTCAACGGACGCGCTACGGTGAGCATGCACCTCAAGTACTCTGCCGACGGTATTCATTGGAGCAAGACCCAAGCACTATCGGGCGAACTCTACGACCGTTGCGCTGCCTACTACGACCCATTCCGCAAGACATATGTCCTTTCGCTGAAGACTATCAACGGCAAGAAGTATCGCCGCTCGCGCGCCTATCTTGCCAACACCGACCCAGAGATGGCGGTGAGCCTTGCCCATCGGGTGTACGACAACCGCAGCGACAAGTTCATACACTACTGGTTTAATGCCGAGGACGACGACCCACACCATCCACTGTTCCCTAACATCCGTCCGCAGATCTACAACCATGAGGCCATGGCCTATGAGCGGAGCATGATCGGCTACTTCACCATATGGCAAGGACCGGAGAACGATGCTTGCGACAGTCTATGCATACAGAAGCGCAACGAGGTGCTCATCGGATGGACCGACGACGGATTTCACTGGAACCGCGAATACAAGACACCCTTCCTGCCAGTAAGTGAAAATAGCAAAGCGTGGAATGCCGGCAATGTGCAGTCGGTGGCAGGATGTCCCGTCATCGTGGGCGACTCGCTCTACTTCTACTGCTCGGGGCGTTACAATAGCAAGCCCGTGCACAAGTCAAACTTTGCCACAGGCCTGGCCACTCTACGCCGCGATGGTTTCGTTTCAATGCACGCCGCCACTTCCGGCACGTTTACTACCGACACCATGACAATAGACGGAGAATACCTCTTCGTCAACGCTGACGTGAAGGCGAAAGGTGCATCGCTTAGAGCAGAACTTCTCGATGCCGACGGCAACGTCTTCCCCGGCTATTCCAAAAACGATTGCATTGCCATGCGCTCCGCCGACAAAACCAAGCGACTCATCATTTGGAAGAACAAAAAGGATGTTTCAGAACTCACGGGCAAAACTGTACGCATGAAATTTTATCTCACTCGTGGTGACCTCTATGCCTTTTGGGTATCACCATGGACTTCCGGCGAGAGCCGTGGCTACACGGCAGGAGGCGGACCTGGACTGAACGCGAGCGGAGTGGACACGAAATAAGATTTGTTGCTGTCAAGCGGAATATCAATATGTCATGATGTAGTCATCCTCGTTGCCGTCGCTCTGCGACTGCTTTCTCGGCTTTGGCATCTGCTTTAGCTTGCCGTCCTTGTCGAAGAGGCCATAGGTTGTGCGGAGTACGGTGAATTCGGTGCGACGGTTGAGCTGGTTGCAAATGTCCTGATGCTTGGCATCGCCCAACGCCTTGACGAATTGCTCTGTCAGCTCGTCGCCATCCTTGAGCCATGAGTAGCGGGCGGCAAGACGGCGGTTGACCTTTCGTGGCCGCTCCTTGCCATAGCCCACGGGCGTGAGCCTGTCGGCGGCAATGCCGTGGGCGATAAGGTAGCGTATCACCGACTCGGCGCGACGTTGCGAGAGCCCCTTGTTGTAAGCGGCAGAGCCCACATAGTCGGTATGCGCGGCAAGCTCAATGGTAACGTTGGGATTGTCGTTGAGGATGTTGACGAGTTGGTCGAGGGCTACCTTGGAGCTATCGCGCAAGGTGGCCTTGTCGAAATCGTAGAAGATGTTGTCTATCAAGACGGGAGCCGAGATGTTGGCGAGCGTGAACTGCAATGTGGTGTCGCGCGACTCCTTGGGGTTGGCAAGGGTCTTTATCTCCTCCTTATGGTTGAGGAAGCCCTTGCACGCGGCAAGGAAGAGGTAGCTCACCCCGGGCGACAAGGTCTTGGTGAACGAGCCGTCGCTCTTGAGCGTCAGCTTCTCATTGGTGCCGTCGTCGCCCACACAATACATCTGCGCCTGTGGCAGTTCGTAACCGTCGATCTCATATACCCAACCCTTCACCGTCTGCTCTATCTCAGGGTTGACAAACGAGTAGAGATGGTCCCAGCCCCGAGCGTCGCCACGGTTGCTTGAGAAGACCCCACGGTTGTGAACGCCCTCAAAGGTCATGCCGAAGTCATCGCCAGCCGAGTTGAGCGGATAGCCGGGATGCGAGAGCGTGGTCTTTCCGTCCTTGCCCATGCGCGCAATGAAGATGTCGTAGCCTCCCAGCCCCGGATGGCCATTGCTTGAGAAATAGAGGTCACCGTTTGGCCTGAACGTCGGGAACGCCTCGTCGCCGGCGGTGTTAATGGGGCTGCCGAGGTTCTCCACGCCACCCAAGCCGTGACCCGTGATGCGCACTCGCCAGATGTCGAGACCACCCATGCCACCGGGCATGTCGCTCGTGAAATAGAGCCACGCGCCATCGGGCGACACTGCTGGATGAGCGAAGCTGGAGAGCGTGTCGCGCGAGATCTCTACCGCCGAGGGCTTGCCCCACGACGCGTCGGCACGGTCCGACTTCACGATCTTGGCATAGCGGGGCGACGAAGGGTCGGTGACACACTGCGTCAGGTACATCTCCCTGCCGTCGGGCGAAAAGCAGCACGCGCCCTCATCGTAGGCGCTGTTCACGCCTGTCACCGCCACCGGCTTGGTCCATTTTCCCTTCTCGTCTTTCGACGAATAGAATATGTCGCCGGGCTTCATGCCCGTGATGCCGCTGAGCTCATCGCCCTCAGCCTCCTTGCGCGTGGAGGTGAAGTAGATTTCGTCACCATTGTCGCCGAGCAGCATGGGCGAATAGTCGGCACGACGGCCATTGAGCTCGTCGAGTCGCTTTACGGTGTAGCGACTGCCCACCTGCTTTATCTCCGGCGCGCGCCTTGCCGCCTCCAGCCCAGCCGTTGCCACGGCGTTGCCCGGCATGGAGTCGAGCGCCGCATGAAACTCTGCGGCAGCCTCCTTGTAGCTGCCGTTTTTCATGAGCAGCTGCGCCAGGGCGAGATGATCCTCGCCATGGTCTTCCTTGTAGCGTATGGCGTTGCGATAAGCCACTATCGCCTTGCCCGTCTGCAAGCTCTTGTCGTAGCAGAGAGCCATGCGGCGGGCTATGGCGCCACGGGAGCTCCGCTCCTTAGGCGGAGTCTTTTGGTAAGCCTGTTTGAAGTCGGCGGCGGCATCGAAATACTCGCCCAGGGCAAGTTCCTTCTCACCCCGTTTCATGTACTTGTCGGCGCCGCACGATACCAAAAAGAGCGCGACAAGACAGACCGCCGTTATGACTCTTGGCTTCAACTGTTGGTCACCTTGATGATTTTAGTCTTAGGCAGTTCCTTGTTGCGGCGGTTGACACGCGTCACCACGGCCTGCGCTAGGTTGATAAACGCCTGGCCCGTCATGCTGTCGGCATCGGTGGCGGCAGGCTTGCCCGCGTCGCCACTGTCGCAGATGCCCTGCACGAGAGGTATCTGCGCGAGCAATGGCACGCCCATCTCCTTGGCGAGATCCTTGCAACCGTCCTTGCCAAAGATATAATACTTGTTCTCGGGCAGCTCCTTCGGCGTGAACCACGCCATGTTCTCCACCAGTCCGAGTATGGGCACGTTCACCTTGTCGTTGGTATACATGTCTATGCCCTTTCGCGCGTCGGCGAGAGCCACTTTCTGTGGTGTCGACACTATGACCGCACCCGTTATGGCGAGTGTCTGCAAGAGTGTGAGGTGGATGTCGCTGGTCCCCGGGGGCGTGTCAAGCACGAAATAGTCGAGGTCGCCCCAGTCGGCATCGGCTATGAGCTGCTTCAGCGCCGACGTGGCCATGCCGCCACGCCACAGCGTCGCGGTGTCGGGATTGACGAAGAAGCCTATCGACAACAGTTTCACGCCATATTTCTCGATAGGCTCAATGAGGTCGCGGCCGTCTTTATTCACGCCATAGGGGCGTTCGTCCTCCACGCCAAACATCTTTGGGAGCGAAGGCCCGAAGATGTCGGTGTCGAGCAATCCCACCTTATAACCGAGACGCGCCAAGGCTATGGCAAGGTTGGCAGACACGGTGCTCTTGCCCACTCCGCCCTTGCCGGAGCTCACGGCGATGATGTTCTTCACGTTGGGCAGAAGCTTCTCCACCTCAGGGCGCGGTGCCGACTTGAACTCCGTGCCTATCGACACCTCCAGGTCGTTGCCGAGCTTCAACTTCAGCGTAGCCTCCGCCGACTTCACCGTCGACTTGATAAACGGGTCGGTTTCGCGGGGGAAGATAAGCGAGAAACTCACCGAGTTGCCGTTGATATGCAGGTTGTCGGCCACCATGCCGCTCTCCACGAGGTTCTTCTTCGTGCCTGGATAGATGACCGTGGCAAGGATGTCACGTATAAGCTTAGGATATAATGTCATAATGCGTTTTATATATTTCGTCCAATCTTTATTTTGACTGTTATAAAATGTATGTCTTTATTTTAATAGGATTGACAAAAGTAGACATATTCCAGTTAAAATACAAATAAAAACTAATTTTTTTAGATGTGGTAAGAATAATTAGTAACTTTGTCTTGTCTGGATGTTTTGGCCACAAATGCATCCTACTACATAAAAACTCTTTGCAAACGAAATGAAGATACCACATAGCCTTTACACCCTGTTCCTTGCCATCGTTATTGCCGCCACACCCCTCTCGCTGATGGCGCGCCATGCCACACGCCACGCCGACGAGAGCATAACCTTTTCCGTGCAGAAGAAGCACAGCCCCGTGGTCGGCAAGGCTCTCGAACTTATGGCTGCCGATATGGGCAAGACCATCGTGGAAGGCAAGGCCAACGCCACCGACCTGCTGGTCTACCAGCTCGACATGGCAAGCAACAAGGAACTGAAAGCCCTGAGCCAGATGACCGTGCCCGCCATGGACATCATAGCCCATAAGGATGCGTTCTGGATTGGCTCGCGCATGGGCAAGACCATCATCGTGGGAAGCAACGGGCGCGGCACCGCCTACGGCATAATGAGGTTCGCGCAAAAGGGCGGCGCCGACTTCGGCAAGAAAGGCGAGACCCACGTCCCCTCGGTAGAATATAGGGGCATATCCATCGAGGGACATCAGCAAACCAGCTATCGCCAACTCTTCCGCCAGATGATGCGCCAACGCGCCAACCTGCTTTGCGAGGGTTGGGACCGTGGCGAGACCTCGAACCATTATTCCCACGACCTCCGCGCCCTCGCCGACTCTTTCGGCATAGTGCTTGCCACGCCTCACGGATCTCATGGCGTCAAGCTGCAAGACGAGAAGAAAAGCACAAACATAAACATCGGGTGGGCCGACGACAACTATGGCTACATGGCGCCCGCATGCGATGACCCCGCCGACGATTGCGGGGCGGTGTACCATCTCGCCTATTCTGGCAAGCCGCACAGCTACCTGTGGCTCTGCACCACGCAACCCGGGCTGCTGACCAGCGAGATGGGCACGGCTTTCGACAACGGAGCCAAGCGCCTGTGGATGTGCGCGATACACAACCCACACGTGACAGCCTACCAGCTCAGCCTCTTCCTCGACATGGCGTGGGACATCAAAACGGTGGACAGGGCAGACGCGGGCAGTCATCTCAACGGCTGGCTTGCCAACAATTTCGGGCAGCGAGCCGCCAACGCCTTGATGAAACCCTTGGCGCATTATTTCCGCCTGACCTGCATCCGTCGCCCTGAGATGATGGACTTCACCATGCAGAAGACACCGTCGAAAAACAACGTTAACGGCGACGGCGGCATCGCCAACACCGACTTCAACGCCGAGGAGTTTGGCAACGAGCTTGAGCGATACCTCAACCGCTACAAGGCCGTGGCAGACAAGGTGACCGACATACGCCACATGATTGCCGCCAGGGACAGCGACAAGTATTTCACCATGATAGAATATCCCGTGCGCGCCTCAGCCCTTATGGCGGTGAAGACGCTTGAGGCGCAAGAGTCGCGGCTCATAGCGCGCCCCGTGAGCTTCCACCACGACAGCGAGGCATTGGAGTCGGCAAGTCGGAGCATACGCGCCTACCGCAAGCTCCAGGCCCTTACCAGCCTCTACGACAACGCCATGGCACGAATGGGTGTCAACATGGAGATGAACGCCGCGCCACAGGGACTGGCGGTATTCGGCAAACCCTTGCTCACCGACACCCTCAGCGAGAAAGAGATACGCCAATACGGCAACTACACCCACGCCGACGCACCCATGCCCAACCTGAAGGCCATCACGTCGTTGGCGGCATCATACGCCTCAGCCTCAAAGGGCGCGATGACAATCAACATGCTCGGCCGCTCCATGCGCGCGCTGAGGCTCAACGCCAGCGACTCCGTGACCTATCGCTTCACGTCGGGCACCATCGGCGGCACGCTGCGCTTGGCTTTCGTGCCTACCCACGCCCTCGACGGCGGAATGACGCAAGCCGAGGTGAAGATTGACGGCGGAGCGCCACGCACCGTGATCGTCACCGACGGCATGAGGTCGGAGCGATGGGCGAAAGGCGTGTTGCGGGGCCAGGCGCTCGTGAACCTCCCCGTGGCGCTTGAGCCGGGCAGCCACACGCTGACCATAAAGGCACTCTCCGACCGCGTGACGTTAGACGAGTGGATGATCGACGACGACAGCGACCGCCAGTTCTACGTATTACCCATCGAACCCCGCTTTTAGACAAAACATTAAGACAAATAACGGTTATGGCTAAAGAAAGAAAAGGACGAGAATCGAACACGAAAGAAGTGTTTTTTCCTGTTTCGCCCAGTAAATCGGAAATGCCAAATTGGTATGATGGCATGCTCCGGAAAATAAGTGGCCTTGTCGCAGAAGAAAGGAAACATGTCATGTGGGAGGCTAATACCATTATGTCGATGATGTATTACCATATAGGCAAAACCATTTTGCAACAGAGCCAACAAGAAGGATGGGGAGCACGTGTAATAGACAGACTATCGGCAGACTTAAAAAAAACCTATCCCGAAATGAAAGGGTTTTCACCGCGAAACCTAAAATACATGCAGCGTTTTGCTAAACTGTGGCCCGACGAAGCAATTGTGCAACGGAGCGTTGCACAATTGCCTTGGAGACACAATATATGCTTGATGGAAAAAGCCGAGGAAACCAACAGACGGCTTGTATATGCAATGGCCGCCATCAAAAACGGATGGAGCAAGTCTGTATTGGAAATGAACCTTGAGAACTACACTTTAGAACGTAAAGGAAAACTGCCTTCCAATTTCGATAGAATACTTCCCAACACCAAGACTGATATGGTTCAACAAATGTTTAAAGACCCATATTTGCTTGATTTTACCGGCACGGACAATTACAGCAGGGAAAAAGAAATAGAAGACGGACTCACCACACACATCACAAAATTCCTGCTTGAACTGGGGCAAGGGTTTTCTTTTGTCGGCAGACAGGTACATCTTGAGATGGGAGGGCACGACTACTATATCGATATGCTTTTCTATCATCTGCAACTAAGGCGCTTTGTCGTAATAGAGTTGAAGGCTGTTCCTTTCACTCCCGAAATGATGGGGCAACTTGCTTTCTACCAAACCGTCGTAGACCATGCGTTCAAACATGAAACAGACGAAGCAACCATTGGCTTGCTACTGGTTAAAAGCAAATCGGAAACCATTGTAAAATATTCATTGGAATCAGTCAACAAACCGATGGGAGTGGCATCGTGGGAAACTGCGATATCATCCGAAATCGCGGACAAATGGAAATCCACGCTCCCAACAATAGAAGAGATTGAGAAAGAACTAGACATGCAAGGATAGCGTACCATGAAGCGCACCACTTACGGCCTTCTTGCGCTTTTTTCCACTACAACAAGGCCCTATGTGGCGAAAAAACACTATTTTTGCACATTATTAATGAAAGCATCGTGAGAAAGAAATTCATAAAGACGCTATGGCTACTGCTTGCCATGGGCACAGGCTTCGTGGCACTGCTCTTTTTCCTTATATGGTTTGGCATCGTAGGCTACTCGCCCGACGTGGACAACCTGCAGAACCCGATATCCAAGTCGGCATCGCAAGTGCTCTCCGCCGACGGGCATATCCTTGGCACCTATAACCTCGACCGCTCCAACCGCATCCCGGTGGCTTACAAGAAGCTGTCGCCCTACCTCGTGCAAGCGCTCGTGGCAACCGAGGACGTGAGGTTCTACAACCATTCGGGCATCGACTTCATAGCCCTGACACGCGCCTTGGTCAAGCGCGGACTTCTCGGGCAAGCGTCGGCGGGTGGCGGCAGCACCATAACGCAGCAGCTCGCCAAGCAGCTCTACTCTGCCCCAGTGCACTCAGCCTCGGAGCGACTCCTGCAAAAGCCCATAGAGTGGGTCACGGCGATAAAGCTTGAGAGGATGTACACCAAGGAGGAGATCATAGCCCTTTACCTCAACTATTTCGACTTCCTCCACGGCGCGGTTGGCATCAAGAACGCCGCCAACACATATTTCAGCAAGGAGCCTGCCAACCTCACTGTAGGCGAGGCGGCGTTGCTCGTGGGCCTGTGCAAGAACCCGTCGCTCTTCAACCCCGTGCGCCATCCCGACAGGGCGAGGGAGCGCCGCAACGTGGTGCTGGGGCAGATGCTCAAGGCGGGCTACATATCCAGGGCCGACTTTGAAGCCGAACGCGACATGCCCGTGACCCTGCGCTTCCACCGCGCCGACCACAAGGACGGCTCGGCGGTGTATTTCCGCGAGTTCCTGCGACAATACATGATGATGGAACGCCCCGACCGAAAGAATTACCCCTCGTGGAACAAGCGGCAGTTTGTCATCGACTCTATAGCCTTCGCCACCGACCCACTCTGCGGCTGGTGCAAGAAGAACACCAAGAAGGACGGCACCTTCTGGAACATCTACACCGACGGCTTGCGCATCCATACCACCCTCGACTCGCGAATGCAGCGCTATGCCGAGGAGTCGGTCTACGGCCACGTGGCGCGGTTCCTGCAACCTGCCTTCGACAAGGAGAACGCCGAGAAGGGTGCCAACGCGCCGTTCAGCGGGAACCTCACCACCAAACAGGTAAACGCCATCATGGCAAGGGCGGTGACGCAGAGCGAGAGATACATAACCATGAAGCAGAACGGTGCCTCGCAGGAGGAGATCCACAGAGCCTTCCACACCCCGACAGACATGTCGGTGTTCACCTACAACGGCGACGTGGACACGGTGATGACGCCTATCGACTCCATACGCTACTACAAGCAGTTCCTCCGCGCGGGATTCATGAGCATGGACGCGCACACGGGGCAGGTGAAAGCCTACGTGGGCGGCATGAACTTCGCCCACTTCCAATACGACATGGTGATGGGTGGACGCCGACAGGTGGGATCAACCATCAAGCCGTTCCTCTACTCGCTCGCCATGGAGAACGGTGCCTCGCCGTGCGACAAGGCACCCAACGTGCAGCGCACTTACATGGTGGGCGGTCGTCCCTGGACACCGCGCAACAGCAACCGCCACCGCTACGGGCAGATGGTGACGCTGAAATGGGGACTCGCCGAGTCGAACAACTGGATCTCGGCATACCTCATGTCAAAGCTCAACCCAAGGCAGTTCGTGGACATGCTCCACAAGTTCGGCATCAACAATCCCGACATCTACCCGTCGATGGCCCTCGCCCTCGGCCCCTGCGAGGTGTCGGTGGGCGAGATGGTGAGCGCCTACTCCACCTTCGCCAACAACGGCGTGCGCCTCTCACCGCTCTTCGTGACACGCATCGAAGACTCGGAGGGCAACGTGGTGGCCAACTTCGAGCCACGCATGGAAGAGGTTATCTCATCGGAGAGCGCCTACAAGATGATAGTGGAGCTGAGGGCGGTGGTCGACGAGGGCACCGCGGGAAGACTGCGCTACAAATATAACATGGAGGGCGAGATAGGCGGCAAGACGGGAACCACCAACAACAACTCCGATGCGTGGTTCATGGGCTTCACGCCCGAACTCGTCAGCGGGGTGTGGGTAGGCGGCGAGGATCGCGACATCCACTTCGACTCCATGCGGATGGGACAGGGCGCGACAATGGCGTTGCCGATATGGGCATACTACATGAAGAAGGTGTACAAAGACCGCAACCTGCCATACACGCCCACGGCGACGTTCAACGTGCCTGCCGACTACAACCCATGCGCAAAGGAAGACAGCGGCGCCGCTAACGGCATCGACGAGGTTTACGAGTAAGGCTTGCAAACAATAAAGCACAACTATCATGAACTCAACTCAACGACAAAACGCGGAAAAGGAAGACGGCGAGGCACACATCCGCCCCGTCACCCTTGCAGACAGCGAGGCCATAACCGCGATTTACAACTATTACATTCAGGAGACGACCGTCACATTCGAGACTGAGCCGATAACCGTAGAGGAGATGGCGCGCCGCATAAAGGACATCTCTGCCCATTTCCCCTACTTCGTCTACGAGAAAGACGGCAAGATACTTGCCTATTGCTACGCCCACCTCTGGAAGGAAAGGGCAGCCTACTCCAAGACCCTCGAAACGACCATCTATGTGGAAAAGCATGCCGTGCACCAGGGCTTAGGCAGCTTGATGGTAAGGCGGCTCATAGAGATGTGCCGTGCGCAGGGCTACCATGCCCTCATAGCCTGCATCACCGAGGAAAACGAGGCAAGCGTGAAGATGCACGAGAGATTGGGGTTCAAGCAGGTGTCCTGCTTCAAGGAAGTTGGCAAGAAGTTCGGGCGATGGCTAGACGTGGCCGACTTGGAATACATGTTATAAAACGACATTACTGAGCTACCGAATTGAAAATACAGCTGAAAAAAATGTGAGAAGTGCCTAAAATGTGTATTTTTGCACCAAACAAGTATCTAAAATATGTAAAACCACACATTTTCAGCACATAAACAAAGAACAGCATGTTTAATAGAACCATCATTAAAGAACTTGAAGTCTGGAAAAACAAAGACGGCAGGAAGCCATTGATAATGCTTGGCGCAAGACAGGTGGGCAAAACTTCTGTGTTGAAGAAATTTGGTAAGGAGCAGTTTGAACACTGCGCCTATTTCAGTTTGGACGAAGAGGAAGGCGTGTGCGACATATTCCGCACGACAAAGAATCCGGTTCAGATAATAGAGCAACTGTCTTTTCTCACGGAAGAACCGATACAGCCTCAAAAGACTCTCTTGATTCTTGACGAGATACAAGATTGTCCTGAAGCCATCAGCGCCATGAAGTATTTCTGCGAAAATACTCCAGAGTATGCCGTGGCATGTGCAGGTTCGCTATTGGGCTTGGCTTTCGGACATGAGGGTTTCTCCTTCCCTGTAGGCAAGGTTGACCATATTAACATGTATCCACTAACGTTCTCTGAGTTTTTGGAGCAGAAAGACGCAGGACTTTGTCGTTATTATCAGTCCATAAGTAGTCTTGAACCATTGCCACAGGTGTTTTTCGACCGGTTGTCTCAAGCTTTTACCGCCTATCGCATATCTGGAGGAATGCCAGAGGCGGCTATGCGGATGATAGAAAAGGACATGAAAGGTGTGGAGAAAACCTTGCAAAACATTCTGCAGGACTATGCCCTTGACTTTGTGAAACATGCCTCACCACTGCTTGCCAACAGAATATCGCATGTATGGAACTCCCTACCATCACAACTGGCTAAGGAGAACAGGAAATTCGTCTATCAGCTTGTGCGCCCTGGAGCAAGAGCCAGAGAATATAAGGATGCGCTCACATGGTTGCAAAACGCTGGACTGATACACAAAGTGAGTCTTTGTCAGACCCCACAGATTCCGTTGAAATCATACGAGGATTTAAGCATTTTCAAGATATACTGTCTTGACATTGGCTTGTTGAGAGTTCTTTCAGAGCTAAGCCCAGAAGCATATCTAAGCGACTCGCCCGCCTTCAAGGAATACAAGGGGGCGCTTGCAGAGAACTACATACTGCAAAGTCTGCTTGCAGGCGGAATAAAATGTTCACGCTACTGGGCTTCAGACTATAAGGCAGAAGTGGAGTTTATTGTGCAGCATGGCATGGATGTGATTCCGATAGAAGTGAAGTCTGGGACAAGCGTCACTGGAAAAAGTCTTGCTGAATACAACAAGAAGTACTCACCACATCTGTGTATCAGATTTTCCATGCTTAATCTGAAATGCGATGGTACGCTGATTAACATACCATTATTCTTGGCAGATAGAACAAAAGACTTGTGCAAATTGTAGAAGGTAGCTTCCGTAGCCCTACACAGACATTCATTGCGGAAATACGTTTGAGGTTCTTCGACACGGAATAATTCCTGATTTCAGCTTCTTAAAATACGGAATAATTCCTGTCTTAGCATCTTAAAACACGGAATAATTCCTGCAAAGCCTTGTTTCTTATGTTATTATTTGCTATCTTTGTAGCCGTAATCATCACATAGTCAGCAAGTAAACAAGGTGTTAAATATGCTATACAGAAAATTTGCAAGCCGTTTAGAGAGTTTTCTTCGGAACGAACAAGACAAAATATTGCTCGTGAATGGTGCGCGCCAGATAGGCAAGTCGTATATAATAAGATATGTAGGGACACGGATGTTCAAGAATTTCGTCGAGATAAATTTGAAGGCCGACAAGGAGGGCATTAGGATTTTTCAGTCGGTAAAGAGCAAAGAGGATTTCTATCTTCAACTGGGAGCCATTGCTGGCGACAAGCTTGGAACAAGGAACGACACTCTTGTTTTTCTCGACGAAATACAGAGTTATCCTCATCTTATGACTATGCTGAAATTCTTGAATGAAGACGCAAAATATCGTTATATAGCGAGTGGATCGGAGCTTGGCGTTGCCCTTGCCCAAACTCCTTCAGTGCCTATCGGCAGCATATCCATGGAACAGATGTATCCTTTGGATTTCGAGGAGTTCTTGCTTGCAATGGGGTGTGGGCAAAATACTATAGACGGAGTGAGGGAACGCTTTAAGTCGGAAGAATCGCTTAACGATTCCATGCACAATTATATGCTTCAGCAATTCAAGCTATACTTATTGGTAGGAGGAATGCCAGATGCGATAAACAAGTTCTTGGAAAAACGCAACATAACACAAGTGCGCGGCATTCAGCGCGACATTCATGCCTTGTATCGAATAGACGCTTCGCAATATGATGAGGAAAAGAAACTTGTCATACGAAACATCTATGACTTGATACCTTCAAACATGGAGAACAAGAAGAAGCGGGTGATTGTAAAGAATATCGAATGTAAGTCAGGGCATAAGCAATTCAGCGACTATGCCGAAGAATTTGAGTATCTTACAAACTCGGGCGTGGCACTGCAGGTGCGTGCAATCAGCAACCCTAAATTCCCTTTGCTGGAATCGGAGAGCAAGAACCTGCTTAAACTGTATTTGAGTGACGTCGGACTTTTGACCAACCTTTTGTATGGCACAAACATAAATGCCGTGTTGGGCGATGCGCTGAGTGTGAATCTTGGTTCTGTGTATGAATCTGTCGTGGCTCAAGAACTTCATGCTCATGGTTTTCAACTGCATTATTATGACAACAAGCAACGCGGTGAGGTTGACTTTCTTATTGACGACTACGACTATCTCACAGTATTGCCCATAGAGGTAAAGTCAGGCAAGGACTACAAGGTACATAGCGCGCTCGACCGCTTCCTTTCCACTGCCGGCTATCACATCAGTCGTGCCGTGGTTCTAAGCAATGAGCAAAAGGTGTATAAAGAGAATGGCATAACCTACTTACCTATTTATTACGTCATGTTCTTTGAAGACTTGTCGGTCACTGGCGAGGACTGCATTATAAATGACATTCCGAAGGTGCCGGTTTGATTTTGGGACGTGAATCCGATGAGTCGTGACAAGGTTTAATCATCTTAATTGGTGAAGACACCATATATGGCTAATGCGAGCCCACTACAATTTAAAGAATTTCTTTGCATATATGATAATAGAACTTATGTCCTGTAGAATCGCCAGAATCTTCTTCTGGTAGAGAATGCACTATTCGCGTCACATTTTGTGAAAGCCCAAAGTCTTCCCTATAATGAGGACAAGATGAAGCACTATAAGGAGATGGCTTGGGTTGCAAGCCGTATTTCTTATAAAGGACGCAAAGTCTATCGCCATACGGGCTTGTTTTGCTAAATTTACACAAAAAACAATTGCGAATTTTAGCTCCACATTTAGAAAAAAGTTGAAAAATTTCTTTGAATGGGGTAGCAATGTTCGTAATATAATAATGTACATTTTGAGGTAGTTTCTTGCTCACTTCATAGCAATAACAATCAAAAGATTTGAAATAGCCTTTTTTATTTAAATAAAAAACTATTGTATTTTTCCTGTCAAAGCAATCCCAAATATCATCAAAGTGCCCTATTGGGTCAAATGATTCAACCTTATTGAAATTGTATAAAGTAATAGTTCTTTCTTTAGAAAGAATACCATTGAATTGTTTATATCTAACCGCCATTAATTTGCAATTATCTGCTATATAGTCAATATCTTCTTCTGAACTTATAGGAATCTCAATTATGCGAACTCCATCACGGATTTTATCCTCTGTACATTTATGAGTCACCATAATCTCAATAAGAACAGGAGAACGATTGGGATGCATAGAAGATTTTAACCCAAGTTTGCCCCCTACCAACAAATTTCAACAAATTTTCAAGGGTCTACTTGATGTAAATGACTGGTTTTCAACGATGGTGTTCTGAAAAGCGCGTTTGTAGTACACAGAAGTCTTGGCGGAAAGTATTATCTTTGCCCCACAATG
>CAVKWN010000069.1:0-18645 GCA_963660075.1 Lachnospiraceae bacterium
GCTTACCAAACGCTTTATACTTGCTTGATGACCGTGGCGAAGTTGCTCGCACCATTTGCACCGTTCTATGCCGACGAACTCTATAAGGATTTGGGCGGCGAGTTGGAGAGCGTACACTTGGACAAGTTCCCTGAGGCAGACGAGACAGCCGTAGACCACGACTTGGAGGAGCGTATGGCCATAGCCCAGAAGATAACCTCCATGGTATTGGCATTGCGCCGCAAGGTGAACATCAAGGTGCGCCAGCCGCTCCAGCAAATCATGATACCAGCCGTGGATGAGACGCAAAAGGCTCACATAGAGGCTGTGGCAGGATTGCTGAAAAACGAGGTGAACGTCAAGGAGGTGAACTTCATCGAAGGCCAGGGTATTTTGGTCAAGAAGGTGAAATGCAACTTCCGCGTCATGGGTAAGAAATTCGGTAAACTCATGAAAGGCGTAGCCGCTAAGATGAACGGCCTGTCGCAGGAAGAAATCGCTGCCCTTGAGAAAGAAGGCTCCATGTCGTTTGAGATAGAAGGCGCTCCCGTCACCGTGGACGCAGCCGACGTGGACATCATCTCTGAGGACATTCCAGGATGGCTCGTCAGCAATGACGGCAACCTCACCGTTGCCCTTGAGGTGGAATTGACCTCAGAGCTGAAAAACGAGGGTATGGCACGCGAGCTCATCAACCGCATACAAAACATCCGCAAGGACAGTGGATTAGAGATAACAGACCGCGTGAAGCTCACCGTGGCTCCTAACGAGGACACCGATGCTGCTATCGAGGCATTCGGCGACCTTATAAAGAGTCAGGTGCTCGCCAACTCCATCACCATCGCCAACAACGACGGCACGGAAGTGGACATGGATGAGTTTAAGCTGAATATAAAGGTCGAAAAAGACTAATAACCAGTCGTCATGCAAGTAAAGCATTATTCTGACGAGGAGCTCGAAGAGTTTCGTGAGATTATCAACAACAAGCTAAAGGTCGCTAAGCAAAGCTATAATGAAGCCATGGCGGCCTTAAGCAACAAAGGCACTAACACAGACGCTGACACTGCCCCGACATATCATATTCTAGAAGAGGGCACGGAGGTGATAGAGCGAGAGAACCTCATACAAAAGGCTCAACGCGAATACAAGTTCATCCAGTCGCTCGAAGCTGCCCTCGTCAGGATAAACAACAAGACATACGGCATCGACCGTGTCACAGGGGAATTGATACCCAAAGACCGGTTGCGCCTTGTGCCTCATGCCACACTTAATGTCGCCACTAAAAACGCGAGAAAGAAGTGAAGAGAAAAGGACTTCTGGCATGGATCATTATCGCCGTCATTCTCATAATCGACCAGCTGATAAAGATTCATGTCAAGACAACAATGACCTTAGGTGAGTCTGTAAGGGTCACCAACTGGTTTTACATCACATTCATCGAGAACAACGGAATGGCTTGGGGCATGACTTTTGTCAACAAGCTCTTCCTTAGTGTGCTACGTGTCGTAGCTATTTGCGCCATCGGCTGGTTTATCTGGCAAGTGGTGCGACAAAAAGGCAGGACCATTTTCGTTGTCTGCCTCTCCATGGTGTTGGCAGGCGCGGCAGGCAACATCCTTGACTCCATGTTCTATGGACTTTGTTTCACGGCCTCCACTCCTTATAGTGTAGCATATTCCGTGCCATTCGGCTCAGGCTATACAAGCTTCCTCCTGGGAAAGGTTGTGGACATGTTCTATTTCCCTATCATCCACAGCACTTGGCCAACATGGGTGCCTTTGGTGGGTGGTGAGAGTTTCACCTTCTTCTCGCCAGTGTTCAACTTTGCCGATGCCTCTATCACGACTGGCGTCATCTGCTTGCTGCTGTTCTGCTCAAAGGATCTCTCAACAATAGGGAAGACCATAGACACCGCTCGCGGAAAGCAACCAACAACGGAAGAGGATAGCGAAGAAACAAACGCCATGAAGGACACGAAGAAAGAATAAGCCATGAGAAAGACTTTGTTTTTCTTTATTGCCATGATTGTTGTCGGAGCCTTTGCCATGAGCTGCGACGACAGCCCTTCCGTCATCTCCTCTGGAGAGATGGAAAAGATTCTCTACGACTATCACCTTGCCGATGCCATGGCCCAGCAAGCCGATGGAGGATATGAGAAGAACGCCTTTGAGTATCGTGCCGCAGTGCTCAAGAAATACAATGTCTCGCAAGGCGACTTCGACTCGTCTATGGTATACTATATGCGCCACACCAGTGAGCTACACACTATGTATCAGCATATCTCCGACCGTATGCAGGCCGAAGCAAGCAGGTTGGGCGCAAGTTCTTCAAGCGGTATTACCGCCGCTGGCGACTCTGCCGACGTATGGAATGCCGAGAGGTCGTTGACACTCATACCCAACGAGCCTTACAACCTCTATTCTTTCAACCTCACCCCTGACACGACATTCCACAAGGGCGACAAGTTGCTTCTCAATTTCAAGTCCGACTTCATCTTCCAAGACGGAATGCGAGATGGCGTCGTCGTGCTTTCGGTCGTCCTTGGCAACGACAGCGTGACTTCGAACGTGTCTCACATCTCTTCGTCCATGCCAATGTCGCTGATGATTTCCGACAACGATAGCCTTGGTATCAAGAAGATACGCGGATTCTTCATGCTGTCGAAAAGCATGGATGCCAACACGTCTTCCACAACTCTTAAACTGATGAGCATTCATCACATCCAGCTCATTAGGGTTCATCCCTCGAAACCCGTGAATGACAACGCGCCAAAGACCCCAACTGATGGCAGGATTCCTGTAAACACCAATGTCCCTGATTCGGAGAGGATGAAACCACAAGTGATGCGATGAGGACAGACAAATGGGCTTATCATCAAGCAAAGAATAAAGAACAAGAACTAATAGAAAAAACTTACAGGTAAAACATGAGAAAACAAATACTCAAGGCTTTCTTCACGACTGCTTTCTTCACGACAATGGCGACAGCAGCATCCGCGTGCACCAACTTCATTGTGGGCAAAGGCGCTTCTGCCGACGGCTCGGTAATATGCACCTACAACGCCGATGACTACGGCATGTTTATCGGGTTGGCGCATTATGCAGCCGGCACACACCAGAAAGGCGAAATGAGAAAGGTCATAGACTGGGACACAAAGAAATATCACGGTGAGATTCCTGAAGCGCCTGTCACCTATAATGTCATTGGCAACATCAATGAGTATCAATTGACCATTGGCGAGACAACATACGGTGGCAGAGAGGAGATGGTTGACACAACGGGTATCATCGACTATGGCTCACTCATCTATATTGCCCTGCAACGCTCAAAGACCGCACGTGAGGCTATCAAGGTGATGACATCTCTCGTTGAGAAATATGGTTACAACTCTGAGGGTGAGACATTTACCATCTGCGACCCCAACGAGGCCTGGATAATGGAAATGATGGGGTGCGGTGGCGACAAGAAGCAGAAGGTGGTATGGGTTGCGGTTCGCGTGCCCGACAATGCCATCTGTGGCCATGCCAACCAGAGTCGTGTAGGCGTGTTCTCACAATATCAAACAGAAGTGCTCCACAGCCAGAACGTTGTCAGTTTCGCACGCCAAAAGGGTTGGTACAAAGGCTCTGACAAGGATTTCTCATGGAAGAACACCTACGCCTTCCCCGACTTCTCCGGCCGACGCATATGCGACGCACGCGTCTGGAGCTTCTTCAATCACCACAAGGACATGAGCCGCTGGCTCCCTTGGGCAATGGGAAAGGACAAGAACGCAGAAGACATGCCTCTTTGGATTGTCCCAGACAAGAAGCTCAGCGTGCAAGACGTGGAATCGGACATGCGCGACCATTATGAAGGCACAGAGCTGTCGGTAGCGGATGGCAAGGACATGGGTGGCGGAATATGGCAGATGCCCTATCGCCCCACACCTCTGATATTTAAGGTGAATGGCAAGAGCTATTTCAACGAGCGCCCCACCTCAACACAGCAAACAGGTTTCTCTTATGTCGCGCAGATGAGGTCTTGGTTGCCACGCGAGATTGGCGGCGTGCTGTGGTTTGGCAATGACGACGGCAACATGGTTGCCTATACTCCAATATATTGTGGCAACAAGGTTCAGCCAGAGTGTTACAACACACCTGGAGCCGATGCCGTGACATTCTCCATGAAGAATGCCTATTGGGTATGCAACTGGGTTAGCAACATGGTCTACCCACGCTACTCAATGATGTTCCCAAGCCTGAAGGAGGTTCGCGACAGTTTGGAGACAAGCTATTTTGCCAACCAAGGAGCTGTGGAAGCCAAGGCAGCGGAGCTGTATAAAGACAACAAGGAAGCAGCCATAGAGTATCTCAACGACTACAGCAACCAGAAAGCACAACAAATGCTTGAGCGTTGGCGCCAGTTGGCTTTCTACCTCATCGTGAAATACAATGACATGACTGTCAAGCCCGAGGCTGACGGCAAGTTCACACGCACGCCAGAAGGCATTGGGGCTGCCGTGAAACGCCCTGGCTATCCTGACGCATACAAGGAGAAGCTTGTCAAGGAGACCGGCGACAAGTTTGAGGTTCCCCAAGACTGATACTGGCCCGATGGGGTGACAGACGGATAAAAGACACGTCAAAGACCATGCTGAATATGGAGCAGAAAGAGATTACTTTTGATAAATTCATTCGTTGGAGTGGCATAATCTTATTGGTTTTTGCCGCAATATTGCTTGTCAACTATCTCAGCGGAGTGCTCATTCCTTTTTTCGTGGCATGGCTCTTTGCTTATCTGCTTTACCCCATCGTGAAGTTTATTGAGAACAAGCTTCACATACACGTGAGGGCGTTGTCCATCATAATAACGTTCATCTTTGTCTGTTCTATCATCGGCCTGCTTGTTTGGCTGATAGTACCGCCGATGATAGAACAGTTTCAGAAGCTCTACGACATACTTGCCAACTGGTTGCACGAGAGCACGCATACCAACAACATCTCGGCTTGGCTCTCTGAGAAGATAACCGAGAACCAACACCAAATAGAGCGGTTCTTGAAGAGTGGCGACTTCGCCAACACGCTCAAGACGACAATGCCAAAGCTTTTCAACGTGCTTGGAAAGACGGCGAACATCGTAATGAGCATCGTGGCATCGCTTATCACGCTCCTCTATACTTTCTTCATCCTTCTCGACTATGAGTTCCTTACCTTCAATTGGATTCGCATCTTCCCGAAGAAGCACCGGCCTTTCTGGCACGAGCTCGCCAAGGACGTTGAGAGGGAACTCAACAACTACATCCGCGGTCAAGGCACAGTGGCATTCTGCATGGGAGTAATGTTTTGTGTCGGTTTCACCATCATGGATTTCCCCATGGCAATAAGCCTTGGCATATTGATTGGCATTCTCGACCTGATTCCCTACCTTCACACCTTCGCCCTAATCCCGACCGCGTTTCTTGCGATGCTTAAAGCCGCCGACACGGGTCAGAACTTCTGGTTAATCTTTGGCTTGGCCGTGGGATTGTTCATCGTCGTACAGATAATAACCGACATGATTGTCACGCCCAAGATTATGGGCAAGGCCATGGGGCTCAATCCAGCCATCCTCCTTCTCTCACTGTCGGTATGGGGCGCGTTGCTTGGCTTTATCGGTCTGATAATAGCCTTGCCGCTCACCACCCTCATCATCGCTTATTGGAAACGCTATGTCACCAAGGAGGAGGCAAGGACAACCTCCATAGGCGCGGAAGTCACGACGGAAAAGGCGAATACCGCCCCTGAGACCATCGCCAAACAATAGAAACCACATCAAGCAATTCTTATCACTACGGGATTCGCGAAAAGCTTCAGCCCCGTTTCCTCATCCCACAAAGGAAGAAGGAAACGGGGCTGAAGCTTATTTTGTATATGCACATGGCGTGCCTAAGCACGCCCGCGTGTCTTCTTAAAGATCCCAACCAATGGCTGAAGCGCCGAGGACGGCTGCCGAACTGCCTTCAAGGCTACTGAACAGGAACTTAGCCTTGCCCCTGAAGATAGAGAGCACGTGATTCTCGAAACCTTCCTTGATAGGCTTCATGAGAAGGTCGCCTGCCTTTGTCATGCCACCAAAGAAGATGAATGCCTCAGGAGACGTGAAGGCCGCGAAATCAGCGCAAGCCTCACCAAGCATATGGCCCGTGAACTCATAGATTTCGTTGGCAAGCTTGTCGCCCTTGTTGGCGGCGATGCTCACGTCGAGCGAAGTGATCTTCTCCGGATCAAGCTCACGCAAAATAGATGGGGTGTCTGTCTTTGACAACATCTCGCGTGCCGTGCGTGCCACACCGGTAGCCGAGCAGTAAGCCTCCAGGCAACCCTTTCTGCCGCATCCGCAAGGACGGCCATTCTCTCCATGTACAACGGTGACATGGCCAAGCTCGCCGGCGAAGCCATCGCAACCGTAAACCAGTTGCCCATTGACGACAACACCAGAGCCGACACCCGTGCCTAGCGTGATCTCTATGAAGTTCTTCATGCCGCGAGCGGCTCCATAAGTCATCTCGCCCAGGGCAGCCGCATTGGCGTCGTTGGTAAGGGCCACGGGAATGCCCAACTTGTCGGAGAACATCTTGGCCAAAGGCACAATGCCGTTGTGCCCCCACTTTAGGTTAGGCGCAAACTCAATGGTACCCGTATAGTAGTTGCCATTAGGCGCTCCGATGCCCATCGACTTAATCTTCTCGATGCCGCCCACTTGGTCGATAATCACCTGGAGGGCCTCCACGCAAGCGTCCACATAGTCATCCACCTTATCATAGACTTGAGTCTTCACGGCCGTAGTAGCCTTGATGTCTCCACGAGAGTCAACAATGCCAAATACAGAATTTGTTCCACCGAGGTCAAGACCGACGACATACGGTTTCATTACAGTTTCTTCCATAATAATATGTTTTTAGTCTGTTATAATTATAATATCTTTGTAAAGATTCTTATTGTTGCAAAGGTAGTAAAATATCACAGAAAAGACAAAAAGCAATGCTTTTTTTATAAATATTGACAGTATTTTTGCACATCAAGTAAAGAATATGTATCTTTGCGCTAAGTTGTATTGATTATGACACAAGAAGAAGACATTAAAAATGCCGTCAAGGTACTAAGGGAAGGCGGCGTGATTCTCTACCCCACCGACACTGTATGGGGCATTGGCTGCGACGCCACCAACGCCGAAGCCGTGGCAAAAGTTTACAAGATTAAGCAGCGCGACGACTCCAAGGCGCTCATCTGCCTTGTCGACAGCGACGCGCGCCTTCAGCGATACGTCCGCAACGTGCCTGCCGTGGCATGGGACGTGCTCGACTTGGCCGTGAAGCCGACCACCGTCATCCTCGACGGGGCGGTGAACCTCGCGCCAAACCTGATAGCCGCCGACGGCTCGATAGCCTTGCGCATCACGAAGGAGCCTTTCTCGCATGAGTTGTGCTACCGTTTCCAGAAAGCCCTCGTATCCACAAGCGCCAATATCAGCGGTGAGCCAGCGGCGCAAAACTATGGCGACATAAGCCAAGAGCTGCTCGACAGCGTCGACTACGTGTGCTTCTCGCGCCGCCAGGAGCACAAGCCGCACACGCCAAGTTCCATCATCAGGTTGAAACCAGACGGGGAAGTCCAGATTATTCGTAAGTGAGATGCTGGAGAGGTTAATAGTTTGGGGAGAGCAACATCTCACAAGGCGTCAAGCCACATCCATCATCGCGTTCCTGATAGGCGTGATAGCGTCGCTTGCCGCGTTCTCATTGCACAAGCTTATCGCCTTTATACAGAAACTCCTCACCAACGACTTTGTGGCTGACAGTTTCAACTGGCTGTACCTCGTGTTCCCCGTCGTCGGCATTTGGCTTACCATGCTCTTTATAAAATATGTCGTGAGAGACAACATCTCCCACGGCATCACTCGCGTGCTGTACGCCATATCCACCAAGCAGTCGAAGCTGAAGGCCCACAACTGCTGGACATCGCTCGTGGCATCTGCATTGACCATCGGCTTCGGCGGTTCTGTCGGCGCGGAGGCTCCAATCGTGCTCACGGGTTCCGCCATAGGCTCCAACCTTGGGCGGCTTTTCCATATGAGCAACAGGCAGTTGATGGTGCTTGTGGGCTGTGGCGCGGCGGCGGCAGTTGCCGCCATCTACAAGGCGCCAATAGCGGGACTGGTGTTTACCCTTGAGGTGCTGATGATCGACATGAACATGGCATCGATACTGCCGATACTCATTGCCACGATCACCGCCGACGTGGTGAGCTATATCCTCGCCGGCAACGCCACCATGTTCACCTTCCAACTCGACAGCGAATGGAACGTTGAGCGCGTGCCAGCCACCATCCTCCTTGGCGTCTTCTGCGGTTTCGTGAGCCTCTATTTCATGCGGGGCATGACGTGGTGCGAAAGCATTTATGCCAAGCAGAAAGACCACCCTTACAAGAAACTGCTCTTAGGCGGCGTGTTGCTCAGCGTGCTCATATTCTTCTTCCCCTCGCTCTACGGTGAGGGATGGAACGGTCTCGGCATATTGTTGAGCGGCAAGACGCAAACCGACTGGAACCAGGTGATGGACGGCTCGATGTTCTACGGCCATTCCGAACTTCTCATAGCCTACATTGGCCTCGTGATTCTCACGAAGATTGTGGCCACCGCCTCCACAAATGGCGCGGGCGGATGTGGCGGAACTTTTGCCCCATCGCTGTTCGTTGGCGGTTTCGCGGGATTTTTCTTCTCCCGCCTTTGGAACATGGAGATGTTCGGCACCTACTTGCCGGAAAAGAACTTCGTGCTCTTGGGTATGGCAGGAGTAATGGCAGGCGTGATGCACGCCCCGCTTACCGGCATCTTCCTCATAGCCGAGATTACGGGAGGCTACCAGCTCTTCGTGCCGCTGCTCATCGTGGCCGTGGTCAGCGTGATGGTGATAAGCATCTTCGAGCCTCACAGCATCTATGCCATGCGACTGGCGCGCGAGGGAAAGCTCCTTACCCACCACACCGACAAGAGCATACTCACACTCATGAATATGGACTTGGTGATAGAGAAGAACGTGACCACCGTGAAACCCGACATACGCCTTGGCAGGTTGGTCAACGTGCTGTCGAACAGCGACTTCAACTACCTTCCTGTTGTCGACGACGACGGCCATCTACTTGGAGAAATCGACATATTGAAGATTCGCCACATCGTCTTCCGCACCGAGCTGTACCAGCGATACACGGCTGCCCAGCTCATGACACCAGTGCCCGCGTTCCTCTACAACAACGAACCGATGGAGAAGGTGATGAAAAAATTTGACCATACCAACGCCGAGGCCCTGCCCGTGGTCGACATCAACAACCACCTCAAGGGCTATATCTCGCGCCTTCGCCTCTACAGCGTTTACCGCAAGATGGTGGCCGACTACTCGGCAGAATAACGACCACCTGCCAAAGGCGTTTGCCTTTCCAGCGTAACACGATACTAGTGTAAAGCTGTCGCCACTATTCCTCGCGGCTTACAGCATAATATGCACAATAAAAAATGCAGCCAATCATCCTCTGAACAAGGATGTTGGCTGCATTTTCTATATATGCAAGGGTGGGGGAAATATTATTTCACGGCAATCTTGATAGCTTGTCCACCTATCTTGGTAACGACCAAAGAAGCTGAAGAGACGGCTTGCGAAGCCACGCCATCTATCGCCTTGACCGTGCCAATCTGCTTGCCGTCAACAGAATAGAAGCTAACCTCCTCGCCATTGTCAAGACCCGAAAGCGTTACTATGCCATCGTGTGAAGTGGCCACGATGCCACGCGTCTTGGCTTGGTTGATGTTGGTGGACGTGTTATCCAAGTTGCCATTCGCCTTCACCCAATAGAGCACTGCCGTGGCTTTCTCCGAAGCCTTATAGCCATCGGCTGTGGTATAGACGGAAATGTTGTATGTAGCGGAAAGATCTACTTCGCCTTCAGCGCAATAAGCGTCCTTCACAATATCAGCATCTGCAATTGTATAATGATACTTTGCTCCATCAGTGGAACTGTCAAAACGAAGTTTGCCATCCATATATTTAATTGTAGGAATCGCACACTGCTCCGTCACACTGCTGTCTTCTTTTTTGAACTCGTAAGGATAAATATAAAGATAATCAGACCCAAAATAATCTTTATAAGTTTGCAATGTCTCTTGTGGGACGTATATCAAACAACTGGTTGGTATTGACGCAGAGGCGCCTATGGGTTGCTCACTTTGAAAATAGATTTCTTTTAGGCTGTTGCATGATAAGAAACATTGCAGACCCAAGTTCTTCACGGCGTATGGAATCGTTATTGAACTAAGCTTCTGGCAATAATAGAAACAAGCGGCTCCTATATCTTCTATTGAAGGAGGAAGCGATATAGATACCATACTAGTGCAACCTGAAAAACAATCGGCTCCCAACGACTTTACAGAATTTGGTATCGCGACCGTCTCCAAACTTACGCAACCCATAAAACAGAAATCGCTCAGGCTGCTGATGGATGACGGAAGGGTTATCGATGTTAAGCTCTGGCATGCGGCAAAGCAGTTACTGCCAAGGCTCGTAACAGAAGGAGGAAGCTCTATGCTTTTTAACGACAGGCAATCCCAAAAACAATAGGAACCAATTTTCTTTACGGAGCTGGGGATAGTTACGCTGCTTAACTTCTCACAAGCGTAAAAGCTATAATCAGCTAACCGCTCCACAGAGCTTGGTATTGTCACGGAAATCAAGGAATTGCATTTTGAGAAACATTTATCCCCCAAAGCCACCACTTTGCATTCTACTCCATCTTGTGTCTCCACTTTCTCGGGCACCACGACATCACCCGAATACTTCAGGTCATCGCTTAGCGGCATTACCGTTGCGGTCTTGGCATCGGAGTCAAACAGGTAGCGTATGCCATCGATGGTCTCGTAACTCACTTGCGCAAAGGCATTGCTTGTGGTAATCAGCAGCATTGCCAACAGCAAAATAAACATTTTGATTTTCATATCATGCGTTTCTTGTTTCAACTTATTACATATATTTGTTTCTCAAGTCATCGTGGCTCAACATTACATACGCAATTCTGGATGCTCTGCAAGTATGTCCCGTGCTAACTCTCGGCAAGAATGCCTCTCACGGCTTCTGCCGACCTGTCGTAAAGCGTCTGTTCCTCCTGTGCGGTGACGGGTCGCACGTCTTTCAGCCGCTCTTGCAACTTGATGGCTGACGGGGCGACGCGTTGGTTGAACCGCCGTTTTATGTCCATGTACCTCGCGAGCTCGTAGGAGGCGCGTCGCGGCAGGGTGGCGTGCATGAGCCATGCCAAGTCGAGATGGTACTTGGCGGCATACTCGTCGCGTCGTTGGTTGACGACGGCCTGGCACAGGAGCGCTATTTTCTGGGTATTGTCCGTGAGTAGCTTGGCAAGCTCGGCATAGAGGTAACTGTCGTGATGCCGCATGAGCAACCTCTTGTAGGTGTCCACGGCCTTGTCGGTATGTCCCACGAGACTGTGCATCTGCGCCAGGTGGCGCAGGTTCTCTTTGTAATAGGGCGACTTCTGAAAGGCCACCCTGAAGAGGTCGGCCACCTTGTCGACATAGGCGGCATCGCGCTTGGACAGATCCTTGAGCAAGTGGTTCACTACCTGCTGGCCCAGCGACGGCACCTTGTGGCCGTTGGCCACGTAGGGTTGCCAGTCGGCCTCGGTCATGCGGTTGTAGTAGGGCATGAAATAGAGCAGGTTGAAACCTTCGGTGAGCTTGTCCATGCAGAGCGCGGCGTTGATGATGGCACGGTTGCCCTGGCCCATCCTGTCCTTGGTCTGCGGATAGAGCTTCACGAGTTGGAAGAGCAGGCGGCGTGCCTCCTCGGTGCGCTTTTGCCGTGCGCGCAACTTGAACATGTCGTTGGTGCACCAAAACATGCACAGGTTGGTATGAGGCCCCTGATGCATGGCATATAACTGCAGTATGGCACCGTATGCCTCCTCATGCCTGCCCTCCTTGCGCATCTCAAACACGTCTCTCACTTCCATGGCTTTCAGCATTGGTTTATATTGCAAAAATAAGCAATAATCGCGACATTCGCAAATGTTGATGATATTTTTTGCCTTGCCTCGTGTCGTCACTGGATGGGGAAAATGTTAAAATGATGAATAATCTTTACAAATGACCATCTGTGAATCGAATAAAACCAATTGGGCGGTCTCTTGGTCGCAAATGGACGAATTGTGGTGGCTTTCGTAATCGCTTGAATATGAATGCACTATGCTTTCCGTCTGTTTCCAAGCGTAATTTTCGTGTTGTCTTTACGCTTGAATCGCCTTGCCTTTACGCTTATATCGTGTCACCATTTAAGCGTAAAGGCGATGCGATAAGGCTTAAATGGCAGCGGGAATATGGCAAAGCCAGGCTTTTAGGGGCGTTAGGTGGCGTCGCGACCTCGCTTTAACGCTCTGGATGGTACGCTGTATAAGTGTTAAAATCAGGCAAAAATAATTTACGGTGAATGGGCGGTCGTAGGCGGTAGCATAAAAAAATACTAATCATTTGCCACTTCTCTTGACACAGCTCAATATTTTTTCGTAACTTTACAAAAAAATAGAAAGAACTATGGAAGTAGACGAATACCGCAGCAAGATACTTGACCTCCTGCTCAATGCCAAGGACGGCGATGGCACACCGCGACTAACGGAAAAAGAGGCGAAAGACCTCTCCAACGAATTTTCCGACCAGGAACTCCTCGACGGCATGCCGTTCAATACACCTGAGGAGGTGGCCGAGATGTTGCTGGAGTCTGGATTATAATAAACAGAAACGAAAAGGACTTTACCATGGAAAACGACCGCAAGACTATAGAGAAACTCATCAGCTCCAACCAGGGGTTCGTGATAAGTTTGGCCTCACAGTATAAGCACCGTGGGCTTGAAATGGAAGACCTCATAAGCGAGGGGAACATCGGCATGCTGTCGGCGGCGCGCTCTTTCGACGCGTCACTTGGCAAGAGCTTTGTCACCTATGCCGCTCCCTTCGTGCGTGACGCCATAGGCAAGGCCATAGAGCAGCAGGCGGGCATATACCGTGTGCCGCGCGACGTGAAAGACGCCACCTTGGAGAAGCGACGCTCGCGCGCGTTGTCGATAGACGCGCCGGTGGGAGGCAGTGCGGAGAGAAGTCTCGCGAGGTCGATTCCCGATGTCGACGCGCCCGACCCCGACAAGACGCTGCGGCAAGACCTGCTCACGAAAGAGCTGAGCGCCATTCTCGCCAATCTGCAAGAGAGGGAGCGCCATGTGGTGCAACGCTTCTTTGGCCTGGGCGTGGAAACGAGGACAATGGCGGAGATAGCCGCTGAGATGGGACTGAAGCGAGAGAGGGTAAGGCAGATTCGCGACCATGCCGTGAGAAAGATAACGAAGCAGACGCGCGACGCAAGCCTGAAAGACTATTTCAAGAACTGAAAAACAGGATAAGAACTGAAAAACAAAAACATAATGATATGAAATATTTCCTGCTTTCCGACATTCATGGCTCGCTGCCGAGACTGCGGACGGTGCTTGACATCTACCGCAAGGAGCGATGCGACATGTTGTTGCTGCTTGGCGACATCATGAACTACGGGCCGAGAAACTCGCTTCCCGAGGGACTCGACGCACGTGGCGTGGCAGAAGAGCTGAACAAGATGAAAGACAAGATTGTGGCGGTAAGGGGCAATTGCGACTCAGAGGTGGACCAGATGTTGCTCCAGTTCCCGATTTTGGGCACTTACGCAGTGGTGGTTGACGAGGGACGGAAGATTCTCCTCACCCATGGCCACGTGTATAACAAGCAGACGCTCCCGCCAGGCCATTTCGACGCCGTGGTCTATGGCCACACCCACCTGTGGGAGTTGACCGACATGGATAACACCGAGAATGGCGGCCATACCGTTGTTTGCAACACGGGATCGATAACCTTCCCCAAGGGTGGCAAAGAGCCCACGTTTGGAATATTGGACAATGGGGTAATCACCATTCGCGACTTGGGCAACAACATCCTCGCTGAAAAGAAACTAACAAAAACTAAAGACAATGAATAAAATCCTGAAGAAGGCCCAATTCTCAGAGAAGGTCTATTATTTAGAGTTGGAGGCACCGCTTATCGCAAAGAGCTGTAAGCCTGGCAACTTCATCATCATACGTGTTGACAGCCACTCGGAAAGGGTGCCTTACACTATAGCCATGAGCGATCCCGAGAAGGGAACGTTGTCCCTCGTGGTGCAAGAGGTGGGCCTCTCGTCCACAAAACTTTGTGAGCTGCCTGAGGGCGCATACGTGCAAGACGTGGTAGGCCCACTTGGCACGCCATCGAAGATAGAAAAATATGGCACTGTGGTGTGTGCAGGTGGTGGCATCGGCATAGCCGCCATCCTGCCAATCCTCACCGCCTTGCACGATGCCGGCAACAAGGTGGTGTCGGTTCTCGCCGGAAGGACCAAGGAACTCATAATCCTCGAAGACGAGGTGAGGGCGAACAGCGACGAGGTAATAATAATGACCGACGACGGGTCATACGGCCAGAAGGGCGTGGTGACGGTTGGCGTGGAGGAAGTGATAAAGCGCGAGAAGGTAGACAAGGTGCTCGCCATTGGCCCCCCAATGATGATGAAGTTCACCTCGTTGATGGCAAAGAAATACAACATTCCAAACGACGTGTCGCTCAACACCATCATGGTGGATGGCACGGGCATGTGCGGTGCTTGCCGACTCACCATTGGCGGCAAGACCCGTTTCGTCTGCATCGATGGCCCTGAGTTTAATGGCGATGAGGTCGACTGGGACGAGATGCTGAGCCGAATGGCCACTTTCAAGAAGGTTGAGCAGGACGATCTTCAGCGTTGGCACGAAGCTGGCGAGCCCGATGGCGGCGCGCAGCCGGAGGCTTCCACGCCCGAGGTTGAGGCTTCGCTTTGCCAAGCGGTCTCTTCGGAGAAAGGCGACGACGAGATTGCCGACAGGTCGGCACCTTGGCGCGCTGAGTTGCGCAAGGCTATGAAGCCAAAGGAGCGCATGGCCATTGAGCGCGTGAAGATGCCTGAGTTGGATCCCGAATACAGGGCTACAACCCGCTTGGAGGAAGTGAACAAGGGCTTGACAAAGGAAATGGCAATGCAGGAGGCACGCCGTTGCCTCGATTGCGCCAAGCCGTCGTGTGTGGAGGGATGCCCTGTGCATATCAATATTCCCGACTTCATCAAGAACATTGAGCGTGGCAACTTCCTTGGTGCGGCTTCTGTGCTAAGGCAGACCTCAGCCTTGCCTGCCGTATGTGGCAGGGTGTGCCCACAAGAGAAGCAGTGTGAGAGCAAGTGCCTGCACTTGAAGATGAACGAGCCAGCCGTGGCCATAGGCTATCTGGAGCGCTTCGCTGCCGATTACGAGCGCGAGCATGGCGACGGCAAGTTGCCACAGGTGGCACCGAGCAATGGCATAAAGGTGGCCGTGGTAGGAAGTGGACCATCGGGCTTGAGCTTCGCTGGCGACATGGTGAAGAAAGGCTTCGAGGTATACGTGTTTGAGGCATTGCACGAGATTGGCGGAGTGCTGAAATACGGCATACCGGAGTTTAGGTTGCCCAACCGTATCGTGGATGCCGAGATAGAGACGCTGCGTCGCGAGGGCGTACATTTCCAGACAGACACCATCATTGGCAAGACCATAACCATAGACGAGTTGCAGGAAAAGGGATTCAAGGGTATCTTCGTGGGCTCGGGAGCAGGACTGCCCAACTTCATGGGCATACAGGGTGAGAACCTTATCAACGTGATGTCGTCCAACGAGTATCTGACCCGTGTCAACCTCATGGATGCCGCTAACCCGGATACCGACACGCCAATGAACATTGGCAAGAAGGTTGTGGTGGTAGGCGGTGGCAATACTGCCATGGACTCTTGCCGCACGGCAAAACGCCTTGGAGCCGATGTTACGCTTGTGTATCGTAGGTCGGAGGTGGAGATGCCGGCACGTCTGGAAGAGGTGAAGCACGCCAAGGAAGAAGGCATCCATTTCCTCACGCTCCATAATCCCAAGGAATATCTTGCCGACGAGCAGGGACGCGTGCGAGCCGTCGTGCTCGACGTGATGGAGCTTGGCGAGCCCGATGCCTCAGGCCGTCGTAGGCCAGTGTCCACAGGTGAGATCCAAACGCTTGATTGCGACCAGGTCATCGTGGCGATAGGCGTGTCGCCAAATCCGCTTGTCCCGAAGTCGGTTCCCGGCCTTGAGCTCGGACGCAAGGATACCATCGTCGTGGGCGAGGACATGCGCTCGTCAAGGCAAAACATATATGCCGGAGGCGACATAGTGCGTGGCGGTGCCACCGTGATCCTTGCCATGGGCGACGGAAGGCGAGCCGCGGCAAACATGGCGAGCCAGCTGCTCGCATAAGTTATGGGGGCGGCACGATGTTGCCGCTCCTAAAAAAACATGAACAATGAAAAAAACAGTTCTCTTACTATTATTATCTTTCGTGATTATCGGTGCTGGTGCTCAGCGCAAGAAGCAGCCTGTGGTTAAGAAAACGCCTGCCGCGCAGAACTCAAAAGAGCCTTCGCAGCAGGCCTCTTCGCAGGGAATGAAACTTTTCAAGAGTCTGCTGCCTGCCACGGCAAAGGTCATGTTCATCGACAGTGTAGTGGTTGACAAGAACGATTTTCTCAGGCATGTCCCATTGAGCAAGGAAGCGGGAATGTTGACGACGAGAAACCCTAAGGCTGACATTGCCAACCAGATGGGGGAGTATGAGAATGAGTTGGGCTTGCGCAGGATATATGCCGATGGCGACTCAACAAATTCACAACTTTACACTCAAATCAAGTTGGGTGACGAATGGGGTAAGGGCTCACACATTTCTGATTTTAACAATCAAATGTATACGAACCAGAACTTCCCGTTCCTCGCCCCGGATGGCGTGACGCTCTATTTCTCGGCAGAGGGGAGCGAGAGCATGGGAGGACGCGACATCTTCATGAGCTCTTTCGACTCTGACAACTCGTCGTGGTATAAGCCGCAGAACGTGGGGTTGCCGTTCAACTCCACGGCTAACGACTACTTGCTTGCCATTGACGACCTTGACTCGCTTGGATGGTTGGTCACTGACCGCCGACAACCCGAGGGCAAGGTGTGCGTCTATACGTTCGTGCCAACGGAGAAGCGACAGAACTTCAACGATGACGACCTCGACGACGAGGAGCTTACAAGTTTCGCAAGTTTGCATAGCATAAAGTCGACATGGAATTTCGGCAACCGCAATGCCGCGATAAAGCGACTTGAAAACTTGATAAAGAGAAACGCGGCCAAGAAAAGCAACGCCAACGCCATGTCTTTCGTGGTGGATGACAACACGGTGATAACGTGTCTGACACAATTCAAGAACGACAAGAGCCGACAACTCTACAAGCAACTTGTGGAGCTTCAAGCCATGTACGCCTCGGATAAAACAAAGCTGGAGACAATGCGGGAGAATTATCGTCATGGAAACAAGTCTTTGTCGCAAAACATCTTGAAGGCAGAGAAACAGTTGGAGAACACAAAACAAGACATTTCTAATACGGAGAAACAAATACGACGGTTAGAAAAATAAGATAAAGCATAAAACCTAAAACTAAAAACAACCGATATGAGTAACTTTTTTCCTGAATCAGAGCTCGTCATAAACAATGATGGCTCTATTTTCCATCTTCATATCAAGCCTGAGCAACTTGCCGATAAGGTAGTCCTCGTGGGCGACCAAGGCAGGGTAGGGCTTGTGGCATCCCATTTCGACAGCACGGAGTGCGACATTTCCAATCGTGAGTTCCACACGATAACAGGCTGCTATAAAGGCAAGCGGATAACCGTGCTCAGCACAGGCATAGGATGCGACAATATCGACATAGTGCTCAACGAACTTGACGCCTTGGCAAACATAGACTTTGACTCTCGCACGGAGAAGCCGACGCATCGAGCCCTCACTCTTGTCAGGGTGGGCACTTGCGGAGGCCTTCAGCCAAACACGCCTCTTGGCACGTACGTGGCGAGTGTCAAGAGCATTGGCTTTGATGGCTTGCTCAATTTCTATGCTGGAAGAGACGAGGCGAGTGACATGAAGATGGAAGAAGCGTTTAAGCGGCATGTGGGATGGAACGACAAAATGGGCAACCCTTATGTGGCATCGGCAGATAAGGAACTGCTCGACCGCATTGCTGGCGACGACATGGTGCGTGGCATCACCGTGGCTTGTGGTGGCTTCTTTGGTCCTCAAGGGCGCGAGCTTCGCCTGCCATTGATGGCTCCGGGGCTTAACGAGAAGATTGAGAGTTTTGAATATGAGGGGTTGCGTGTGAACAACTTTGAGATGGAGTCGTCTGCCTTGGCTGGTCTTTCCACGCTGATGGGACATCACGCCATGACCTGCTGTATGGTAATAGCCAATCGTCGTGCCAAGAGGATGGAAACCAATTATAAGGGTGACATTGACGGACTGATTGTGCGTGTGCTTGACAGAATTTAAGCTATCTAAAAATTATCCGCATATAATTTAGAGTCAAGGAAGATTCCTAAACAAAAAAGCCATTCATCAAAAGATGAATGGCTTTTTGCGGTGCGTACGAGATTCGAACTCGTGACCTCCTGCGTGACAGGCAGGCATTCT
>CAVKWN010000070.1:0-18471 GCA_963660075.1 Lachnospiraceae bacterium
ATTTGAAATATCGGCATGAGATATTGACTGGTGGGTTTGTTTTTTCCCATGTGATTACATTCAGAATCCTATAGCCAAGTTCTGTCAAGCAGTTAGCCACTGCCATATAACATCCACAGTTCTTGCTCTATTGGTCAAGTTCTTGTATGAAAAGTTGGGTATATGAATTGTAGAACAAAGATTCTTTAATGGTTTTTCTAGGAATCTGCGATTTTGGTCTTGAGCAGGGACATAAGTTGTATAATGCTTCATATTGCCAATCTCGATAATAAGCCCTGGATAATATCCATGTGTAAACCGCTCCACGCTCTGAGTTTCTTGTTGATGAATATCAAATTTGCGCATAACTTCATCACGGCATTCTTCTAACGCCCATAGTCCAGGCTGAATTCTGAAAATTTCCTTAGATTTTTGTACAATTCTTCTGATGGATTCGTTTGGAGTCTTCGTCGCCCATGAACTCGTATCGACAAGATGGTACAGACTGCCAAGAGTAGCATATCCACCATATTTGCGTAACGTGTCTATCACCTGTTGAACCTGTGTATATTTCTTTTGTGCCATGATAGTTTATTTTAGAAGTCTACGCCCATTTGTGTCTTCAAGGATCTTCATCTGCTGAATAGCTATTTGGTTCAGTTTAACAAGTCTTTCCGACTGAGGCATTCCATCATTGATGAATACTGCATTGAGGTTCTCCATGTTTGAGAGGCAAATGAGTTCATTGATTGTGGCGTAATCTCTGATGTTACCTTTCCTTCCAGGGTTCTGTTCACGCCATTGCCTTGCTGTCATACCAAACATGGCCATATTAAGAACGTCAGCTTCGTCGGCATACTTCATGGCTGCTTGCTCGCGAGTCACTTCTGCTGGAATAAGATTGGCTTTGATGGCATTCGTGTGAATACGATAATTTATCTTGGAAAGTTCACGCTTGGCAGACCATGATAATTGTTTCTGCTCGTCAGCTTTAAGACGTTGATACTCTTTTACCAACAGAAGTTGGAAGCGAGGACTTATCCACATTCCGAAGTGGTAAGCGATGTCTCGATGTGCATAAGTTCCACCATAACGACCAGCCCTTGCCATAATGCCAATGGCACCTGTTCTTTGAATCCACGCCTTAACGGAAAGCACGAAGTTGTTGCTTCCTGCTGCATTTCTAATTGTATCGAATTCGGTACAATTAAAATTTGGATTATACAGCATTTCCCATTCACCGAGGTACTCTATTGTGCTTTTGAGGCTCATCCATCTAAAAATGATATGTTCCTGCATTTGGCTGTGTGCCATATCCGTCAAAGATATGTAATCCTCGTTTTGCACATTAAGAACAGATATTTCAGTATTTTCAACTTTTATTTTTGCCATAATTCTTAGTTTTTAGTTACCGCAGATGTCGTTAATTACGGCTCTTTTGATGTTTGGATGCTGTTGCAGCATATAGAACAACATAGCCCCACCGCCAACAAATGGCTCTATGTATGTCGCATTATCCCAATTATCAAAGTCAGCTGGGAGTTTTGCTTCCAGTTGTTCAATGAGTTGACCTTTTCCGCCAACCATTTGATGAATGGTTTTGCTTTTGTACTCATAGTATATATAATTTTCTGTTGCGACTTTGCTATATTTTTTACCTCTTATACCCATCATAATAGCAGCTCTGCGCTATTACCTTAAATACCAATTCACGGTTCTCCGTGTCGGAAGTGAGTTTTAGAACATTCCTTCAACCAATACTATCTTGACGCTATTGAGGTTTTTCTTCGCCATGTCCTTTCATTTTATTTCTTTATCCACAAAGATACTAACAATCCTTGATAATCACGAATGAACATGGAAATAATTTTGGAACCATGTCGACTCGTGTGGGTAGGATGCAGCATCGTAAACAGTTGGCAGGGGCGGATTGTAAAGAATTGTTGGCAGAATTTAACACTTGGCGGAAGCGTAATCCAGGAACAGAAATGAAAGCTTGACGGCATGAAAACGCCATGTCACCGCACAAGAACGCGGTTTCGATAATGTAATCGGGCGCGATCACACTGATATGGCAACACGGTTGCATTGGTATGACAACGCGGTTACGTTGAAACGGCAACGCGATTTCAGTGAAATCGCGTTGCCGTTTCAGCGTAATGTCGACATTGGATTACGCTTTCAGCCATCCTGCAATGAGTAGATAATCACAATCAATTATCAATCAGCAAGTTGCACAATTATCGCAAGAATAGCCACGAATCAAGCAAAAGGACAATCATTTTTAAATTGGCGATTCTCAGACGGCCTTTTGTCTAATATTTTCATGGCATTTAACATTCGCGGAATCCTAATGAAACTCCCTACCCACACGATTCGACATAGAACCAAATTAATATTGTATAAAACCATGCGAGTTCTAAACTATATTTGCTACCTTTGCACATTACAAAGGAGAAAGCCATGCAAATAATCGACATCATAACCAACATATCTTTCTTTTTGATAGCCATAGCCTTAACTGCAATCGTCGTGTTAAGGCTCATGGGCTTGAGGAAGGCCATGATGGCACCACGCGAAAGCGACGTCAAGGCTATAATAAAAAAGGCCTTGAGACAACTTAACGTCAACGCGGAATGGACGAAGGACAAGGACACTTTCACCTCGCGTTTCGTCTACCAAGGCGGGCACTTCAACATCGAGGTAGAGAAGGGCCAGGCGTTTGCCACCATAAACTACCTCTACTTCTACAAGGCAGACATGGACAGCATCGAGAACGTGCGTTCTGTGTGCAACCTCTGCAACATCAATGCCGAGAACTGCCGCATAGTATACACCATAGACAGCAAAGAGAACTGTGTGGACTTGCATTTCATAAGCGAGATACCAGTGGTGCAAGACGGTGCCGAACAGTCGTTGCAGACAGCCATGGGCAACGCCTTTCGCTGGCAAAACACTTTCATAAAGAAGTTTGAGGCGTTAGGCAGGAACAGAAAAAGCGACCAGGAGAAAAAGGCCGCCGACATCGACAGCGAACTTGAGCTCATGCGTGAGCAAGAGATGACCCACCAACAGGAAGGCCCCGAATGGCATGAGACGGCAAGCAAGCCTTTCAGCCTGGGCCACATGCTTGCCACCACAATGGGGCTTGCCGACATCGTGCCCATCAGCTTGACAATAACCGAAAAGGATGCAACACGAACAATATCAAGCACCGAGGAGATATTGGGCATGAGCGTTCACGCCGTGCTCATTGACGAGGGTAAGTTCAAACACGAGTCGGCATTTGCCAAACTCAACTTCTACGACCCTCGCGACCTGACGTGCGAACGGCACATGATGATAGACTTCGAAGCGGAAGGCCACACCAAGGACACGCTCTACTATCGCATAACGCTATCGCTGCCGCCCGCGTCGCTGAACGGTGAGACCGCTGACGGCTCATGGCAACGGCAGAAGTTGATGGCGAGCGTGCTGATCGGCTACGACCTCACGCCTTCGGAGGAGCGGCTCGCCCATTTCCGTTATGTTTGGAAGGAGGCCATGAGCAAGGTGAAGAACGGCGACGAAGCGAACATGACCGAAGAGGAGACCATGCTCGCCAAGATGCAAGACACGCATATAGCCGAGAGCTTCCACCTTGGCAAGCGGTTGTATCTGCAGAGGCGTTTCTACGAAGCCTTGGGGCACTTGACCTACGCCTACCGCGAACTGGGAACCAGATGGGCCAACAACGACCGCGCCTGCAAGGATTCCATCAACGAGACCGCCTATCTCATATCCTGCTGCTATATGGGCTTGGGACAATATGAGAAGGCATGCTTCTACATACAGTCCACGATGCCCTATGAGATTGGCAAGTATACGGAGGTGTATATCAACTGCTTGGTCAACAACAAGGACTTCAGGGCTCTCGACGCCATCAACAACCTGATAAACGACCTGTCGCGCTTGCGCGAAAACAGCTTCGCGGACAGTGACGAGGACGACGACCCGTACGACTCGGGCAGGGCGAGGCTCGAAGAATTCATCAGCTTCATGAAGCGACGCAAGGCGTTCCTGCTCGTCAGCCTCCACAGATACGACGAGGCGGAGGCCATACTCACCAAGATGCTCAACGAGCCGGAGAACAGCGACTTCGCGCTCAACGAGCTGGCGTACATACAGAAAAACAAATGACATCGCGATTTATAGTTTTTGATTTACAATTTATAATATAAAAAGAATGTACTACATAGAAAAATCGTTTGAAATCTCTGCCTGCCACCACCTCATTCTCGACCACGGCAGCAAATGCGAGAACATACACGGCCACAACTGGCAAATAACGGTATACTGCAAAAACGAGGAGCTCGACAACAACGGCATGGTCATCGACTTCACGCTCATAAAGCAGAAGATACACGGCAAGCTCGACCACAAGGACTTGAACGAGGTGCTCGACTTCAACCCCACGGCAGAGAACATAGCCAAATGGATTGTCGACGAGATACCACATTGCTACAAGGCAAGGGTGGCTGAGACATCGAGCAACGTGGCCATTTACGAGAAATAGATGATGGAGAAGACCTACCGCGTCAACGACATTTTCTATTCGCTGCAAGGTGAAGGGCACAACACCGGACGGGCAGCCGTGTTCGTGAGGTTCAGCGGCTGCAACTTGAAATGCCCGTTTTGCGACACCGACTTCTCAAAATTCGAGAACCTGACCGCCGAGGAAATAACAAGGCGGATGACACGTCTCGTCCCGGAGGCGGCAGCAAGGCCCATGGTGGTGCTGACCGGCGGAGAACCCACCTTGCAAGCAGACTCGGCGCTCATCGATGCCATCCACCACGCGGGATTCAGCTTGGTGGCGATGGAGAGCAACGGCACCAACGAGCCTCCGGCAAACCTCGACTGGCTGACGGTGTCGCCCAAGGAACGTGTCGAAGTGAGGCATTGCAATGAGCTGAAGGTGCTTTTCAACGGCAAAGAAGAGCCCTGCGACCATGGTGTCAGCGCGGACTTCTATTATCTGCAACCACTCGACTGCGGAGAGGAAGAAGCTAACAGCTCCATCATGAAAAGTTGCGTGGAATACATCACCCGGCACCCACAATGGAGGCTCAGCCTTCAGACCCACAAGCTCATAGGCATAAAATAAGGAATGGCAATGGGAGGTACAGATTATATCTATTGGCTTTTCTACGTCGCGTATGTCGCTGTAGACATCATCGTGATGCTGAAGGTCGTGATGGATAATCGACAGCCTTCAAAGACCATGGCATGGATTCTCGTGCTTTGGGCGGTGCCCTTCGTGGGCATTCTGCTCTATTTCTTCTTCGGGCAAAACACGCGCAAGGAAAGGCTCATCTCCGAAAGGTCGTTGAGCCAGCTCACCAAGCGGTCGATGTTCGAGTACATAGAGCAGAGAAACCTCCGTCTGCCAGAATCGCACCGCCCGCTGATGATGCTCTTCAAGAACCAGAACATGGCATTGCCATTCAAGGACAACGAGGTGACTATCTACACGTCGGGCTACGAGTTCTTCCCCAACCTGCTGCGCGAGATAAGCCTCGCCAAAAAGCACATCCACATAGACATATATATTTTCGAGGACGACGAGCTTGGCAACCTCATTGCCGACGCCTTGATAGAAAGGGCGGAACACGGCGTGGAGGTGAGGGTGATATACGACGACGTGGGCTGCCTGAAGGTGAAAAACGCCTTTCACGAGCGCATGCGCAACGCCGGCATCGACATCCATCCTTTCATGCCCGTGAAGTTCCCCATGTTCACGTCGAAGGCCAACTACCGCAACCACCGCAAGATAATCGTCATCGACGGGCAGGTGGGGTTCATAGGCGGCATGAACATAGCCACACGATACGTGAAGGGAACCGGGACGCAACCTTGGCGCGACATGGTGACGCGAGTGAGGGGCGGTGCGGTTTACGGATTGCAACGGGCATTTCTCGTGGACTGGTATTTCGTTGACCGCACGCTCATAACAAACCAAAGCTACTATCCCCCACTCGACCCCACAATCAACAACAACTGTCTGGCGCAGGTGGTGACAAGCAGCCCTATAACCCTCTGGCCCGACATCATGCAGGGCTACGTGCGCATACTGCTTGAGGCAAAGCGCTACGTCTATATGGAAACCCCTTACTTCCTGCCCACGGAACCCGTGCTTTTCGCCATGCGCACCGCGGCGCTCGCGGGGGTGGACGTGAGGCTGATAGTGCCCATGCACAGCGACTCAAAGATTGTGGAATGGGCAAGCACGAGCTATATCGGCGAAGTGGCGGAGGCAGGGGTGAAGGTCTTTTTCTACCAGGCAGGGTTCAACCACTCCAAGTTTCTTGTCAGCGACGACAGCATCAGCACTTGCGGAAGCACAAACGTAGACTTCCGCAGCTTTGAGCACGACTTCGAAGCCAACGTCTTCTTCTACGACGAGGGCGTGGCTTTGCGCATGAAGAAGATATTTCTCAACGACCAAGCACTCAGCCAAGGCTACGACGAGATGTCCACGCGCGCGCACCTCTCATTCCGGAAAAGGCTTTGGACGAGCTTAATAAGACTTTTAAGTCCGCTCTTGTGATTTTTTTCGTAACTTTGCACCATAGCAGTTCATCTTACACATAGAGGAAAGAGAAATGAGATTAAAAGTCAACAAAACGTGTTGTCTCGGCGGATGTGTCTTCCTGTTAGCCCTCCTGTGCCTTTTAAGCATCGGCTCTCCCATACATTTTGAGAAGCAGAAGGCGAGACGCGAGAAAGCCGTGAAGGAAAGGCTCATGGTCATCCGCGCCGCAGAGGAGAAATACAGGGCAAGGCATGGCGTATACGCCGCAAGCTTCAAGGAGCTCGCACGATGCGGACTTCTCGCCGACTCGCTCGGCAGCATCCCATGTGTGGAAGGCCAGCGGTTCACGCTCACCGCGACAACGCTCCCGGGAAAGGGCGGAAAGGCAATACCCGTGATGGAATGTGGCGCGACATACAAACAGTACTTAGACGGGCTCGACCAGTCAACCATAGGCGAGCTCACGGAGGAAGCCAACGCCAACGGAAGATTCCCGGGGCTGAAAATAGGTGACACGGAGACACCAAACGACAATGTGGGCAACTGGTAAGGCCAACCCAGCCACGCTAACAACATGAATATCGAAAAGACCATGCAAAAAAGAATGACATTAAGGGTGACGGCCAGTTCCCTCGCCTTCGCGCTTCCCAAGGACACGGACCGCACCCAAGTGGACTTTTACAAATACCCCTCGAAAAGCGGCATATCGGCAGCCGCGCAGCTCAGGGACGCTTTCAAGACCGTGGAGATGCTGAAAGACCCTGCCATCGGAAGGGGCAAGGTGCTTGTCGACTCGCCCGTGCTCTTGATACCACTCGACGAATACAACGAGAACGACAAGGAAATCCTCTACAAGCATTCTTTCCCCTCCACCGAGGGCAGTGTCATCGTGGGCAACGTTCTTCCCGACTTGAACGCCGTGGCGGTGTTCGCGCTGAACCGCGACCTGAAGCTCGTGGTGGAAGACCATTACAGCGACACAAGGTATGTCCACCTCATGCAACCCGTATGGGACTACCTACACAGGAGGCATTTCCTGGGCAACAGGCGAAAACTGTATGCCTATTTCCACGACAACGATTTGGAAATATTCAGCTTCGAGCGCAACCATTTCATTTTCTATAACCGCTACCAGGCCCATTCCGTCAAGGATGCCGTCTACTTCACGCTCTTCGTATGGAAACAACTCGCCTTGGACCAGATGCACGACGAACTGTTTCTCGGGGGCGAGATTCCCAACAAGGAAGAGCTGCTAAAGAACCTGCGCGCATACGTCCAGATGGTCGCGGTCATCAGCTCAACGGCAAGTTTCAACAACGTGCCGCTGACACAGGAAAAGGGCATTACGTTTGACATGATAACATCTTTACTCGCATGAGAATAATAACAGGAAAACACAAAGGACGCCATTTCGACATCCCACGCACGTTCAAGGCAAGACCCACAACAGACTTCGCCAAGGAAAACATCTTCAACGTGCTCAACGGCTACATCGACTTTGACGGCTCGGCGGCCTTGGACCTCTTCTCCGGCACGGGAAGCATCTCGCTTGAGATGCTGTCGAGAGGTTGCGCCCCGGTGATAAGCGTGGAGGCCGACAGGGACCATTCCGCCTTTATATCGCAATGCATGAAGAAGATTGGTGCCACCGACAACATCTTGATACGCGGAGATGTCTTCCGCTTCCTGAAGAAATGCCACGAGACGTTCGACTTCATCTTCGCCGACCCTCCATACGCCCTGGACAACCTCGCCAGCATACCAAGCCTGATATTCGAATATGAGCTGTTGAAACCCGAGGGCGTCTTCGTGCTGGAACACGGGAAGAACTACGACTTCTCCCAAGAGCCGCATTTCGTGGAGCACAGAAGCTATGGTAGCGTAAACTTCTCATTGTTCAGATGAAGACCTTCGAACTGGTAGAGCGCATCATTGGTAATTTCGGGTTTTCCCCCACACAAGACCAATACAACGCCCTTACCGTTTTCTCACGCTTTCTTGCCGACCGCAGGCAAGAGGCGGCAATGGTGATGCGAGGATCAGCCGGCACAGGCAAGACCTCGCTCGCCGCGGCCATCGTATATACCCTCCGCTCGCTCGGCCAGCATCTCGTGCTCATGGCACCAACGGGGCGCGCCGCCAAAGTGTTCTCGCTCAGCAGTGGCATGCAGGCTTCCACCATCCACCGTGCCATTTACCGGGAAAAGAGTTTCACGGGAGTTGGCGGCAGCTTTGACCTCAACTTCAATGTACACAAGAACACCTTGTTCGTGGTCGACGAGGCTTCCATGATAGGCAACGGCAGCGCCGGGGAAAGCGGATTCGGCTCTGGTAGCGTGCTCTACGACCTCATGCGCTTCGTTTACAATGGCAACAATTGCCGGCTCATGCTCATAGGCGACAAGGCGCAGTTGCCACCCGTGGGCGAGGAAGAGGCCCCGGCATTGTCACCACAAGAGCTTGAGAGCTACGGCCTCAACGTATACCAATGCGACCTCGACGAGGTGCTCAGGCAAGGCCAGGACTCAGGCATATTGTTCAATGCCACGCTCATAAGGCGCATGATCACCCATAGCGAGATGACACGTCTGCCAAAAATACACTTGCACTTGTTCTCCGACATCGTGGTCATGCCGGGCAACGAACTGATAGAAAGCCTCGCCTCAAGCTATAGCAAGATGGGCACCGACGAGACCATAGTGATAACACGTTCCAACAAGAGGGCGAACATATATAATAATGGTATAAGGAACAGCATACTCGACAGGGAGGAGGCTATATGCCCGGGAGACATGCTGATGGTGGTGAAAAACAAGTATATCCCCAGCGGAGACATAAACAACGAGAAAGAGCCAAAAGAAACCTTCGTTGCCAATGGCGACCGCTGCATAGTGCGCCGGGTGCGCAACTTCATAGACCTTTATGGCTTCCATTTCGCAGATGCCACCCTGCAATTCCCCGACTTCAACAACAGCGAGCTCGACACCACCATCCTTCTCGACACCCTCACAAGCGAGGCTCCCGCACTGACAAGGGAGCAAAACGAGATGCTGTTTGACGCGGTGATGGCCGACTACGCCGACATACCCATCAAGGCCGACCGCATGAAGGCATTGAGAAAAGACAAGTATTTCAATGCCATACAAGTGAAGTTCGCCTACGCCGTCACTTGCCACAAGGCACAAGGCGGACAATGGCAACACGTTTATCTCGACCAAGGCTACATGACCGACGACATGCTCACCCCCGACTATATCCACTGGCTATACACCGCCTTTACCCGTGCCAAGGAGAAATTGTTTCTCGTGAATTGGCCAAAGACGCAAATAGAATATTGAAAACACAATAAGCCGCTTTCAAAATGCACAAAACAGTATGAAATGTGCGAAAAACGGCTGTTTTCGTGCTATTTCTTTGGTAGGGAGTTAAATTTGTTGTAATTTTGTCCCGATATTTCATCCGTAACTTCAAGAAGATTACATAATTATATATTTTAAGAATACATGAAATTAAACATTGTAGTGCTTGCCAAGCAAGTACCCGACACGCGCAATGTGGGCAAAGACGCAATGACAGCCGAGGGCACAGTGAACCGTGCCGCGCTTCCTGCCATCTTTAACCCCGAAGATCTCAACGCGCTGGAACAGGCTCTTCGCCTTAAAGATTTGGATCCAGAGAACGTACACGTCGGTGTTGTGACGATGGGACCTCCCCGCGCCGGAGAGATTCTGCGCGAAAGCCTCTACCGTGGTGCCGACGCTGGCTGGCTCCTCACCGACCGCAAGAGCGCTGGTGCCGATACTCTCGCAACAGCCTATTTCCTCTCAAAAGCCATTGAGAAAATAGACAAGGACGTGTTCCACGTTGACCTTGTCATTGGTGGCCGCCAGGCTATCGATGGCGATACGGCACAGGTGGGTCCACAGGTCGCACAGAAGCTCGGTCTCAACCAGGTGACTTACGCCGAGGAGATTAAAGAGGTGAAAGACGGCAAGGCTACAATCGTGCGGCATATCGATGGCGGCGTGGAGACCGTCGTGGCACCGTTGCCAGTGATGGTAACAGTCAACGGCACCGCGGCTCCGGCACGCCCATGCAACGCCAAGCTCGTGATGAAATACAAATACGCCTCTTGCCCCATGGAGCGCAAGGGCGACGAGCCTTGGGCTTCCCTCTACGAGGCACGCCCATATCTCACGCTCGGCCAATGGAGCATCGCCGACTGCGAAGCCGACTACGACCAGTGCGGTCTGGCTGGCTCGCCCACTAAGGTGAAAGCCGTGAAGAACATTGTCTTCCAGGCAAAGGAGAGCAAGAGACTCACCGCTTCCGACGAGGATGTGGAGGGACTCGTAAAAGAACTGTTAGACGAGAGCATAATTGGATAAGTAGTTAAGACAATGAATAACGTTTTTGTATATTGCGAGATAGAAGGCACTACCGTACAGGAGGTGTCACAAGAACTGCTCACCAAGGGCCGCAAGCTCGCCGACACTCTCGGCGTGGAGCTCAACGCCATCGTGGCAGGCACAGGCATCAAGGGTAAGGTGGAAGACCAAATACTTCCTTATGGCGTTGACAAGCTCTTCGTCTTCGATGGCGAAGGCCTTTTCCCTTACACGTCAGCACCCCACACCGACATCGTGGTCAACCTCTTCAAGGAGGAGCAGCCACAGATTGCTCTCATGGGAGCTACTGTCATCGGCCGTGACCTCGGCCCAAGGGTGTCGTCATCATTGACCTCAGGTCTTACCGCCGACTGCACGCAGCTGGAGATTGGCGAATACGACGACAAGAAGTCGGGCAAGCACTACGATAACCTGCTTTACCAGATTCGTCCTGCTTTCGGTGGCAACATCGTGGCTACCATCGTAAACCCGGAGCATCGCCCACAAATGGCGACCGTGCGTTCAGGTGTCATGCAGAAGGCTCTCTATGAGGGCAAGGCTAAGGGCGAGGTCGTTTACCCAGACCCGAAGAAGTATGTCAACCCATTGTCATACGCAGTCCAGGTTATCGACCGTCATGTCGAGGCAGCCAAGAACAACCTCAAGAGCGCGCCTATCGTCGTGGCAGGTGGCTATGGCGTAGGCTCAAAGGAAGGCTTCGACCAGCTCTTCCAGCTTGCCAAGGAGCTCCACGGCGAGGTGGGCGCAAGCCGTGCCGCAGTGGACGCTGGATGGGTAGACCACGACAGGCAGGTGGGCCAGACTGGCGTAACCGTGCATCCTAAGGTGTATATCGCTTGCGGCATCAGCGGTCAGATTCAGCACATCGCAGGCATGCAAGACTCTGGCATCATCATCTCCGTCAACAGTGATCCAGACGCTCCTATCAACCAGATTGCCGACTATATCATAACCGGCACCGTGGAGGAGGTCGTTCCGAAACTCATCAAATATTACAAGCAGAACAATAAGTAAGAATCGAGAATAACGTACAACAATGACAGACGCAAAAAAACTACAATATTATCTCGACTCACCTCTGATGAAGCGCATTGTCGAGCTGAAAGAGCGCAACTTCGCCGACAAGGACAAGTTCGACTACGCTCCCGTCTCTTTCGATGATGCCATCGAGAACTACAAGCGTATCGTTGAAATCACCGATGAGGTGGCAAAGAACATTATCGAGCCCAACTCTGAGAGCGTTGACCAAGAGGGTCCACACCTTGAGAACAACCGCATGCTCTATGCCTCAAAGACATACGAGAACCTCGACGCCACACGTAAGGCTGGCTTGTGGGGTGTAACCATGCCACGCCGTTTCGGTGGACTGAACCTCCCCATGACAGTGTTCTCCATGCTCTCCGAGCTTGTCTCAGCTGCCGACAGCGGCTTCCAGAACGTGTGGTCGCTCCAGAGCTGCATAGACACACTCTATGAGTTTGGCACACCTGAGCAGCAGGCCAAGTATATCCCACGTATTTGCGCCGGCGAGACAATGTCAATGGATCTCACCGAGCCCGACGCAGGTTCTGACCTTCAGCACGTAATGCTAAAGGCCACACAGGATGAAGATGGCACATGGAGGCTCAATGGCGTGAAGCGTTTCATCACCAATGGCGACTCAGACATTCACCTCGTGCTCGCTCGTTCCGAGGAAGGCACTCGTGACGGTCGCGGTCTCTCAATGTTCATCTACGACAAGCGCGATGGTGGCGTTGACGTGCGCCACATCGAGAACAAGCTCGGCATCCACGGCTCGCCAACCTGCGAGCTTGTCTACAAGAACGCCAAGGCTGAGCTTTGCGGCGACCGCCGCCTCGGTCTTATCAAGTACGTGATGAGCTTGATGAACGGCGCGCGTCTCGGCATCGCAGCACAGAGCGTCGGCCTGCAGCAGGAGGCTTACGACCAAGCTGTGAGCTACGCACGTGAGCGTAAGCAGTTTGGCGAGGCTATCATCAACTTCCCAGCTGTCTACGATATGCTCTCTCGTTCCAAGGCAAAGCTTGACGCAAGCCGTGCCATCCTTTACCAGACTTCACGCTACGTGGACATTTATAAGACCCTTGAGGACATCTCTCGCGAGCGCAAGCTCACTGCCGAGGAGCGCAAGGAGATGAAGACATACAGCCGTTTGGCAGACGCCTTCACACCGCTGGGCAAGGGCATGACCTCTGAGTTCGCCAACCAGTCGGCTTACGACTGCGTGAGCGTGCATGGTGGCTCTGGCTTCATCATGGAGTATAAGGCTCAACGCCTGTTGCGCGACGCCCGCATCTTCTCCATCTACGAGGGCACGACACAGTTGCAGGTAGTCGCGGCTATCCGCTATATCACCAATGGCACATACCTCAACATCATGAAAGAGATGCTCCTTGAGGAAGTGTCAGAGGCTGTCAAGCCTCTTCGTGACCGCATCGCCAAGTGTGTAGAACTCTATGCCGAGGCAGTGGACAAGGTCAAGGCCGACAACGACCAGGCCGAGCACGACTTCCTTGGCCGCCGTCTCTACAACATGACCGGCGACATCGTCCTCTCCCTGCTCCTGCTCAAGGATGCCATAAAGGATCCAGAGGAGTTTGAGAAGAGCGCCAACGTCTTCGTGCGCATGGCAGAAGAGGAATGCATCGGCTCTCACGCATACGTCATGAACTTCAACGCCGACGACCTCAAGAGCTTCGTGACGGAGTAAACCGTATCACAACAGAATAGCATTGAACAAAGCCACGCCAAATATTATGGCGTGGCTTTTTATCCTTCCCGGCAGGCAAGGGGTTTATTTCTACCCATGAAACCTGCATTTCCTAAAAAACGTTGTAAATCAAAAGAATTAAGCCACGAAAGAATCGGTGGATTGATTTTTTTGCTATTTTTGTAAAACAAACAACCATAACATTGCCACCATGCAAAAATATGCCGATTATATCACCCAGATTGAGATTGACGCGCTTTGGAGCGGTCGAAAGCACATTCTCTGGAACCTTGACCGCAGCGTGAACATCCTCAGCGGAGTCAACGGCGTGGGCAAGTCGACCATAATCAACAAGGTGGCAAAAGGACTTGCCGCCGGTGGCGAATTTCATTCCCACTTGTTGAAAGGCGTGCACCTCAAGGTGAGTCCGGAAGATGCCAACTGGATACGCTACGACATTATCAGGTCGTTCGACCGTCCGCTCATCAACGCCGAGGTGGTGTCGCAGATGAATATCTCGCTTGCCACGGAGCTCGACTGGCAGCTCTACAAGCTCCAGCGCAAATACCTTGACTATCAGGTCAACATTGGCAACCGCATGATAGAGGTATTGCAGAAAGGCGGCGCCACGGCTGGTGAAGAGGCTCAGAAATTGTCTGAACCCAAAAAGAGATTCCAGGACATCATCGACTCGCTCTTCGCCGACACGGGCAAGAAGATTGTGCGCACCGACAACGAGATAAGTTTCTCGCAGTTGGGCGAGACCCTGGTGCCATACCAGTTGTCGAGTGGCGAGAAGCAAATCCTCGCCATATTGCTCACCGTGCTCGTGGAAGACCAGAAGCCCTACGTGCTCTTCATGGACGAGCCGGAGGTGAGCCTCCACATAGAATGGCAAAAACAGCTCATCGACCTCATCATCGACCTGAACCCCAACGTGCAAATAATCCTCACCACCCACTCGCCTGCTGTCATCATGAACGGATGGATGGACAAGGTGACGGAAGTGTCCGACATTACAATCTGAGCACCATGAAACGACTCCAGGACAATCTCACTTCTTCGTATCTGCAAGCGGCCAACTGTCTTAACTCTCGCCAGCAGAGAAGAAAAGTCGTGGCCTATGTAGAAAGCTACGACGACGTGTTTTTCTGGAGAAGCATATTAAGCCAGTTTGAAACCGACAAGCTTTTCTTCGAGATAATGTTGCCCACGCGCGAGAACAACCTTGAGCGCGGCAAGAAGGCTGCCCTCATGAGCGCGCTGCGAGGCAAGACCGGCCAATGGCTCGTAGCCTGCGTTGATGCCGACTACGATTATCTCATACAAGGTGCCACGGAGACATCGAGGAAAATCCTCAATAGCCCGTTTATCTTCCACACCTATGCCTACGCCATAGAGAACCTTCAATGCTACGCGCCTTCGCTCCACGACGTGTGCGTGGCGGTGACGCTCAACGACCGCAACATCTTCGACTTGCAGCGCTATCTTGAGGATTTCTCGCGCGCCATTTATCCTCTTTTCGTTTGGAACATCTGGTATTACCGCACAAGTCGTTACGGTGAGTTTACCATGACAGACTTCCTTCGCGTCATAGAAACCACCAACTTCAACATGGATGACGCGCAGCGCATTATCTCATTGATAAAGAGCAAGGTCATGCGCCGCTGCGACCAGCTGAAGAAAGCCAACCCTGACGCGACGGAGAGCTACCACCTATTGGAAGACGACCTGCAAAGGCTCGGCGTGACACCAGAGACCACATATCTCTATATCCAAGGACACCACGTATTCGACAAAGTGGTGGTGCCAATGCTCAACCGCGTGTGCGACAAGCTCGTCAGGCAGCGGCAGGCTGAGATAGCACGGCAAAGCGTGCACGGCACGCAGAGGCGCAACGAGCTCTCGTGCTACAACAACTCCGTGGAAACGGTAATCCCGATGTTGAAAAAAAACACCGCCTTTACATCCTCAGAACCTTACAAGCGCATCAAGGCTGACCTCACGGCGTTCATGGCACATGACTGCCTAATAACTGACGCATCAAACTTTTCCCATAACCATCACGTCAACATTAACGAGTATTTAACTTTTTAACAATATTTATATACTTTTTTTTAAATTACTTGTTATAAATTTTCCTTTAATCCTTAAAGTGTGTAACTTTGCAGCCGTTATAAATTCAAAATAGAAGTCATGGCGGTCTTGTCCGCTTCGTCTTATTAAAAATGAGTATAAAGTCAATACTACTATTTTTATCGTTTGAGTTTCTTTCCGTCTGTCAACTCATGGCTCAGGATATCAAGGGAAAGGTTGTGGATGAAACTGGCAAGCCTGTTTCTTTTGCCAATGTGGTTCTTCTTAATCGCCAAGACTCTTCTTTTGTCAAAGGCGCCGTTAGTGGCGACGATGGAGGCTTCGTCATAGGGTCATCATGCGACAACGGAATCCTAAAGGTCTCGTCAGTAGGCTACAAGACCGCCTTCAAGGACTGCAAGGGCGAGGGTGTAACCGTCGTCTTGGCAGAGGACAGCAAGATGTTAGGCGAAGTGGTAGTGAAATCAAGTTTGCCAAAAACCATTCTGAAAGATGGCGGAATGAAGACAACCATAGCAGGGTCCGTGCTCGAAAAGGCCGGAACAATGGACAACTTGCTTGACCGCATCCCAAATGTGTCTGCCCAAAACGGGACCATTAAGGTCTTTGGCCGTGGCGAGCCCCTGATTTACATAAACGGGAAGCAGATGAGGGACAAAAGCGAACTTGACCGATTGCATTCCGACAATATAAAGTCTGTAGAAGTCATTACAAACCCCGGTGCGCGTTATCCCGCAAGCGCGAAAGCCGTGATATGCATCACCACGAAGAAAACGCCAGGCGAGGGATTGGGTATCGACGCCACGGCCATGGGAGAGTATGACGAAAAAAACAACTTCGGAGCCAATGGGCGCTTAAATGTTAATTACCGCAAAAACGGGTTGGAATTAGGGGCATACGCCTCTGTAGCAAGGCAATATCATCCAGACTACAAAGACGTGCAACAAATAACTTATCTTGACAAGACATGGAACCAGAAAAGCGAGATTAGGCAAACTGAGGTAAAGGAATCCATGAACTATCGAATGGACGCGAGCTATCAAATAGACGCCAACAATTCCATTGGAGCTAACTTCAGTTATCTTAGGAATCCCAAAGATTCATGGAATGGCGACATGAATACCTCAATATTGCAAGACGAAACGCTTTCTGAAAGCAATAATAGCCATACCGACCTGTTCGGGCAGAGAAGCAACATGTCCAGCAATATTTACTATATAGGTAAAATAGGGAAACTTGGAATCGACTTCAATACGGATTGGCTTTGGGACAAGGCAAGGCAAAACGACGTTACCAACGAGCACTTCCAGGAAATCGGGAAAGACGGGCAAGACCAAGCCGTCAGGAGCATAACCAACAAATACAACCATCTGTTGGCATCAAAATTAGTTCTCACCTACCCCTTGTTAGGCGGAGAATTGTCAGTGGGGGGCGAGTTCTCCAATGTACATCGCACTTCCAAGATGCAAGTAGCGCCTGCAAACATCGTAAATGACGACAACAGCCGTGTAACCGAAAGCATGACCTCTTCTTTCCTGTCTTACTCGCGAGACTTCGGAGACCTTAGCTTGGAGGCAGGCCTGAGGTATGAGTATATTGACTTCGACTATTATGAGTATGGCAAGCGTATCGCGGACCAAAGCAAGACCTATGGCAACTGGTTTCCATCCATTAGCCTGTCATTGCCAGTTGGCGACGCCCAAATGCAGCTGAGCTATTCCGCCGACATAAACCGCCCTTCATACCAAAATTTGAGAAGTGCAATTCAATATGACAACCGCTATACTTACGAGACAGGTAACCCCTTGCTGATGGCGGAGATAAGCAGGGACCTTGACTATGAGGTAGCTTACAAATGGCTTACATTTGATGTCACCTACAGCCACACGTCAAATCCAATATTGTCGTATGTCAACACTTACAAGGACAATCCCGCCATAGGCTTGATGAAACCTATAAATGGGAAGGCGTATGATGGCATCGAGTCATCTGTCACCTTGCAGCCGACATTTGGCTTCTGGCATCCAACCCTTACGGCTTCCATAGACAAGCAGTGGTTTGACATGGACACTAATGATGGAAGGACACTCAACAAGCCAATGGCGTCTTTCCGTTTCGACAATACATTTGACACCAAGTTGGCAATGTTAACGCTAATGATGTCATACAACACAAAGGGACATGAACGAAATATCTATTTCCGCAAGCCAATGTTCTGCACCAACATATCCATATATAAAGCCTGCATGAAGAATCGCCTGTCTTTCCAACTCTTTGTCTATGACTTGTTTGGAACCAACAACCAGCATTTCATTGCCCATTTTGGGAAATTGAGAAGCATGGCCTACGACGCGTCGTCCATCAGCAAGTTGACCCTCACCGTTCGATACGCTTTCAACGCGTCCCGAAGCAAATACAAGGGTACCGGTGCCGGGCAGGAACAGAAAGGAAGAATCTGACATTGCGATGCTGACATATTGTCCGTATTGAAACGGTAATCATCACGATTATTGTTATTGTCCTTGCTGTTGCATTCGTTGGCATTACAACATTTTATTATGGATAACAAGGGAGCATATTTGTTTTCGCTGTTTGCCTGCGTGATGTTTCTCACGGGTTGTGCGGACAGAAAGAGCAAGGTCATTGACACAGCCTACGCCATTGTCACCGACTCTCCAGAC
>CAVKWN010000071.1:0-18379 GCA_963660075.1 Lachnospiraceae bacterium
AGCCCCTGGCATGGAGCAAATTGCTGACGTGCCGGGGGCTTTAGAGCCTGTGTGAGTGGGTTTAGTTGTCTTGCTATGAACAAACTCTATAAACGAGCTCTATAAACGATTTAAATGAAATGCTTCTATGGGTTACTTCCTATGAATGACTTCTATGGATGCCATGTATCCACGTGCGATGCAATGTTAGATGTAGTTGAAGCCGTGGATGGTGTTTACGAAGCGTTCTGCGTAGTCCCATGAGGTGTAGGGCCAGCTGAAGCCCAGTCTGCGTAGCACCTGTGTGGTGTAGGCGTTGTCGAAGCCCAACCAGCGTACCACGTGCTGCATCTCGTCCTCGGCGTAGGCGAAGAGTGGCTGCAGCTTTGCCACCACCTTCTCGTCCTTCAGCTTCTCCTGTATCATGGCGTTGAAGTCGTCTTCCTCCATAGGCTTGATGTCCACGCCCACGGTGTGCAGAATGTCTAGCACGTCGCCAAGAGGGATGTTGTGGTTGTTGTATGGGTGGAACACCACCATCTCCTTGGGTGTCTCTGCTAGCAGTCGGATGGCTTGGCATACGGAGTCGATTGGCGAGAACTCGCATGGTTCGTCGAGAGCCGAATATGTTACGCACTTGAGAGTAGCAAGGGCAGCAATGCGACCCATGAAGGCGTTGCTCTTGAAGTTTATCTGGAACTCTCCGTCGCTGTTGCGTGGTGCGAGGTTGCCTACGCGCATTATCTTTGCGCTAAGCCCTCTGTCGCGGATTGCCGTGAGCACGATGTTTTCGGCGTCATACTTCGACTTTACATACTGGTTGTCCAGGCCCTGTCCGAAGTCGAACATGTATTCGTTGAGCAGTGTGTTTGCTGCCGGCACACCGTCGATGCTCTGTCCGGCGATGCTTGCCGTGGAGACGTGCACCAGTCGTGCGTCGTTCTGCAAACACCAGTCCACCAGCAGGCGTACACTCTCAACGTTTACCTTCTCGATGTCGTTGCCGGCCGAGAAATGCTTCACGTTGGCAGCGCAGTTGAACACGGTGTCAATGTCCATCGGCAGCTTCTCCAGACAGTGTGGGTCGGTGAGGTCGCCCTCGATAACGTTAATGCGACTGTTGAAGAGCTTCTCGTCAATGCCGTCGAAGTAGTAGAAGAAGAGCGTGCGCAGCCTTCGTGCCGCTGTCAGCCCCTTCCTTCCGCGGAGCACGCAGTGGATGGTGCCGCTCTCGTTGCAGAGCAGTTCGTGGAGCATGTGTATGCCCATGTAGCCCGTTGCTCCCGTCAGCACAACGTTGCCGATTGCCTGCTTCTCGCCCTTTCGCAAGGCATTGAGGGTGTTAGCCTCAAGCACCTTGGCAAAGGCGGAGCGTGGCAGCTCGCTGCCCTTCGCAACGGTGGTCACCTTTACCGTCTCAGTAGGCTTCACGTTGTTCTGCATGATGTCGATGAATATGGCGAGACTGCGGGGCGTCTTGTATTTGAAGAGGTCTTTGAACGTCACGCGATAGCCTTTCTCCATGAGCGCCGCCACAACCTTTATTGCGCTGAGTGATGTTCCGCCGAACTTGAAGAAGTCGTCGTTAGCCCCCACCTTGTCGCGTTTCAGCACATTGCCGAAGGCCTCTGCGATGGCAATCTCTATGTCGCCCTCCGGTGCCACGAAGCTGTCTTGCTTTGCCTCGAGCAACTGTGGCTCTGGCAGAGCGCGGGTGTTGGCCTTTCCGTTAGGCGTGAGTGGCATCTCGTCGAGCTGCATGAATGCGGTGGGCACCATGTATTCGGCAAGCCGTTCAGCGAGGTATTCCTTCAGTGCGTCGACGTTGATCTTGCGGTCGGCGGTGTAGTAGGCGCAGAGGTGTTGCACTCCGCCAACTTCCTTCACCACTACGCTCTTCATCCTGATGCCCTCAAACTGTCCGATGAGCGTTTCTATCTCTCCCAGCTCTATGCGGAAGCCGCGTAGCTTCACCTGACTGTCTATGCGACCGAGGAACTCAATTTGCGCGTTGCTGTTGTATCGCACGAGGTCTCCCGTGTGATACACCTTGAAGGTCCTGTCGCCAGCCTGTATGTCGCAGAAGCGTTCTGCAGAGAGCTCCTCGCGGTGCCAATATCCGCGGGCTATCTGTGTGCCGCTCATGCAAAGCTCGCCAGCCACGCCCTGTGGCAAGAGCTTCCCCTCGCAGTCTACCACGAGTCCCACCTGGTCGTAGAGCGGACGGCCGATAGGTATGTTGCGGTATTGCTTGCCCGGTGTAACGTCGAAGAAGGTTGACATCACCGTAAACTCCGTTGGGCCATAGCCGTTGATTAGTCGGCACCGGCACTCCGGCGCAACGGTCATCTTCTCGCCTCCCACCAACAGGTATTTCATTGGCAGGTCGGGGTACATCTGCAGTAGCATCTGCCCCAGCTGCGTGGTGAAGGTGCCGCCGGTGATGCCGTTCTTCACGATGAAGTCGCTGAGCAGGGCAAAGTCCTTGCGCGCCTCCAGTGGCACGGGATAGAGTGTTCCGCCCACGGTGAGCACTGGGTAGAGGCTCTCCACCGAGGTATCGAACGAGAAGCTGGCGTGGCAGCAGATGCGGCTCGTCTCGTCGTGATGCCACTCGTGTGCGGCAAACTGCACAAACTGCGCCTTGCCCCTCTGTGGTATCATCACTCCCTTGGGCTTGCCCGTGGAGCCGGAGGTATAGATCATGTATGCCAAACTGTCGGGTGTGGCGAGGTTTATGCTGTTGCTCTGCGAGGGGTCGCATTGTGGAATGAAATCGTCGATGAAGAACACCTCACCCTTGAAGCCGTTGAAGTCGCCGTTGGCGTTCTTCTCGTCGTAGATGGCGTGTGATGTGACGAGCAGCTGGCTCTCCGAGTCTTCCAGCATGTAGAGCAGGCGGTCGGTGGGATAGTCGTAGTCGAGCGGAACGTAGGCGCATCCGGCTTTCTCAATGCCTACTGCAGCCACGATGAACTCCTTCTGATAGCCCAACATGATGCAGACGAAAGGCGAACGTCCGCCCTGCCCCACCTCTTTATCCACGAGGAGGGAGGCGAAGGCTCCTGAGAGGTTGTTGAGTTGGGCGTAGGTGTAATGTCCAGCCTCGTCGACCACGGCGATGTTGCCGGGGGTCTTTTCCGCCTGGCGCATGAAGAGCGAGGGGAAGGTGTCTGTCGGGTCTACGTCAAGGTGGGCTCCAGTGGAGAGACTGACGAGCTGTTGAGCCTCGGCATCGTCGACCAGTGCCACATCGTGGAGGGTCAGGCTGTGGCAGATGTTGCGCGATGCACTAATGGCGGCACGCAGCAGTGTCTCCATGTCTGCCTTGCCGTAGCGCATGCCGTCATATTCGAGGCTCAAGCGGTAGTTGTCGCCTTCGGGCAGGATGGTCATGGTCAAGGGGAACTTCGTGGTGTCGAGGTCCAATATCATCCTTTCCATGCCGTCGCCCCCAGCGTCATCGGTCACGCCGCCCTGGTAGACGCACATTATCTCGGCGTGCATCTTGTAGCGCTCCACGAGGTGAGTATATGGGAAGAACTCGCGAGCGTAACTCTCCTGCAGCATCTTGTGGGTGGTCTGGAGGAAGGCTCGCGTCTGCGTCTTGCCCTCCACGCTGATGGCAACGGGCAGGGTCTTGACAAACATGCCCACGCTGCGCATGAGCGCCGCACTGGCACTGCGGCCTCCGGAGACGGTGAGGTAGAGGGGATTGGTCTGGCGTGCGATGCGGCTGAGGGTCAGGGCGAATGCCGCCTGCATGTAGCTGCTCACGGTGATGTCGGCCTCCTGGCACATGCGGTTGATGTCTTCGGCAGCCACCGTTGCGCTCACCGTGCCCACCGCCACTCCGTCGGGTTCGATGGAGTCGGGATAGGATGTCACCTCTGCCCCGCTGAGCAGAGTATCGTAATGCTTCTCCGCCTCGCCATAGGCATTGCTCTTGAGCACGTCCTGCTCGTAGAGGGCATAGTCGAACGCCGTCACTGTCTCGCCCTGCGGCTGCTTGCCGTCGTAGGCGGCGAGGATGTCGGCGAAGAAGACATCGAACGACAGTCCGTCGAACACGGTGTGGTGAGCATCGACAAAGAGGTAAACGGCCGTTGGTCCCTGCACCACTTCGACGCGTGCCAAGTCGTCGGCCAAGAGGTTGAACGGGCGCACCTTGCTCTGGAAATATCCGCTTGTGGGCTCCTCGTCGAGGGTTGTCACCGGCACGCGATATTCGGCATCGTCTCTGCGCTGCATCATCACCTGGCCGTTGACCGTGGCAAAGCGGGCCTTCATCACGGGATGGGCATCCACTGCCGCCTCTGCCGCCAGGGCTAGACGGGAGGCATCCTTGTCGGCAAACTTATAGATGACGGGGATGTTGTATTGAGTGGTGTCGGGGTTTATTTCCCAGTCGAGATACAGTCCGCGCACGTTCTCCGTGAGCGGATAATACTCACGCTTGTCGTACTGCATGGTGGGGACGTCGTTTCCTGCCGATTGTGCCACGCGTATGGCGATGGCTCTCACGGTGGGTTCGGCAAGAATGTCCTTGATGGCAATCTGCACGCCCAGCTGACGCGAGAGGTTACCGCCCAAGCGCATGGCGGCGATGGAGGTGACACCCATGTGGCGCAGGTTGGTGGTAACGCCAAACAAGTCGGTCTTCAGCAGCTCCGCCACGATGTTGAACACGCTCTGCTCCAGTTCGGTCTGCGGGGCAACTATTTCGTCGGCCTCTATCTGCGGTTCGGGCAGGGCACGCGTGTTCACCTTGCCGTTGGGGGTGAGGGGCATGGTGTCGAGCTGCATGTATGCGGTGGGCACCATATAGTCGGTGAGCCTTTCGGCAAGGTATTTCTTCAAGCCGTCGACCTCAATCTGGCGGTTGGCGGTGTAGTAGGCACAGAGATGCTCCACGCCGCCAATCTTCCTGACCACCACGCTCTTCATCTGCACGCCCTCATACTGTCCGACGAGGGTCTCTATCTCGCCCAGTTCTATGCGGAAGCCGCGCAACTTCACCTGGCTGTCGATGCGTCCGAGGTATTCTATCTGCCCTTGGGCGTTGTAGCGCACGAGGTCGCCCGTGTGATACACCTTCACAGCCTTGCCGTCGACGGTGATGTTGCAGAAACGCTCTGCCGTAAGCTCCTCACGGTGCCAGTAGCCCCGTGCTATCTGCACTCCGCTCATGCAGAGCTCTCCGGCAGCACCCTGGGGCAGCAGGTGGCCTTCGGTGTCTACCACGAGGCCTAGCTGATTGTCCAGCGGACGGCCGATGGGGATGTTGCGGTATTCGCAACCGGGCTCCACGTCGAAGAAGGTGGAGGCAACGGTAAACTCCGTTGGCCCGTAGCCGTTGATGAGACGGCACTTGCACTCCGGCGCAACGGTCATCTTCTCGCCTCCCACCAACAGGTATTTCATTGGCAGGTCGGGATACATCTGCAGGAGCATCTGCCCCAGCTGCGTGGTGAAGGTGCCGCCGGTGATGCCGTTTTCCACTATGAAGTCGCGTAGCAGGGCAAAGTCTTTGCGCGCCTCCTGTGGCACGGGATAGAGTGTTCCGCCCACGGTGAGCACGGGGTAGAGGCTCTCCACCGAGGCGTCGAACGAGAAGCTGGCGTGGCAGCAGATGCGGCTCTCTTCGTTCTGCCGCCACTCGTGGGTGACGAACTGCACGAAGTGTGCCTTGCCCTCCTGGGTTATCATCACACCCTTGGGCTTGCCCGTGGAGCCTGATGTATAGATCATGTATGCCAGTCCGTCGGGGGTGGCAAGGTTGGTATTGTTGGCTTGGGTGTCGTCGCACAGGCTGAGGAAATCGTCGAGGAAGACTACCTGCCCCCGGAAGCCTTGGAAGGACCCGTCGGCATTTTTCTCGTCGAAGATGGCGTGTGTTGTTACGAGCAGCTGGCTCTCGGAGTCTTCGAGCATGTAGAGCAGGCGGTCGGTGGGATAGTCGTAGTCGAGCGGCACGTAGGCGCATCCGGCTTTCTCTATGCCTATGGCGGCTACGAGGAACTCCCTTTGATAGCCCATCATGATGCAGACGAAGGGCGATTGTGCCTTGCCCGCACCTGTTTCCACAAGGTGTGAGGCGAAGGCTCCCGAGAGGTTGTCGAGCTGGGCGTAGGTGTAGGAGCCTTGGCTGTCAACCACGGCGATGTTGCCGGGCGTCTTTGCTGCTTGCGCCATGAAGAGGGATGGGTAAGTGGCACCTTCAACGGTGTCGAGATGTACTCCGGCTGAGAGTGCCATAAGCTGCTCGCGCTCTTCGGCCGTCGTAGTCTCAACGCAGGAGAGGGGAGCCTGAAGGTCGGCGTCCATGATGTTGCGCAGGCATGATGCCACGGTTTGCGCCACCATATGCAAGTCTTCGGCAGAGAGACGCGCCCCACTTGCGTTGGCATTGACCTCGTATCCGCCGTTCTTGCAGAATATCTCCACGCCAAGGTCGCTGTCGGTCACCATGTTGCGCATGTAGTGCCAGTGGTGCATCTGACCGCCGAGAAGGTGGTCTTGGAAGTTTATGCTGCCCAGGAAGTTGAACTTTATGCTGGGCATGTCGTGAAGGTCGTTATAAAGATGCGTGAGAGGATACACCGCTCCCTCCGTCTTGGCAAGGCGCCACTCGCCGCGGAAGGACGCGAGGTATTCGCCAATGGTTTTCTTGTAGTCCACCTCCAGGCGCATTGTCACTCCCTTAACATACATTCCGTAGTTGGCTCTGTTTGCCTCGGTGCGTGCTGCGTATTCGGTCTGGAAGGCAACGTCGCCACGTCGCAGTAGCTTTGCCATGGCCAGGGTGAAGGCGGCGTAGAACAGCTGGGATGTATGCACCCCGTGGCCTTGGCACCACTCGTCTACCTTCTTGCCGTTGCTGAGGGTCACCCACTCTTCGCGCAACTGCTGCAACTCCCCGGCGCTGCCCTCGGCATATACGGGGAACTCGCAACCTGAAAGATGGTCGAGCATCTTCTGTCGTGCCTCGGCATAGCGATCGGTGGCGAAAGACTGCTGTTCGTCGTCGGCTGTCTCGCAGAGGCCGTAGGTCTGCGGCTGGCAATAATCGGGCTGGGCGTAATAGCGTTCGAGGTCGGTGAGGAAATTGAGCTGCGACGTGCCGTCGTAGAGTATGTGGTGAACGTCGTAGAATAGATAGTTGCCGCCTTCGGTGCGTGCTATGGTGTAGCGGTGCAGTGGTTCGCCGGCAAGCAGGTCGAAGGGGCGCATGTAGGCTCCGTCGGCAAGTTGCCTGGCCTCTGCCTCGGTCATCTCGACGCACTCGATGTTGGGCTTCATCTCCTCGTCGCGCCATTGCACTGGTGCACCGTTCTCCATGGCGAAGCGCATGGAGAGGTCGGGGTGGTCGAAGAAGATGCGTTCCAGGGCATCTCTCAACTGTTCGGTGTCGATACTGTCGGCCAGCCGTGTGCTGAAAGCGGCGTTGTATTTGGTGGCTTGGGGGTTGTTCATCCATTCCAGGAAGACACCCAGCTGCGACTGCAGCAAAGCATGTTTAGTCATAAGGCTGTTGAATTTAGGCGTGTTCTATAAATTCCACGCATTGTTTGTAAATAGCGACTTCTTTGTTGGTAGTGGCTCGGTTACTTTAGTCCAAAGAGTGACGAGAAGTCTGTCATGTCGAATATCTCCCTTACGGTGCTGTTGAGGTTCTGCACCTCCACCTTTCCGCCGTTCTTCTGTGCCTTTTTCAGCAAGGTGATGAAGACGCGCAGTCCTGAACTGCTGATGTATTCCAGCCCGGTGCAGTCTACCACAACATGCTGCGTGTCTTCTGCCGGCAGGTCGTTAACGAAGGTCTGAAACTCTTCTGCGCTCACTGTATCCAGATATCCCGTCAGTTCCACAATGGTCTTGCCGTCGGTCTTTTTGCTGTTTATTTCCATAATCAAGATGCTTTTTTTTGTTATTAGTAGTCAATTTATATTTTCTATTCTTTTTTAGTCGTGTTCTGAAGATTCCGCACATTGCATTTTTGCTTCCCGCTCATGCTTGGGGCAGTGTCTTTGTCATTATGAGGCGGTTCATGCCGTTGTCGCGCCTGTATGCCACGTTGTCCATACACTTGCGGATGAGGAATATGCCCAGTCCTCCCACGGGGCGTTCCTCCACACCTAGCGTTACGTCTGCCTCTGCCACCTGGGTGGGGTCGAAGGACTTGCCGCTGTCGGTCAGCTCGAAGCGCAACAGGTGGTTGTCGGCATCATGGAGGGCCTTTAGGTTTATCGTCCCTTTTTCTCCCTTTGGGTAGGCGTAGCTCACGGTGTTTACCAGGGCTTCCTCCAGGGCGAGCCTCAACGAGAGGGTGAACTGCCGGGGCAGCAGCATCTGCTGGGCGAGTTGGTCGAGGAAGGCGGGGAGCTTTGCCGTTTCACTGAGCTCGTTGTCGATGACGAGCGTCTGGCATCCGCGGTATGAGATGGCGAAGAGCGTAAGGTCGTCGCTCTGCTCGGCTCCGTCTACGAAGAGTGTCAGACTGCGTTTCATGCCGTCTATCACCTCGTGGGATGTCTTGCCTGTGAGCCGTTGCAGCTGCTCCTTCATGCGCTGCATGCCCATCTGCTCCTTGCGGGTGTTCTCTGCCTCGGTCAGTCCGTCGGTGTAGAGTAGCAGCTGTTGCCCTTCGTGCATCTGGCATGTCTGCTCGGCGTAGCTAACGTTGGCAAAGAGGCCTAACGGGAGCTTTGGCTTTACGGGCAACTCCGTGCATCCGTCGTTTACTGAGAAGAGGACGGGGGCGTTGTGCCCGGCATTGCTGTAGGTGAGATGGCCCGTTGCGGCATCGAGAATGCCAACGAACATGGTCACGAAGATGTCGGTCTGATTGTTGCGCACGAGCATCTTGTTGAGCTGGTCCATTATGGCTGCTGGCGATTCGTGACGGCTAACGAGGCTGCGGAACAGTGTGCAGGTCATCGACATGACGATGGCTGCCGCCACTCCCTTGCCCGACACGTCGCCGATGGCGAAATACATCTTGCCGTCCTCCAGGCGGAAGTCGTAGAAGTCGCCTCCCACGCTGCGTGCCGGCCTTAGATAGGCGTCGGCGTCGATGCTGGCGTAGCCCTGGGGCATTACGAAGTCTGTGGGCAGTATCTCCATCTGTATGCGGTGAGCAACGTTGAGCTCTCCTTTTATGCGTTCGCGTGCCTCGGTTGCCGTCTGCAGATCAGCGATGTATCTCTTCAGCGAGTGCTGCATGTGGGCGAAGGCGTCGTAGAGCTTCCCGAAGTCGTTGTTTGTAGGCTTGTCGGGCAACTGGGCGTTGAAGTCGCCCTGTGCGATATGGTAGGCGGCGTCGGTGAGCTGGCGTATGGGGCGCACCATGTGCTGCAGGAGCACGTGGATGCATACGGCGAGCATGATAATGCCTATGAGGATGATGGCGAGGACGGTGAGCGTCACGGAGCCTAGTTCCGACACAACGGTTGAATAGGGGCATACGCTTGCCACCGACCATCCCACATGGGGCAGCGGGGCGTAGCACACGAGCACGTCGGTGGAATCTAGCTCGCAGTGCAGACTGCCTTTCTTCCCTGCCTGCATCTGGGTGCCTAGCGTCTGGTAGTCGTCGTCGTCGAGCAGACGGGCCAGCGACGTTATGTTCTGGCGCATGATGAGTGTGGTGTCGGGGTGGGCTATCACCGTGCCCTTGCGACTGATGATGAAGGAGTATCCGTTGCGGAAGGGCTGCACGGTGTTCAGTTCGTCGCTGAGGTCGGCAAGCGCCACGTCGGCCACCACCACGCCGCGCAACTTCCCGTTGGCGTCTTTTATGGGCTGGGCGTAAGAGACTATCATGCCGTGGGTGCCTGCCTTGTCGAGGTAAGGCTCGGTCCACTCTCCCCTGCCCTCTTTCACTGCTGTCTGAAACCACTCCGTCTGCGTGTAGTTGTATTGTTCGCGGGGGATGGTGTTGTAGGCCACCGTACCGTCGGACAACTCATATACGTAGTCTACGGGGGCTTTCGCCATGTCGCTGTTGTCGTAGGATATGTAGCCCACGCCAAGGAGCAGGGCGTTGTTCTTCACCAGCTGACCGATGAACTGCAGGGCATCGCTGTGGTTCATGTTCTTCACGTCCATGACGTGCTTAACGGTGAGTGCCACGGTGGATTCCATCCACTCCAGCTCGTCTTCCACGTTCTGCAGCGTTGCGTTCTGCAGGGCGAAGGTATAGAGCGCACCCTGGCGCTCCTCGTGCTTACGGCTATAGGAGTCGAAGACCACGGCAATGCTTCCGAAGATGAGCACCGTGAGCAGCAGCATATATATGTAAAGGCGTTTCTGGAACGATAGTTTTACACGTTTCATAGTTCTGTGGTGTGTTTCGTTTGGATGATTTCCCCGTTGGCTTTGCTCGTTTAACAAGCAGCGAGGGGATGATTACCATGCGGAGTGGTTATTTTATGGTGTATTATATAAATTCCACGCGTAATTAAAAATCCATCAAAGGCAATTTATAGAACCCGCCTTATGTTTCCATTTTCTTACGACACGTGGTGTAGACGTATCCCCGCTCTGGGCATACCGTTGTGTGGAACTCTGCGGCTTTTGCCTCTGGCGTGGCGAGCATGTGGGGGATATTGTCGGTCAAGCCTGTGCCGTAGAGCTTTGCCAGGGCTTCCTTCTGCGTCCATAGGCGGGTGAACTCCACCGTGGGGCGTTCTGCCTGACATATTCTCTCTCTCTCCTGGGGCGAGAAACAGAGCGACATGACGTCGTGGTCTATCACGGAGGGTATCTCCTCTACGTCGCATCCCACGGGGGCGTTGCCCAACATGCACATCACGGCTCTGCGGCAATGGCTCATATTGAAGTGATAACCGGGATACTCGCTCAGATATGGCTTGCCTTCAGCTCCGTAGGCGAACAGCGGACTTGCCACCTCCTGCCCCGTTGCCTCACTGAGCAACTGGCAAAGCAGCCTGTATGCCGTTGCGCTCTGCAACATGTCGATGGGCTGGCGATACGCCTCTGCCTCTGCCCGTCGCCATGAGGGCAAACGTTCCAGGCTCTCCTGCAGCACTGCAGCGGTCGCCTCCAACGGCATCTCAATCAAAAGGGTTCGTGTGCCTGTATCTTTCATAATCTTGTTATTCTTTATTATTAAGGGTTATGTCTTGTTTATTGACTTGTTCCCTATCCTTTTATATAATAGCTTTAGTATCTCTCGCGTATTGTTTTGGTTCTCTTGTATATAACTTTAGTATCTATTGTTATGACTTTAGTATCTCTTGTATAGCTTTAGCATCTCTGGTTTATGGCTTTGGTATCTAATGTTGTAGCCTTACAAAGTTGATATTTAGCTTTAGTGGCGTTTTGTTTCTGCCTTTTGTGGTGTCTTACCATTGCCTTACTGATTATTTCTTATAGCTTTAGTGGTTTATTTGAGAACAAAAATAGTAATAATATCTTATACTTGCAAGGAAAACGACTTCTAATTAGTAAACATTAACAAAAAATCGCCTTTCGTATGCGCTTGTCTTATGCCTTCTGCCGTTGTGTACGTTTACATAACGACAGAATTGGCAATGGCTTGAAAATATTTTCAATAGTTTAAGGATTGGATATCCGTTGGGACTTTCTGCCCGACAGGACTACCTGCATGTAGTTTCTTTCCGCATAAACTACGCATAATTAGCAAGAAATACAGAAAAACACAACTTTTTATAACATTTTCTTGCAAACTAAACAATTATTACATAAATTAGCAACCAAATTAAGGAACATTCACACAAGCACAACAAAGAGAAAGCTCAAATAAAACAAAGAGAAGACTCGAATACAACAAAGAGAAAACTCTTGTAAAGCAGCTGAAAAGCCGCTAACACAAACAAAAATATGGCATATCTGCCAAAATAAAGAAACAAACAAACACAACATGCAATGCCCACTTTTGGGCTATCACAAACACAACATACACAGCATATATATAATATTAGGTATAAAGACCTATCACCGATCACATCACACTCTCACAAAAGAATAGCTTAAAAAGGAAGGGAAAAATGTATCCCTCCCCAAAGAACTTGTAGCTTCATGCTCAATAAGCAGCTTTATGCTCACAAACACTTTTTCAGAAAAGAAGAGAAAGCAAATTATATTAACTAATTTAACGAGAGAGATTTTATGGTAAAAAGATTCATGACAGCAACGGCCTTCGCACTTCTCGGCATGGGAATGGCTATGGCCCAAGGTCAGGTTTCCGGACAGGTGACCAGCTCTGAAGACGGCCAACCCGTAGTGGGAGCCTCGGTTAGGATTGCAGGCACTAACACCGGTGCAGTGACCGACATCAACGGAAACTTCACTCTAAACGTTCCCAAAGACGCTAAACTGGAAGTTTCATACATCGGGATGATTCCAAAGAAAGTGAAAGCTGCCGGAAACATGAAGGTTGAACTTCAACCAGACCCGCACGACCTCGATGAGGTGGTTGTTACGGCTATGGGTATATCGCGAGAGAAGAAGGCTCTGGGCTACGCATCGCAGCAGATTAAGGCCGAGAACATGAACATCGCCGGTACGAGCGACTTGGCCAGCGCCATGCAGGGTAAGCTGACGGGTGTGGAAATCAAACAGTCGTCGGGCGCTCCTGGTGCATCATCACAGATTGTCATTCGCGGTGCACGCTCATTCTCCGACAACAACACCCCACTCTACGTCGTTGACGGTATGCCTATCGCTTCGCAGGCTGACTACGACACATATCAGTCGGTTACTGGCGCTGACATCGCTAACCGCTCCATCGACATCAACCCCGACGACATCGAGAGCATCGACGTGCTGAAAGGTCAGGCGGCTTCCGCACTATATGGTATACGCGCCTCCAACGGCGTTATCGTCATAACAACCAAACACGGCAAGAGCAAGAACGGCAAACCGGTAATCACTTTCTCTACCGACCTCAGCGCACAGACAGTCAGCAAGAAGTTCGAACATCAGAACGTTTACGCACAAGGATACGGCACATATAACCCGGGATCTTCCATGTCGTGGGGGCCGAAAATCAGCGAACTTGCCAACGACCCGAAATACGGCGGCAACACGGACAACGCTTACACTCAGGCATATGGCAAGCACGAGGGACAGTATTACAACCCGAAATATGCCAATGCGGGTCTCGACGGATGGACAACTCCGCAGACCTACGACAACGTGAGCGACTTCTTCAACACGGGTTTCACCCAGAACTCTAACTTCGGCATATCACAGAAGAAGGGCAACATGGCTTACTCCTTCGGTATCGGCGATACGTATCAGGAGGGTATCATCCCGTCTACGGGCATGATGCGTACCACGGCTCGCGGTTCGTTTGACGTTGACATCAACAAGGAGTGGAAGATGGGCTTCTCGGCTAACTACAGCTCATCGCGCATCAACTCGGCTCCGGGTGCCAACTCGGGTATCATCAATGTCGTGTACTCTTGTCCGGCTGAATATAACCTGAAGGGCACGCCTTACAACGTTCCCAACGACCCTACATCGCAGATTCTGTTCCGCTCCACGTCGTTCAACAACCCTTACTGGTGGGCCGACAACAACTACTACCGCCAGCACACCAACCGCGTATTCGGTAACGCTTACACCGAATTCCGCCCATCGCTGAAGTGGGACACATCACGCTACTCGCTCATGTTCCGCGAACAGGCTGGTATAGATACCTACACAACCGACAACTCTAACGTGGCTGAAGTGGGCGACGCTTCTTACAACACGGGTGAGGTGGAGAACTACGGTGTGCAACGCTCCGTCTTCAACAACCTCTTCACGGCGAACTTCACCGCTAAGTGGGGCACTGACAAGGAATGGGACTTCGGCTTTATGCTCGGTTCTGAGTTCAACCACGAGTATGCACGCTACTGGGACTACGTGGGCGACAGCTTCCTCTTCTACGGACAGCCTACGATGAGCAACACTACCATCAAGTCTTACTCTTCTGAATACAAACTTCAGGAACGTACAGTAGGCTTCTTCGGTCAGGCATCTCTTAGCTGGAAAGACCAGGTTTACCTCACCCTTACCGGACGTAACGACTACGTATCAACAATGCCGCGCGGCAACCGCTCGTTCTTCTATCCTTCTGTTTCTCTGGGATGGATCTTCACAGAGCTGCCTGCACTGAAGGGAAACAAAATACTCTCCTACGGTAAGCTGCGCGCTTCATTCGCTCAGGTAGGACAGGCTGGCAAATACTACGCCAACTACTACTCAGTGCCTACCTACGGCTCGGGTATGTACACCTTTACTCCGTTCAGCTACTCTTCAGGCGTTTCTTCATACACTCCGTACTACATCAAGTACGACCCCGACCTGAAACCGCAGAACACTATCAACTGGGAAGTGGGTGCCGACGTGAACTTCTTCAACAACCGTCTGCGAATCGAATACACTGCCTCTTACCAGGATATCAAAGACCAAATCTTCGACGTGCCTACTGCCGGCTCTACCGGGTATCAGTATCTGCGCACTAACGCCGGTGAGATGACTACTTGGTCTCATGAGCTTAGCGTAAACGCTACTGCCATCGACACAAAAGACTGGGGACTGGACCTCGGCGTAAACTTCACCACCGTTAAGAACGAGGTGAAGAGCCTTGCAGAAGGCGTGGAGAGCATCTTCCTCGGCGGATTCACCGAACCACAGGTGCGCGCTCAAGCTGGATACACCTATCCCGTTATCTATGGTATCGCATTCAAACGCGATGATCAGGGTCGTCTGCTCCTCTCCGACGGTCTGCCTCAAGGCACTTCGTCTTCTCAGGTACTCGGAGAATGTACGCCTGACTTCAACATGGGCTTCAACCTAAAGGCGCGCTGGAAGAGACTCACTCTCTCTGCTACGCTCGACTGGCAGAAGGGCGGCAAGATGTACAACGGTACATTGCTCGTGATGAACTACTTCGGTGCAAGCACCGCATCACTTCCTTACCACGAGGGAACAATGGTTGCTGAAGGTATCGACGAGGCTACAGGCGAACCAAACACCATAGAGGTGAGCAAGATGGACTACTACATGGCTTACAACGACGTTATAGAGGCTGGTATCTACGACCGCAGCTACCTCAAGCTACGCGACGTTACACTCAACTACCAGCTGCCTAAGCTCGGAGCTTTCGACATCAGCGTTTACGCCTTCGCACGCAACGTGCTCCTATGGTCGAAGATGAAAGACCTCGACCCAGAAAGCTCGCAGGGTAACAACAACATGAGCGGTACGTTCGAACGCTTCTCCGTTCCTAACACATCCAGCTTCGGAGCCGGATTCAAAGTTACTTTCTAAACGAAAGAAAAACAATAACTTTGACGGTTTCCCAAGTAATACATCATAGTATAATTAAATAATAAGAATTAGCATCATGACGAAAATGAACAAGATATTCGGTCTGGCCACAGCTACGGTGCTCGCGCTTTCCGCAGCATCATGCTCCGAGGACACCATGGACCGCATCAACGTTGACAACGCTCACCCGTCGGCTGACGTGGTCGACGCAAAATACCAGGTTACAGACGCTATCGTGGCATCCGTCTACAGCACCAACTGCGGGGCGCTCTCATGGTATGCATCCATCTTCACCGAACAGACATTCGGTACAGCAAACAACCAGGCTAAAAACGCCGAACTGAGAAACGTTAACGAAACGGCTGCCGCTTCAACTTACGACAACGAGTGGAACGCCACTTACCTCAACCTCAACAACATCAAGCAGATGATTGAAAAGTGTGAGGAGGGCGGAAAGAGTGCCGGACAGGATGACATCAAAGCTGTAGGACAAATTCTTGAGGCTTACAACTGGGGGATCCTAACCGACGTCTTCGGAGACATCCCTTGCTCTGAAGCACTCAACGGCGACTCTACATCCTCTCCTAAGCTCGACAAGCAGGAAGATATATACAACCGTATATTCTCGCTCCTCGACAGCGCCATCGCTACGCTCGACTCTTACTCGGGCGACAACAACATGGGTTCACAGGATGTGCTCTACGCTGGCAACCCGGTGAAATGGCAGGCTCTGGCTTACGCTATCAAAGCTCGCCACCAGCTCCACATCCTAGGCCGTGCTGCCGACAAGCAGGCACAGCTGAAGCTCGTTAAGGAATCGGCACAAAAGGCTGAAGCTCTTGGCTTCCAAGGCGCCGACCTCGACATCTTCACCGGATATAACGCCGGAGCAACAAACCCATGGTCGGCTTACTGGCTTTCTCGCGACTATATCGGTTCTACAACAACAGTAGACAACCTCCTGCTTAGCCGCGACCACCCATTCGAGCCATACTACAACTGCGACCTCTACGGCAATGGCGAACTGGCTACAAATGCCACACCGGGCGACGAGGCACTAGCCGTTGAGACATACACCGTGAACTGCCCATACTGGCTATATGCCGGATACGTAGGCAAGGTGTCGGCTCATCTCTTCAGCGCATCAGAGCTTTACTTCATCCTTGCAGAGGCTGAGGCTCGTCTGGGCGAAGACGCTACAGCGGCTTTCAACGCTGCTGTGCTGGCTAGCTTCAAAGACCTCGCCACTTCAACGCTCGAAGATGAACTCATCGCAAACTACACCGAACTGGCTACAGCATACCTCGCTGGACCAACGGCTCAGAAGTTCATCGAGAACCCTCTGTCTGAAATTCTCACACAGAAATACATCGCCCAGATGCGCGACGAACAAGTGGAGACATATTGCGACATGCGTCGCTGCCGCTACATCGACGGTTCATACCCCGTAGCAATGGTTAACCCGAAGAACACCAACGCTGCCGGTGCCAACCGCTGGCCACTGCGCTTCCCCTACGGTTCAAGCGACGTGACCTCCAATCCTAACGTAGCATCTGCCTTCGGAACAGGCAACGATGCCGGCATGTATATCTTCACAGAGAACGTTTGGTGGGCTGGTGGCTCACGCTAAACCTGTAGCAAAAGAGACAAAAGATTATCCTCTTAAAAAGAGATTAAAGATAATCATCTAAAAGAGATTCACGATAACATCCGACTCTCTCACCTAATAAAACCATCTATAATAAGTTGGGGCACCGCCCTCTCCCATATCACGGGAGGGGAGCAGCGCCCCAATTTTAATTATCCTTTTTTCTAAAGCCTATTATGCTCATTATGCTTATCATTCCCCAGGCCCGGCATGCCTATCTTGCCCAGCATGTCTAGTGCCTAGCATGCCTATATTGCCTAATTTCCCTAGCATGCCCAGCTTGCCTAATATGCCTAGGCCCAGCCCTCTCTCTACTTCACCGCCAACACCGGTCGGATGCTCGCCCCTGTGTTGCGGTCGCCAAAGTGGAAGTTAACACTGGCAAAATAGAAATTCATGCAAAACGCATTACCGGCAAACACCTCACCGTTCGTCACACTAGTGTCATGAGCCAGCGTACTCGTCCAGTACATGCCCTGCTCCGAGCGGAACACCACGTCATCACCGTTCTCTGCACCTGCCGCCGGGATAAAGATACGGTTGCCGTTCTTCAGGCTCACCACCTCGTAGCCACCAGTCTTCTTACCCTCAGGCGTCTTCTTCTCCGTCCACGTCCAACGGCAGTTCTTCGTGTCAGCCAACTCCTGCATCTCCTCAAACGTCGGCATACGGCACTCACCGCCCCACTGCGCCCGTGCCGCATCATCCGCAGGCAACAGACGCATCATACCGTCGTGGTCGGTATATTTGAACGTCTTGTCATAGTCCGCCCCAAACTTATACGTCTGCCAAGAGTAATCCTCCTTAGCCTCCGTCTCGCCCCAGGCATAAAACGTTCCAGGCTCCGTAGCGTCATCAGCCCCAACGTTCGTCTCCGCCCAAAGCAAACCGCTAGGCAGACCCATATCAATGAAGCGGTGCTTACCCACCGTCGTCGTCCTGTCAGTATTCTGAACATTCTCCACCTTCGCCGTCTTGGAAGCCATGCCAGCCGTAGAGCAGCTCTCCGCCGCCGTCATTGTAATAGCCGCAAACAAAAGTGTCATTGCCAGTGTCATAGTCTTTTTCATAATCATTACCTCCATTATTGTTTTTTTTTAGCGTTAATGTATCTTTTTATCTAAGTTAATGTCTCTTTATCTATTATCTAATATGCCCAGCCGCCTATCATGCCCAATATGCCTAATATGCCCAGGCCCAGCGTCCATCATGCCTAGTATGCCTAGCCTGCCCATCATGCCCATCATGCCCAATAAGCCTAAAAGTTGTTCTCCCTCTTCGGAAACCTCCGGCAGCAGTCTTGCCAAATCCATCACGCATAACCATCCGCCGGAGGCGCATTAACTACTAAAAAAAACTACAAATTCCTTGCCATCAAGTTTTCAGTAATCCCTTTCCGAAGAAAAAAGTAAGCCCATCAGCCCAACTAGCATCCGTCATGCC
>CAVKWN010000072.1:0-18146 GCA_963660075.1 Lachnospiraceae bacterium
ATTTACAGTGAAAAAGCCGTTGCCTTTAAAGTGGAAAGGCAACGGCTTTTTGATGCAGAGGCAAAACGATTCAAGTGGCAAACCAAAAATGCAAAAACGAATGGTTATTTCCCAAGCATTGGCTTGAGGAATCGCGGAGTGTATCCTATAGAGCCCGATGCAACTTGCTCGGGCGTGCCAGCAGATATGATTTGTCCGCCGCCACGACCTCCTTCAGGGCCAACGTCAACAATCCAGTCGGCAAGTTTTATGACATCGAGATTATGTTCTATTATGACTACCGTGTTGCCCCTGTCCACCAATTTCTGCAAGACATCCATCAGAATGCGTATATCCTCAAAGTGCAAGCCCGTTGTCGGCTCGTCGAGAATATACAAGGTCTTGCCGGTGTCACGCTTGGAAAGTTCGGTGGCAAGCTTCACGCGCTGGCTCTCACCACCCGAAAGAGTGGTGCTGCTCTGTCCGAGCTTAATGTATCCAAGTCCCACCTCTTGCAGACTCTTGATTTTCTGCAATATGTTAGGCACGTTCTCGAAAAATTCCACGGCCTGGTTTATGGTCATGTCGAGCACGTCGGCTATCGACTTGCCCTTATAGCGCACCTCCAAGGTCTCACGATTGTAGCGTTTGCCATGGCACACCTCGCAAGGCACCGTAACGTTGGGCAAGAAGTTCATTTCTATGACCTTATAGCCATTTCCGCCACAAGCCTCACAGCGTCCTCCTTTTACATTGAACGAGAAGCGCCCGGGCTTATAGCCCCTTATCATTGCTTCCGGCAAGTTGACAAACAGACTGCGAATGTCGGTGAACACGCCCGTGTATGTCGCGGGGTTGGAGCGTGGCGTTCGCCCAATAGGGCTTTGGTCAACGTTCACCACCTTGTCGACCGTGTCTATTCCCTCAACCTTATCGTAAGGCATCGGCCTTTTGAGCGACCTGTATAGGTGTTGGGACAAGATAGGCGCGAGGGTCTCATTGACAAGGGTTGACTTACCCGACCCCGACACGCCTGTTACCACTATGAGTTTGCCAAGTGGGAACTCCGCGTCAACATGCTTGAGATTGTTGCCGCACGCGCCAAATATCTTGATGCTTTTACCATTTCCCTGACGTCGAACGGCAGGCACGGCAATTTGGCTCTCCCCATTGAGATATTGAGCAGTTATGGTATGTGTCTTCAACATCTCGTCGGGTGTTCCCTCAAAAACCACTTCGCCACCTTTGCGCCCTGCCCTGGGGCCAATGTCCACTATCCAGTCGGCAGCCCTCATCATGTCCTCGTCGTGCTCAACCACGATGACGGTGTTGCCAAGGTCGCGCAATTGCTTGAGCGAGCGTATGAGCTTCTCATTGTCACGCTGGTGAAGTCCAATGCTTGGCTCATCGAGGATGTAAAGCACGTTGACAAGTTGCGAGCCTATCTGCGTGGCAAGCCTTATGCGCTGACTCTCACCACCCGACAACGAAGCCGACTGCCTATTGAGCGAGAGGTAATCGAGACCAACTTCCAAAAGGAAATTGACCCTTGTCTTCAACTCTTTCAATATCTCGTGGGCAATTTTTCTGCTCTGTGGTTCCAACTTGTCCTCTACGGTGGCGAGCCATTCGCTAAGCTCGGAAATATCGAGACTGGCGACCTCGAAGATGTTCTTGTCGCCAACCTTGAAAGCCAACGACTCTTTCTTCAGCCTGTGGCCGTGACACTCAGGACATTCGTTGGTGGCGAGAAACTGCGCCGCCCACTTTTGGCTGGCTGCCGAATCGTCATCGTTCATCACGTCGGTGAGGTATTTGACAACTCCATCGAAGGAGACAAAATAATCGCTCGAGGTATGCACAATGCTCTTGTCGATGCGAACAGCCTCCAGCGAGCCGTTCATCACTTCGTCGATAGCATCGTCGGGTATATCCTTATAGGGAGTCTTGAGGTTGCAACCGTGTTTTTGAAGAATGGCATCTATCTGCCAGAATATCATCTGGTTCTTGTATTTACCCAATGGAACTATCGCCCCGTCGTGAATGCTAAGGTCTTGGTTTGGTATCACTTTCTCCAAGTCGATCTCGTCCACAATGCCCAACCCATGGCATCGAGGACAAGCGCCCTCAGGCGAGTTGAAGGAGAACATGTTTGGCGCTGGGTCGCCGTAGGAAAGGCCCGTACTCGGATCCATAAGGCGCTTTGAGAAATTGCGCGCCACGTCTGAATCCTTGTCGAGAATCATTATGGTGCCATCGCCCTGTTTCATTGCCGTAGCTATGGAAAGGCGCAAGCGTTCATCGTCTTTTTGCTCAACCTTCAGCTTGTCTATCACAACCTCAATGTTGTGGTTCTTATATCTATCGACCTTCATTCCTCGCGTTATCTCCTTTATCTCGCCATCGACACGAATATAGAGATACCCCTTGCGGCGCATCGACTCAAAGAGCTCCCGGTAATGGCCCTTGCGCTGCCTCACGAGCGGGGAAAGTATGAAGACCCTCTTGCCTGCATACTCGTCAAGGATGAGGCTCACCACTTTCTCCTCCGTATACTTTATCATTTTCTCGCCAGAGACGTAGCTATACGCCGTGCCCGCGCGGGCGAACAACAATCGCAAGTAGTCGTAGATCTCAGTTGTCGTTCCCACGGTGGAGCGGGGATTCTTGTTGGTCGTCTTCTGCTCTATGCTGATAACCGGGCTCAAGCCACTTATCTTGTCAACATCAGGCCGTTCCATGTTGCCAAGAAAATTGCGGGCATAAGCAGAGAATGTGTCAATATACCTTCGTTGGCCTTCAGCATAAATCGTGTCGAAGGCAAGCGACGACTTTCCTGATCCGGAAAGACCTGTTATCACGGTCAACGAGTTGCGTGGTATCTTAACGTTTATGTTTTTAAGGTTGTGGACGCGAGCACCCTCAACCGTTATCCAGTCGTGTGTCATCATTGTCATTTTGTGGTCTGTGTCTCAGTGTAACCGCGCAGCAGATTAACGTCTTTCTTTATATTGAATTTTCTTCCGTCAGCCCCACGCGCCTTAACCAAAAGGAAATAAACTCCTTGGCTGACATCTTTGCCATTGAACTTTCCGTCCCATCCACTGGAAGGGTCATCCCAAGAGTATAGTTTCTGTCCCCATCGGTTGAATATGGTTGCATGAAATTCTGTTATGCTCTTGTATCCATCCTTAGCCTTGAAGACGTCGTTTATGCCATCACCGTTTGGGGAAAAGGCATTGGGGAACTCAAGCTTGCTCTCATAGATGGAAACCGACAAGGGCGTAGCATCTGCGCTCCAATAGTCGTTGGCATAGCTTATGGTATCGTTGCCGTTCACGAATGTCGCCCAAAGCTCTATGAGGTGGCTTCCCGATTCCGTAAAAGTGAATTCCGTGTCCTCCTCATGCCTTACCACATAAGGATTGTCGCGCTGTCCTTGCCGATAGAACCGCCATTCGTAATGAACTGTCCACCCTTCCGTGTTTTCGGCTCCGCTCGAAAAAGAAACCGCCAAAGGAGCCGACTCGCTGACGCTCGTCATTTCAGTTTGCGAGTTTCCCTCGCTGTCTGTATAACTCATCAGCGGGTTGATGGTAGGCGTAGCAGTCTGCCCATAAGCCTGGCCTGTGGCAAGCAGCACGATGAAAAGAAGAAAAGCGATATGTTTATTCTTCGACCGATGTCTCATTATTAGAATTATTAGAAATGCAAAGATAGTGTGAACCGAATGCAGAACATCAAGCTTGCTTGGATGTCATGCCGAGGCGCAGCCTATCTTATGCAAAGATACGCAACTTTTTTAAAGGATGCCGCTTGTATGTCATATTTTTTATGTAAGTTTGCACAATAAAAAATAAAACTGATTCTTCAGAAATGAAAATATCGTTACGATTTGCACTTATAGTGCTTACGTCGTTGTTTTGTTTTCAATGCTTCGCACAGAATCAAAACTGGCGGGAAAAGTATCAAGTAAAGAAAAAAGACACACTTTATGGCATAGCCAAGAAATATAACATTTCCGTTGATGCCCTCATAGAGGCGAACCCGGAGATGAAGGTAGACGGGTTCGAGCTCAAGAAAGGCAGCTATGTTTGCATTCCTTATGCAAACTCCACTACTTCGGGGCAAGCCAACGGCAAGCCTGTACGCACGCCAATGCAAACGGTTAAGCTTCCGTTTTCTGGCAAGACAGTACGGGTTGGCGTCATGCTTCCGCTTCACGATGTAGACGGTGACGGCAGACGCATGACAGAGTTTTATCGCGGAATGCTCATCGCCTGCGACTCTTTGCGCGCCATGGGCATGTCTATCGACATCCACGCTTGGAACGTAAATATCGACGCTGACATTACCAATTTTATCAAGCAACAAGGAGCCACAAAATGCGACATTATTTTTGGCCCGTTGTATAGCAAGCAGGTTCACGCCCTCGCTGAATTCTGCAAGGCACGCGACATACTAATGGTCATCCCCTTTTCCATCACGGGCGACGACGTGTCGATGTACAGGCAAATCTTCCAAGTTTACCAAACCAACGACCGACAGACAAACAACAGCATAGAAACTTTCCTGAAGCTCTTTGGCAATTGCCATCCCGTCTTCATCGACTGCAACGACAAGACGTCCACCAAAGGCAACTTTACTTTTGGGCTGCGCACTCGCCTTGAAAGCCACAACATAGGCTATGGAATAACAAACATAGGCAGCTCGGACGACGTTTTCGCCAAACAGTTCAACCCCACGCTCCAGAACATCGTAATACTGAACACTGGCCGCTCTCCGGAGTTGACATTGGTGCTCAACAAGCTTGCCATTTTGAAAGCGACAAGACCCGAACTGAAAATAAAACTCTTCGGATATACAGAATGGATGATGTATCTGGGCATTGACGAGGCAAAGTTTCACGAGTTTGACACCTACATACCTTCCACGTTCTATTATAACCCGGCAAACCCACGAACGCAATCGCTTACGCGAGCCTATCGCCAATGGTTCAAGCAAGACATGCAAAACGCATTGCCGCGCTTCGCGTTGACAGGCTACGATTACGCCCAATTCTTCCTCCGTGGCTTCGCCAAGTATGGCAAGGCCTTCAGGGGAGTCAAGAACCAAAACACATGGAAAGCCGTGCAGACTCCATTACAATTCAAGCAGGTTGGATCGGCAGGCATGCAAAACGATTTCTTCCAGCTCATTCACTTCATGCCCAACGGTAATGTTGAAGCCATTTCATATTGATAATTATGAGATTACCATTCAAAATATTGATAGCAGCGATATGCTTCCCTCTCTTTGCCCATGCGCAGATAGGCGAACACCGCAACACGCTCTCCATTGGAGCGAACGCGGGATATAACATGACGACCATACGCTTTACGCCAAAGGTGTTGCAAGGCATGAAGGGAGGCATGAACTTTGGTTTTACCGCTCGCTACTCCGTGGAGAAATATTTTGGCACAATAGCCTCAATCCAAGCGGAAGTAAACTACAGCCAGATGGGCTGGAAAGAAGACATACGCGACATGAACAACCAGCCCGTTATAAACTCTGTCACAAAACAAGCAGAGGAATACGAGCGAACCATAAACTATATACAAATTCCCTTTTTCGCTCACCTCGCTTGGGGAAAGGAAAACAAGGGGTTCAATTTCTTCCTCAATGCCGGTCCGCAACTTGGCGTCTACACGAGCGAAAGCACCAAGTCTAATTTTGACTGGGCAAGCCGCAACGTGGAAGACCGCTCAAACAAGGTAGTGGCGCAAGACACCATGAGCGTCGAGAACAAGATAGACTATGGAATAGCCGCGGGTCTCGGAGTGGAATGGGCCACGAAGAGACTCGGAAGGTTCACCCTTGAGGCACGTTATTATTATGGCCTCGGCAACATATACGGCGACTCCAAACGCGACTACTTCGGATCAAGCAATTATGGCACGATAACCATCAAGTTTGGGTGGCTTGTCGACATAATGAGATAACCCGAATACTCCATATAGCATATTATAAACCATAAACTGATATTATATGTTTGAAAACCAACCAAAAGGACTCTATGCGCTCGCCCTTGCAAATACTGGCGAGCGTTTCGGCTATTACACTATGCTTGCCATCTTCGTTCTTTTCCTTCAATCCAATTTCGGATGGGGAGAGGGATTGGCAGGAACAGTCTATGCCACTTTCTTGATGCTCGTTTATTTCCTGCCTATCGTAGGCGGAGCCGTAGCTGACAAGATCGGCTATGGCCGATGCGTAACATTCGGCATCATCGTGATGTTCATTGGATACCTGTTGCTTGCCGTTCCTGCCGGTGCCGGAGCTGCCGCAATTGCCATCATGTCGCTAGCACTGTTACTCATAAGCATGGGTACGTCGCTGTTTAAAGGCAACTTGCAGGTGATGGTAGGCAAACTCTACGATGCGCCAGAATACGCCGACCAACGCGACGCAGGCTTCTCCATCTTCTACATGGCAATCAACATTGGCGCGCTTTTCGCTCCTACCGCCGCAACAAAGCTTCACGCCTGGGCCATGACCGCCCTTAACGCGTCGGAGGCTTCGGCATATCATTATGCCTTTGGTGTGGCGTGCTTGTCGCTTGTATTTTCTATTGCCATCTATTATGGCTTTAGATGGACATTCGCACAAGTAGACAACACCGCGAACAAGACCAAGAAAAGCAATGACAACAAAGCCGTTGAGACACATGTTGAGACACCTGAAGAAAAAGCAGACACCCACAGCCGTCTCGTGGCGTTGTTCCTCGTGTTTGCCGTTGTCATTTTCTTCTGGATGGCATTCCACCAAAATGGATTGACACTTACCTATTTCGCCCGCGACTTCACGCAGACAACCGCTACAGGTTTCGTTGGAATGTTGTTCGACGTTACCAACCTGCTCGGTGTCATCGTTTTGGTTTACGCTCTCTTCGCCATTTTCCAAAGCAAGACAACAAAAGGACAAGTAATATCGGGCATAGTGATCCTTGCATGTGCCGCGTTCCTCGGATACAGGATTTTTGAGTCGGCAGGTGAGACTGTCAACGTTGACGTGCCTCTCTATCAGCAGTTCAATCCTTGCTTCGTCGTAATGCTCACTCCAGTCAGCATGGCGCTCTTCGGCTGGTTGGCATCAAGGAAGAAAGAGCCATCCGCCCCACGCAAGATCGGTCTTGGAATGTTGGTAGCCGGCATCGGATATGTCATCATGATAGCCGCATCAGTTGGCTTGAGCTACCACGCCTCATACGTTGCCGATGATCCTCAGCGCGTTAGCCCATTGTGGCTTGTAAGCACTTATCTTGTTCTTACGTTCGCCGAGTTGCTTCTCTCACCTATGGGCATTAGCTTTGTCAGCAAAGTGGCACCCCAGAAATACCAGGGCGTAATGATGGGTTGCTGGTTTGGCGCAACCGCCATTGGCAACTTCCTCGTTCAGATTCCAGCATACCTTTGGAACAACGTGCCTCTCACAGCCGTCTGGGGCGTACTTGTGGCATTGTGCCTCGCAAGCTTCGTCTTCATCTTCTCCGTGATGAAAAAACTTGAGAAAGTGGCATAAACAAAAAGGTCATACGAAATGAGAATTATCATTCTTTTGTTGATAATATTCTCATCCTTACCAACCAATGCACAGAGTCGCCTGCGCGACTCTGTGACATTGAATGACGGGACTCGCCACTTTGTAATGTATTTGCCAGCAAACCTCCACAAGGGCGCGCCTCTGCTATTTGTAACCCATGTATAGGGCACCTATCCCAAATGGTCAGCCGACCTGTCAAAAGCAGCCGACCTTCGCAAATAAGAATACAACAAAATAGAAAAGGCAAGTTACTTATATCAAATAACTTGCTTTTTATTATTTTGAACCTGAATGAGACACGAATGCCAAAAAAGTTGGAAAAAACACGAATAAAAGAGTTTGATTTTATCATTTTATTCGTAACTTTGCACCTATAAGAAATTTATTTAGACGCTTCCTGTTCTTTGGAAGTGTTGCTCTTATTTTTTAAATCAATATTTTCATACATTATATATGTACAAAAAGGAAGAATTATCTGTCATGGGTAAGGAAGAACTTGCCGATATTGCCAGAAAACTTGAGCTATCCCCGGAAACTTATACGACAAATGAGGATTTGGCTTACGCGATTCTTGACAGACAAGCCGTGATAGGAAGCAAGAAGAGGCCAACCAACGACAAAAAGCAACAATTGGAGAATGCTCCCTCACAAGATAAGAACCAAAAACAAGAGACATTGTTCAGCGAAACCTCTGATCCCAAACAACTTCTCGCGGAACTTGAGGAGACATTGAAAAACCAACCTAAACACCGTGGTCCAAAGACAAAGATTGAGCGCGAACTGATAGCCAAAATTTCAGAAGTGAAAAAAATGATGGCTTCTGGCACACGCACTATTGAGCAAACTGATACACAGGAGGTTGACTCGAACATGCCAACCACGGTGTTGCATAAAGACATTTTGCCAGCCGTGACACCTAAGGAAAATAGCAACCAAGAAGAGACCACAAACGTTATTGCAAAGTTCCAAGCTCAAGTCACGGCTGAAAACGAGAATTCCGAGGTAGAGAAAGAAGACTCAACCGAAGCCCCTAATACCCCTGTTGACAATAATGCTACAGATACCGTTTGGGACGGAGATCCAGCAGATGGCACAGACTTCATCACAGTTGTCGACATACCCGTAGAAGACCAAGGCATTACGCCAAACTATGACATGTTTGACCACCCTACCACTGGACCATCTTTTGTTCAGCAAACACCGGTTGAAACTGAAGTTCTCCAGAAAGACAATATCATAGACACTCCTGAACCATTCGACTTCAACGACATTATCTCTGCCAACGGAGTGCTTGAAGTAATGGCGGACGGTTATGGTTTCTTGCGTTCAAGTGATTACAATTATCTTTCCTCACCAGACGACGTATACGTCCCCAACAATCAGATTAGGCGCTATGGCTTGAAAACAGGAGACGTTATAGAAGCACGCGTACGCCCACCACACGATGGAGAGAAATATTTCCCGATGACAAGCATCGTCACCATCAACGGTCGCAGCCCTGAAGAAGTTAGGGATCGTGTGCCATTCGAAAACCTCACGCCCCTGTTCCCTGACAGTAAGTTTGACCTTACCGGTGATCCTGCCACAACGAACCTTTCCACCCGAATAGTTGATTTGTTTGCCCCAATAGGAAAAGGTCAGCGCGCATTAATCGTTGCTCAACCAAAGACTGGTAAGACCATCTTGATGAAAAATATTGCCAACGCTATAGCGGCAAACCACCCAGAGGCCTACCTCATGATGCTTCTCATCGATGAACGTCCGGAGGAAGTTACCGACATGGCGCGCACCGTCAACGCTGAGGTTATAGCTTCAACCTTTGACGAACCAGCTGAACGCCACGTCAAGATTGCCGGAATAGTGCTTGAGAAGGCAAAGCGAATGGTGGAATGTGGCCATGATGTCGTCATTTTCCTCGATTCCATAACCCGTTTGGCAAGAGCTTACAACACGGTGTCTCCCGCATCAGGCAAGGTGCTTACGGGTGGTGTTGACGCCAATGCATTGCAGAAGCCTAAACGTTTCTTTGGCGCTGCTAGAAATATTGAAGGTGGGGGCTCACTTACGATTATTGCCACGGCACTCATAGACACAGGCTCAAAAATGGACGAGGTAATCTTCGAAGAATTCAAGGGTACAGGCAACATGGAGTTGCAACTCGACCGTAGCCTGTCTAACAAGCGCATCTTCCCATCTGTTAACCTTGTTGCGTCAAGCACAAGACGCGATGACTTGCTTTTGGACAAGACTTCGCTTGACAGGATGTGGATTCTGCGTAAGTATATTGCGGAAATGACACCATTGGAAGCCATGAACACTATTCACGACCGCATAGCCCACACCCGCAATAACGTTGAGTTCCTTGCCTCAATGAATGGCTAATCAACGCCAGCCATAATCAATCGGTCAATTTCAGAAATATCATAACGATCAATCAGAGACGCGTCTTCCTTAAACTTCTCCGAAAGGATGTTTTCGTGGAGATGCGTCTTTGCCTTTTCAGCTTCTTCTGCCTTAAGCGACACAAAAACAGCAAAATGCTTAGCGGCGACCTCTCCTTCGCCCATGAACCATGAGCAATAACCCGCGTTGAGATGATCAACGGCTACATCATTGCCAGAAGCAAGAAGGTCTGCATATAATTTTGATGCCTTTTCTGTCTGTTTTGTGCATAGAAGTCCCCAAGCCAACACTCTCCTTACGTCGATATTGTCTTGGTTATTATAATACAACTCATAGAGTTTTTTAACCGCTTCCTCTTCCCTATTGTCATTAATAAGAGCTATCGCCTCATTCATCTTATACTGTTGCTTGTCGGGAAACAGTTCTTCCAAACGACGATAGAGTTCTGTCGCCTTAGCATAATGAGCACAATGAAAGCTTGCCATAGCATAACCTTTCAACGACTTCTCACCATGCTTCTCTATTTCGTATGCCTTGGCAAACAACCTCTCCGCCGTGTGGTAATCACTGTTTTTTAAGGCAATTCGAGCTGCTAGAAGATTATCATCCAGCAGGTTTTCATCGTAATAATTGTCAAGCATCGCCTTGGCAACGACATACATCTTTCGCTTTATAAGAAACCCCACAATGCTTATAGCCCCATCGTGCATATCCCCATGGAACACGGAATTATTAAGAAACATCTTATTGCTTTCTGAATCAAAAGGATTACTAAAAGCCTTACGACTATCGTTGATACGGAAGAATCTATACAAGTCTTGAAGATATTGCCTACGGAAAAACGCTGGAGTATTCATCATACGTTCCATTCCCGACATTACCATGTCTGAATTGTTGCCAATCATCTCCTTTATATTATCAGGGAGTTGAGGAAACACTGTAGCCATCGCCAATGCGAAACTGTATTTGTCAGAATCACAAAAGGGCATGGTTGATAGCAAATTGGACATAAAGTTTGTGTCTCTTATCTCTTGTGACATATGGGCAAGCCCTGGATGTTGCACATAAAATGGGGTAAACCAATTGGACAAGGTAAAGAAGAAACCAAATCTCTTCATCTTGGAGAAGCCGCCAAAATATATGTCAGCGCCACGCTTCTGCATCTCAGCCATCTTACGCACGCTTTGTTCTATTTCCTCTATTTTCTTGTCACTGCTATCACCATGAAGAATGTCATCCATTGGATTTTCATCCTTCTCTCGTATGCCAAACCTCGTGACCTCAATATTTTGGTTTTTGATTATGTTTGGCATTACGTCCCTATTTATCGTTTGAGTGTCTTGCTCAGCAGACATGCAAAACACGACCTGCATCTGCAGTTCTACCAACTCGTCACGAAAACCCTTGTCGGTCATCAAGAGTTTAACTTCCTTATTGATATTCGGGAATAAACTGAAATCTCCATTATCCAACGCAAACACCCATCCAATGAGAGCCCTTTGTCTCAACTTATCATCGGAAGCCTCCTTGTAAATCTTTATAAGCAGCAACACCTTGACGGGGTCTGGCGACAAAAGTGATGACATCATCACTGCCGCACACAAGGAAAGGGCGTCTGTGTTCTCGATTATTGGAGAAAGAATGAGATTGGCAATATCAACGGCATGCTCATTGCTCCACTGCCCGGAAAACAATATTTGGTTGAAAGCCTTGGACATTATGTTATGCCGATTTTCATAAAGAGCATTGCGTTTCTCTGTCACCTTCTGCTCGGGTTCAAGAGTCAACATAGCCAAGTCAGACACGAATAGTTCAAGATTGCTTCTAAGGCTATCTACGTCAAGTTGCGTGGCTCCACGAGAAACTAATGAACTTACTACAGGATCAAACTGTTTACGTACTTGCAATATCACATCTGCCAGTTTTCGATAAAGACGCTGACTCAGTTTGCCATATAGGTCAGCACGTGTATTGTCCTGAAAACCACGAAGCATATAGTCGCTCATCAACCGATAGCTATTGCCAATGCTCTCCAGTTCATCATCCGACGGACGCGAGTAATCTGCCATAAGCGTCTTTGTCTTATGCAATATTGAACCAAGAGGTTGCTTGTTCGACAGCTGTTTCATCAGCGTGTCAATGCTCCCTAAAAAGTCTTTCCAGTTGGTATTGTCAAGCCTTGTCATATATTTGTCAGTATCTTTTCGCAATGTTTATGTCATGCTCCCGTGGCTGTTTCACACGACTGAACCGCAGCTTAGGCAACGCCTTAATCGTCTTACCATCCGCGTTGGTATATTTGCTTATGACAGCTGCATAGTGTTGCAAACCAAAATGATTAATTGAATCCACTGTCATGTTATACACTTTTATGAAGGAATCAAGTTGCTTCTGCCGTCTCTTGTCCTTTAGTGCATCTTCCCTGAATGCAATCACACCAAAACGAACGCCCTTGTCACGACTATCCATTAGCATGGGGTTATTATACAAGCGTGCCGTTGTCGCCTGAGGTTCTGTAAACAACGCTGCATCCATCTCGTTGTTGATAACCATCTTTATGCGAATGCGAGGATCATTTATTTGAACCTTAAAAACGTCAAACTTGGGCTTTGCGCTATCAATTGCATAATCGGCAAGATAATCCGTCACAGAGAATCTTGTCATGGCAATCATCTTGTCGGACAATTGATTAAGTTCTTTGATACGAGAAATACTATTTGTGTATAGTTGCCAATAGGCATCGGTAGCCGTTACATATCGCAACATCATGCCCCCCTTCTTCAATCGTTCTGTTCGTATAAGGTCGCTGACCATTCCTTCAATGTATTTGCCTTTCATCAGTGTATCGCAATCAATCTGTGCGTTTCTCAACTTTAAATGCACGTCAACACCGTTTCTCTTGAAAAGACTATCCTCCACTCCTATGAAAAGTGGCAAACAATCAAGAGTAGGCACCGTGGCGATTTTTAACGCAAGACTATCCTTGCGCAACAATTCTTTGCGCGACAATTTTTCCTCTTGCTTTGCCTCCTTATAACTCTTGTTGCAAGAAGATATCAATGTGGAGAACAATAAGAGACCTAAAATAGAGGCAAATGCCAATCTATTGTTGAAGCGCCCTATAATCCTATTCTTCTTCATATTCCGTAGTGTCGTTGATGCCTGCCTCGCGTAAGGCTTCAATACGTTCCCTGCAAGTGCCACATTTTCCACAATGTTTATGGCCACCCTTATAGCAGCTCCAAGTCTCACTGTAGTCTATCCCAAGTGCCTTGCCATGTCTCGCAATGTCTGCCTTTGTTATATTGGTATAAGGGGCCAATATCTCCACATCCGCATAAGTGCCAGCCTTCGCTGCCGCCGACATGTTGTTTACAAACTCAGGGCGGCAATCTGGATAAATGGTATGATCACCGCCATGATTTGCCATCATCACATACTTTAGCTGGTTAGACTCAGCAAGTCCTATGGCAATAGAAAGCATTATCCCATTGCGAAAAGGAACAACAGTCGACTTCATGTTCGCGTCGTCATAGTTGCCCTCTGGAATTGCGTCAGCGCCCTCTAACAGACTAGACTTGAAGTATTTAGACATAAAGCCTAGGTCTATTGTTATATGTGGGATTCCCAAACGCTTGCAATGCAGCTCGGCAAAAGGTATCTCACGAAGGTTATGATTGCTTCCATAGTTGAACGAAACACCCATGGCTATGCGATTCTTATACTCGTAAAGCATCGTAATGGAATCCATTCCACCACTAACAATAATTATGCTGTCTTTCATACGTAAATCATTATTCCTTAATTAAACAAAGCCCTAAGCGCTTCCTCCACCTTCCTTACAGGATGAAGTTGTATGGCATACTTCTTAGGGTTTATGCCTTTCATGTTGTAGGCAGGCAATATTATATGATTAAATCCTAGTTTCTCGGCTTCCGCTATTCGCTGTTCCACCCTACTGACAGGTCTCACCTCACCGCTAAGACCTACCTCTCCACACATGCACCAACCATTCTCGATAGGCGTGTCTACATTACTTGACAGCACTGCAGCTATCACGCTCAGATCCATAGCCATGTCCGTGACCCTCATTCCACCAGCAATGTTGAGGAACACGTCTTTTTGCACAAGCTTGAAACCAACGCGCTTTTCCAATACGGCAAGAAGCATATTCAGCCTTCGCTGATCAAATCCGGTTGCGGAACGTTGGGGCGTGCCATACGCCGCTGTTGAGACAAGCGCCTGGGTCTCAACAAGGAATGGTCTAAGACCTTCTACTGTAGAGCTGATGGCGACTCCAGAAAGTCCTTCATGATCCTCGGTCAACAGCAGCTCGGAAGGATTGGACACCGCACGCAAACCATCTTGCCGCATTTCATAGATTCCAAGTTCCGAGGTGCTGCCAAAACGGTTTTTGATACTTCTCAATATTCTGTAAACATAATGCTGGTCGCCCTCAAACTGTATCACCGTATCAACAATGTGCTCAAGGATTTTCGGGCCTGCCAGAGTGCCTTCCTTGTTTATGTGGCCAATGAGAATGACGGGGACACCACTGCTCTTGGCAAACCGAAGCAAAGACGCGGCACATTCCCTGACTTGAGAAACACTTCCAGGCGAAGAGTCAACTTGCTCGGTTGATATGGTCTGGATTGAATCAATGACAACAAGACTAGGGTGCAATTGCTGAATGCCCGAATATATTTTCTCTAACGAGGTCTCACAAAGTATAAATACATTATTAATCTCACTAGTGATGTCAGCACTCCCACCTTCAGCAGTAGCGTTGCCAGCCACTGCTTTTTTTATTCGTTCAGCTCTCATCTTTATTTGGTGAGCGCTCTCCTCTCCACTGACATACAAGATTGGCATACCACTCATGCCGAGCAGTGTCTGCAACGTAAGGGTCGACTTACCGATACCCGGCTCACCGCCAAGCAACACTATGCTGCCAGGAACGAGTCCACCTCCCAAAACCCTATTTAGTTCAGGGTCCTCGGTGTCTATTCTCGGTGCGTCTTGCAGAGGAATCTCCTTCAGTCGCAACGGCTTGCTTTCGTCATGACCAACAACTGATTTGCCCAAGCCCTTACGCAATGTCGCCGCAGTGTTCTTAGCGTTCATGGAACCAAAGTTGGCATCAACTTTTATCTCCTTGAAACTATCCCACTCGCCACAAGAAGGACAACGCCCAAGCCACTTCGTCGATTCGTATCCGCAGTTGCTGCAGACATACATGGTCTTGTCTTTTGGCATGGCTACTGACTAATTATAATCTTTATTCGTAAACAGTTTATCAATCAAGACTTCACCGGTCTTGCTCGACTTCATGACATAATGAAAATTATAGCCAGCTTGCTTGTATTCTTTCATGCTCGTGTTCTCTTTCAAGCTATTCAGAATGGTGGATATAATTTGTTTTTTATTATTTTCTATGATTTCGGAATCATCCAGTTTGCCCGACAAAGAATAGTAATAGCCGAACGTATGCGTTTCACGAGAAAAAGTCACGCTGTCTGTTCGCTGACCGTTTTCTACCGGAGTAGGACAATAACGCTCTGTGTATTCCTCAGCCGTCTTTGCCGCAAGGTCTTCCAGTGTCGTGCGGTGACACGCCGAAAATAAAAGCATCGCAAAAGCAAGAACCAACAAATTGTATTTCTTCATCTATATTCTGTCTCTATTATGCATTCTTTTTAGCGCAAAGTTAAGAAAAATATGTAATTTTAGATAACCATTGTCCCATCTTTTTTGTAACTTTGCGACAAAGATTATAATTTTCGAATGGAAAACATCCGCAATTTTTGCATTATAGCTCATATAGATCACGGAAAGTCAACATTGGCTGACAGAATGCTTGAATACACCAAGACCATCAAGATAACTGAAAACCAGATGCTTGACGACATGGATCTTGAGCGTGAGCGTGGCATAACCATTAAGAGCCATGCGATACAGATGGAATATGAGCTAAATGGACAGAAATACATTCTCAATCTAATTGATACTCCGGGACACGTCGACTTCAGCTATGAGGTGTCCAGAAGCATTGCTGCGTGCGAAGGCGCACTGCTCGTCGTAGATGCCACGCAAGGCGTGCAGGCACAGACCATATCCAACTTGTATATGGCCATTGATCATGACTTGGAGATAATACCTGTCATCAACAAGATAGACATGCCCAACGCAATGCCTGATGAGGTTGAGGACGAGATTGTGGATCTTATCGGCTGCGACCACGAGAGCATTATAAGGGCAAGCGGCAAGACTGGAGAAGGCATTCCCGATGTCTTGAAAGCTGTGGTGGAACGCATTCCAGCTCCTAAGGGTGATCCTAAAAAGCCACTGCAAATCCTCATCTTCGACTCCATTTTCAACTCTTTCCGTGGTATCATAGTCCTTGGAAAGGTTATCAACGGTGCTGTTCGCCAGGGCGACAAGGTGAAGTTTGTACAAACCGACATGGAATACACCGCCGACGAGGTTGGTGTTTTAAAGATGGACATGGAACCTCGCAAAGAGCTTTCAACAGGCGAGGTAGGATACATCATATCAGGCATCAAGACTGCCACCGAGGTTAAAGTCGGTGATACCATAACGCACGTCAACAATGCGTGTGAAAATGCCATAGAGGGCTTCCAAGAGGTCAGGCCAATGGTTTTCGCCGGTGTCTACCCTATCGACCCTGCTGAGTATGAGAACCTTCGCAGCTCTCTTGAGAAGTTGCAGCTCAACGACGCGAGCCTCACTTTCATGCCTGAGTCCTCACAAGCCTTAGGCTTTGGTTTCAGGTGCGGCTTCCTTGGCCTTCTCCACATGGAGATTATCCAAGAGCGCCTCGACCGTGAGTTCAACATGGAGGTCATAACCACTGTTCCAAACGTATCTTATAAAGTCTACACAAAGCAAGGCGAGGAATTGGAGGTTCATAATCCGAGCGGCCTTCCAGACCCTACAGAAATCGACCATATCGAAGAGCCTTACATCAAGGCCACCATCATAACGTCGAGCGATTATATTGGTCCCATCATCAAGCTCTGCCTTGACAAACGAGGCGAACTTCTTGACCAACAATATATTTCCGGCAACCGAGTGGAGCTGCACTTCATGATTCCCTTGGGCGAGATTGTCATCGACTTCTACGACAAGCTCAAGTCCATATCCAAAGGTTATGCATCTTTCGATTACCACATCGACAGTTTCCGTCCGTCAAAGCTCGTCAAACTCGACATTCTGCTTAATGGAGAGCCTGTCGACGCATTGTCCACCCTTACTCACCAAGACAATGCCGTCACGATGGGTCGCAATATGTGTGGCAAGCTAAAGGAGCTCATTCCGCGTCAGCAATACGACATAGCCATTCAAGCAGCCATAGGCGCAAAGATAGTGGCAAGGGAAACCGTGAAGCAGGTTCGAAAAGACGTGCTTGCAAAATGTTATGGCGGTGATGTAAGCCGAAAAAGAAAGCTTCTTGAGAAACAGAAGAAAGGTAAAAAGCGCATGAAGCAAATAGGCAATGTGCAGGTTCCCCAAAAGGCTTTCCTTGCCGTGCTAAAGCTCGACTAATATCGGAACAATTTATTCAGCCTAAATAGTATAATCATGAAAGAACTTCAGAACACAACCCGTGACATAGCACGTGAGCTTGCGAGAAAGTACAGCACGATGACTCACGAAGAACTTGACACGCTTGAAAGCATCCTCGTTGCAAAGAGGTATTCAAAGGGAGAGATGATTCTAAAAGAAGGTGAAGTCTGTGAGAACATTTACTACATAGACAAAGGATTAGTTAGGCAATTTTATTTTAAGAAAGACAAACAGTTGACCGAACACATCGGCTCCGACGGCGAGGTTTTCATGTGCATCGAGAGTCTCTTCAAGGAAGAACCCACTTACCTGCAAGTCGAGGCTTTGGAGCCTTCTTCCATCTATCTCATCCCAAAGCACAGGCTTGAGCAGGTGGCTTTACACAATGTCAACATCCAGATACTATACAGGAAGATTTTGGAAGAGAGCCTCATCATATCTCAGCAACACGCCGACTTGCTGAGGTTCGAGACTGCGCAAAACAGATACTTGCGCCTATGCAAAATGAAGCCGCAGGTGGTGCTTCGCGCCCCCTTGGTCTATATAGCAAGCTATCTGCAAATGACACCAGAGACATTGAGCCGCGTAAGGGCTGC
>CAVKWN010000073.1:0-17971 GCA_963660075.1 Lachnospiraceae bacterium
ATATCAATTCTGCTCTTCGCAAGGGTATGGCTGAAGGCCGTGCCAAAGGCTTTGATCAGGGTAAAGCTGAGGGTAGAGCAGAGGGCATGGTCCAAGGTAAAGCCGAAGGCGCGAAAGACGCACTGCGGAAAGTAGTGGAACGAATGAGGGACATGGGACTTGCCAATTCCCAAATAGCAGAGGCCACAGGTTTGGATTTACGACAAATTGAGGAAATGCCTAACTGATAGGCAAATAGAGAGTGTGAAATCTAAATCCGAAACTTGAGTTAAACAAAATACATGATTTTCAATGGAAGAACCAAAGATATCGGTCGTAGTGCCAGTTTATAATGGTGAAAAATACCTTGCAGAGTGCATTGACAGCATATTGAATCAGACTTTCCGCGATTTTGAACTTATCCTTCTTGATGATGGCAGCCCTGATGGCAGTGGCGCCATTTGTGACAGCTATGCTGAAAAGGGCAGCCGCATAAGGGTAATACACAAGGCCAACGAAGGCATTAATCACACACGCCAACGTGGTGCGAAAGAGGCGCGGGCAGAATGGCTCACTTTCTCCGACGATGATGACACCTTGGAGCCTGATGCCCTTGAAAAACTTTACGCCCTGCGTGATGGCACCGACATCGTGGTGGGGTTCACCGTGCTGCCTTCAGTTCGACTTGCCGCAGATGCCACCATCGAGGACTGCCGTCGCGCCCAAATATCTGGGGGGGTAATCCTCCAACACCATGGGCTAAACTCTATCGCCGTAGTCTGCTGACAGATGAAGTTTTCGACTTTCCTCGCGACATTGACGGCGAGGAAGACATGATAATGAATATCCGTTTGATATTCAAGACACAATTTCCACCACGTTTCCTTTACGAGTGCATATACCATTTCCGCCGAAACACTGCAAGTGTGTCTCATACCAAGAAGGGGTCGCTGGAGCATGAGGCGGCTTTTTATCGCGCTCTCTATGATTCCATTCCATCGGGCGAGCAGCCTCGTTATCTTCCGCAGATTGTCGGGCTGAAACTCAATGGCCTCATTCCGTTGGCTTATTCACAGACCGAAGCCGTGGCCGACAAGTCGCAGTCATTCATCAAGACTATTGAAGCCGATGTGCGTGAGTGCGGCTATCGTTTGAGGCTTGCCGAGCGCATAGTGTTGCGTAGCCGTTGCAAGCCTTTGTTGAGGCTTACGGGCTTCGCAGAATTGCTTCGCCGCTTTATCAGTTATAGAATTAGAATGATTGCTAGTAAGTTATGAAAATGATTGCTGAAAACAAGCCCGTTTGAAAAAAGGTTCATGGATTTTGCGCTTCCTTTGGATAAAATACCGTATCTTTGCAAAGAGACATTATAGACAAAAGCCAAGCTTATGATATACGTAGCTAACCCTATTTACGACTCAGTGTTCAAATACTTGATGGAGGATGAACGCGTGGCGAAGACGGTGCTGTCCGCCCTCCTGAAGATGGATGTGGTGAGCGTGGAGCTCCGCCCACACGAGTATGCCAATGAGAACAACGACAAAATATCGATGTTTCGTATAGATTTCGGCGCTCGTGTCCGCACGGATGGCGACGAGACAAAGCTCATCCTCATAGAGTTGCAGAAGACTTGGGTCGAGACGGAGACTCTTCGGTTTCGCCAGTATCTTGGAGCGCAATACAGTGACAAGAACAACATTCACAAGGATAAGGATTCGAAGAAGGAATACGCTTACCCCATGGTGACTATCTATATCATGGGTCACAGGGTGGGCGACATCGACGTGCCCGTGCTTTATGTCAACCATAAGGCTTACGACTATGACGGCAAGGAAGTTACTGCCGGTATGCCAGATCCCTTTGTGGAGAGCCTTATCCATGATAGCATAATCGTACAGGTGCCTTTGCTTCACGGCAAGATCAACAATCGTCTCGATGAGGTGCTCAGCGTGCTCGACCAGACCAAGCGCGACAAGGACGACCCGCATCTGTTGTGTCTTGACGAGGGTCGCTACTCTGACAGTGATGATATGCAATATATCGTTCATCGTCTCACTGCCGCTGCCGCCAACCCCATGATGCGACAGAACATGAACGTTGAGGACGAGTATTATTCTGCCATCGAAGATCGCGACACTGCCATCATGAACCGTGACAGGCGCATCAAGGAGCAGGATGGCAAGATCAAGGAGCAGGATGGCAAGATCAAGGAGCAGGATGGCAAGATCAAGGAGCAGGATGGCAAGATCAAGGAGCAGGATGGCAAGATCAAGGAGCAGGATGGCAAGATCAAGGAGCAGGATGGCAGGATCAAGGAACAGGACGCTCGTATAGCGCGCCAAGCCTCCGACATGAAAGCCATGCTCCAAGGATTGCTCGGCAGTGGTTTCTCGATAGAGCAGATTGCCACTATGACGAACAAGAGCATCGAAGAGATACGCAAATACGTATGAAGACCACCTTGATTCTTATCGGCAAGACCGACGGTAAACTGTATAAGACCGCCATCGACGATTATGTTGAGCGCGTGAACCACTATATGCCGTTTGCCATAAAGGTCATCCCTGACATAAAGAACGCCCGAACCCTTTCCGAGAACCAGCAGAAGGAACGCGAGGGCGCGCTCATTCTCGCCAACGTTAGTTCGCAAGATTGCCTTGTGCTTCTCGACGAGAGGGGAGAGGAGCGGCGAAGCGTTGACTTCGCCAAGTGGCTTGGCAAGCGTCAGGCGTCAGGCCGCAACCTCGTGTTTGCCATCGGCGGGCCTTACGGATTCTCCGAGGAGGTGTATAAGCGCGCCAACGACATGGTGTCGATGTCGCGCATGACCTTCTCCCACCAGATGGTGAGGCTCATCTTCGTGGAGCAGCTCTATCGCGCCTGCACTATTCTCAAGGGTGAGAAGTATCACCACGAGTGACGGTTTTTTAAACAACGCAAGAACCCCGAAAGCTTAAAAAAGTTGAGCTTTCGGGGTTTTTGCGTATATGCCCGGCATGGGCATATAACGGGTGCAACTCCCAAGTAGACCCTAATGGCGGGTAAGGATGTTCATCTTCGTGGCAGGCTTCAGCACGTTGTGCACCTTTTCGGTGTACGCGCCCATCTTCACCGAAGCCGAGCCCTTGATGTCGCGGCTCGACGCGCCCACCTTGAAGGTGTAGGTGCCCGCGTCGCCAACCCATGCGCTCTTCTTCGTCACGAAGGAGGCGAGGTCGCGACGGTCGATGTCCATGGTGAGGGTCTCGCTCTCTCCAGGCTGCAGCGTGCGGGTCTTGGCGAATGCCTTGAGCTCCTGTGCAGGCTTGTCAACGCTGCCCTTGGGCGCGGTGACATACACTTGGGCCACTTCCTTTCCGGCGTGCTTGCCGTTGTTGGTTATGGTGACGCTCACGGTGACCTTGCCGTCGTGGGCCTTGGCGGTCACGCCGCTATAGGCGAACGTGGTGTAGCTCAGGCCGTAGCCAAACGGATAGCTCACGTTCTTGTTGAACGAGTCGAAATAGCGGTAGCCCACATATATGTCCTCATCATAGACCGTGTAGCCGTAGTTGCGGCGGTCCTTGTACTGCGCCTGGTCACCATCCACGGAATAGTCGGTAGCCTCAGAGGGGAAGTTGGCCGACGATGCCGCGTCTTGGTATCTCACGGGCCACGTCATCGGCAACTTGCCCGATGGCGTGAGCTTGCCGGCGAGAAGTGCTGCCACGGAGTTGCCCACTTCCTGGCCCGACTGCCATGGCAGGAGAATGGCATCGGGAATGTCTTTCCACGACTCCGTCTCTATGACTCCGCCCACATTGAGCACCACCACCATCTTCTTGCCCTTGGCATGGAATGCCTTGGCGGTATTCTCAAGGAGTAGCCTTTCCGTGTCGCTGAGGTTGAAGTCGGTTGCCGTGCGGTCCACTCCCTCGCCCGACAGGCGTTGCAGCACCACCACCGCCACGTCGTCGTTGTCGGCGGCCTTGTCCAGTTGTTCGTAGCTGGGCAATATCTCCTTTGCCACAGGCTTGGGCATCCACCAAGCAATGTCCAGCGTGTTCACGGTGGAGTCGTGCTTCTCCAGTAGCGTGGTGTAGGTGTCAATCATCGAGTCGTCTACGGTGTAGCCCTGCTTGCGCAATCCCTCCACTACTGAAACCGTGTAGCGGCGGTTCACGTTGCCCGAGCCCGTGCCGCCCGCTATGGGCCTGTAGCCTGCCACGCCATAGAGTGCCACCTTCTTCACGCCGTCGGCGAGAGGCAGTGCCCCGTTGTTCTTGAGCAGCACCGTGCCCTCGGCTGCGGCGTCGCGTGTCACGGTGGCATGCGCCTTCAGGTCGGGGTCGTCCTTATACTGGTAGCCCTTGAAGCGTGGGGTCTTCACGATGTAGCTCAGGATGTTGCGCACGCATTTGTCCAGGTCTTTCTCACTCAGTCGCCCACTCTTCACGGCATTCTCTATGTCCTCTATGTCGTCTTCGCCGCCCGGCTCTATCAGGTCGTTGCCGGCGTGGATGTTGGCAGCCCTGTCGGCAAGTCCGTTGAAGGCTGACAGCCCCACGCTTCCCGGGTGAGGTCTGCGGATGGGGTCGCGTCCGCCGCCCCAGTCGGTCATCACTATTCCCTTGTATCCCCACTCGTCTCGCAGGATGGTGGTGAGCAAGGCGTGGCTCTCGCTTGTCATGGTGTCGTTGACGAGGTTGTAGGAGCTCATCACCGTCCAGGGATTCGACTTCTTGATGGCTATCTCGAAGTTTTTCAGGTATATCTCCCTTGCAGCCCTCTGGCTCACTATGGCATTGTTGCCAAGCCTTGCGGTCTCTTGCTGGTTGAAGGCGAAATGCTTTATCGACGTGCCCACGCCCTGGCTCTGTATGCCGTTGATATAGGCAGCCGCGATGTTGCCGGCTAGCACGGGGTCTTCAGAGTAGTATTCGAAGTTGCGTCCGCACAGGGGGTTGCGCTGTATGCACACTCCCGGTGCGAGAAGCACGTCCACGCCATAGCGGTGCACCTCGTCGCCGATGGCCGCTCCCACGCTGCTCACGAGTTGCGTGTTCCATGAGCTTGAGAGGCAGGTGCCTATCGGGAAGTGGGTGGCATGGTAGGTGTTGCTGTCGTATGGTCGTGTGGGGTCTATGCGCACTCCGGCGGGGCCGTCGGCAAGTATGGTGAAGGGTATGCCGAGGCGCGGGATGTCTATCGTGGCGCCTGCCACGCCCCTCACCACGTCGGCGAGCTTGCCGCCTTGCGACACGTCAGCCGCGCGGTGCGTGCCCACGCAGAGCAGGGCCTTCTCGTGCAGCGTCATGGCCTTCACCACCTCGTCTATGTTGTTGGCGTTGAGCTGGGGCGCATTTTGCGCCATAGCCATGGCAGAGCAAGCCATGGCTATGCAAGTGGTGATGATTGCTTTCATCATTTGAAGAGCTTTGGTGCGAAGATGAGCAGGTACTGGCGCCAGTTGCTCCAGAGGTGGCCGCGTGTAGACTCATGGTAGGTGTACTTGAAGCCCAAGTTGTCGAGCTTCTTCATGAAGTCTTGGTTGTCCTGGTAGAGGAAGTCGGTGTTGCCGATGCCTATCCAGTAGAGCTTGTAGCCGGCCTTCTTTTGGTTCTGAAGTTTCTGGTCAAGGTTCTTGTAGGCAGGTATCTCCCAGTTGAAGTCCTTCCAGTCGAGACCGGCAGAGAAGAGACCCACGTAGTCGAAGAGGTCTGGATAGTTTGCCGATACGAACATCGAGGTCATGCCGCCCATGGAGAGTCCGGCTATGGCGCGGTGCTGCTTGTCGGCGAGGGTGCTGTAGTGGGCGTCCACATAGCTGACTATCTCGGGGAAGTTCTCCTCCACCTTGCCCTCCTTGTAGTAGGGCAGGAACTTCGTCATCACGGGCTTGTAGTCGAGGTTGTCTGAGGTCTCTCCTGCCTCTGCCTCCACGCTTGGGTTGATGTTTGGCAGCACCACGATCATCGGTTCCACCTTGCCCTCGGCAATGAGGTTGTCCATGATGCGGTTCACGAAGCCGAGGTCGAGCCATGCGTTCTCGTCGCCGCCGCTTCCGTGCATGAGGTAGAGCACGGGATAGTTGCGGTTAGCCTTGCCATACATTGGCGGCAGGTAGACGTTCATGCGGCGGTTCTTCTTAGGCATGTTGGAAGGATACCACACCGTCTCCACCGTTCCGTGGGGCACGTCGCGCACCTGGTAGTAGTCAGCACATCCGCCATTGACGAAGAATATGCTGAACACGTTGCCCACGTCACGGCGTGTGAAGGGGTCGGATGGATCGGGGGCTATCACGCCGTCCATGTCGAAACGGTAGGTGAACATCTCCGAGGGCAGCGTGGGCGTGGTATATGTCCACACGCCGTTCTTGCCTTTCTTCATCTGGCCTGTGCCGTCGTTCACCTCCCAGTCGCCCTTCACGGTCACGCTCTTCGCCTTGGGCGCGAGCAGGGTGAAAGTCACTGTTTTGTCGGCGTTCACTTTTGGCGACTCAATCTTCTCGCCATTGTTGTTGATGTTTTGCTGTGCCATTGCTGCCGTGCTGGCGAGGGTAAGCAGCGAGAGCACTACGGTCTTGATTCTCATGACGTTGTGTTGTTTTAGGTTTGTTGATGATGGGGGCAAACCATGTTTGCTGAAAGGGCGTCGGCTTAGCACTGCAAAGGCGTTGGCTTTCCAATGTAAAGGCATCGCGATTCCACTGCAAAGGCCGTGTCTTTTCAGTGCTATGCCGAACCGCTTGTTTTTCAAGCTTTTATGTTTTGACTTGCCATCTTGTTTTTGTTTTATCCGATTGTTAGAACTTGATTTGTGCTGAGAACATCACCTGGAAGGGCAGGATATAGTTGCCGGCGAGCACGGTGCCGTTGAGCTTTGATGCGTCCTCCACGGTGTCGGAGCTTGGTATGGTGCCCTGCGCGCCGCTCTGTCCGAGGAAGTTGGTCACGTTGGCGTTGAGCGTGAGATACTTGTTCACGTTGTAGCTCATGCCGCCGAATGTCTCCCAGCGTCCCTTGAAGAACACGGAGTTGCCCACGTTGACATACTGCTTGCTGTAGTAGCGGAAGTTGGCCCAGAAGGAGAATGCGCCTATGCTGTAGCGGGGGTCAAGTTCGAGGAGGAACTTCGAGGTCTTTGTCACGACCATGTCCTTGAAGCTGTAGTCCTTCCATGAGGTGTTGAACGAGTAGCCGCCGTATTTTGGCGACTGCAAGGTGACGCGGGCGTGGAGCTGGAAGCCGTTGAACGGGCGGAACACGGCGTCGGTGGTCCAGCCGATGGTCTTGATGCTATACGTGTTGGCCACCATTTCCGTCATCGTGGCGTCGCTTGGGTTGGTCACGTAGAGGCGGTTGTAGTTGTGGTTCTGCGAGGCGTAGGTGAAGGCGCTGACGAGGTTGATCCACGACGCGTTGTAGAATATGCCTGCCTGTCCCACGAGCATGTTGCGCGAGGTGTAGAGAGGCTCCGAGGTGCCGGAGTAGGCTTCCAGGTGGCGGTGCTGCTTCAGGAAGTTGCCCTCGGCGGTGAGTCCGAAAGCGTCGGTTATGTTCCACTTCGGCGCGAGCGTGAAGGCGTAGTTGAGGCTGTTGGCGTCGTTGGCGGTGGTGGCGATCTTCTTGCCGCTGGCGTCGGTGCCGCCGAGGTAGAAGTAGTGGTTGCCGCTGGCGTCGCTCCATGAGCCTCGCGAGTTGGCTATGTTGTCCACGTTGGCGTGGAACCACTCCAGGCGCACGCCGTAGTTGAGGCGGAAGCTGTAGGTGGGCTCCCACTTGTCGAACACGTAGGCGGCGAGCTTGTTCTCGTTGCCGTAGTCATATTCCGAGCCGTTGTTGAAGTTGGAGAATGCGGAGCTTGCGCCGTTGATGAGGAGCTTCTGGGGGTTGGCTGCCACCTCGTGGTACAGGGCGGAGGTTGAGCGGGCGTAATGGATGTTGGTGTGCAGCTCGTCCAAGCCGATGATCCAGTCGTGGTATCCCTTCTTCGCCTTCATCTGCGCGGTGAAGAGTGCGTCGTTCACCTGGAAGTTGTTGAACTGCAGCGTGCGTCCCTGTATGAGGCCGTTGTATGCCGTGCCGTCGGTGTAGGTCGCCTTCACGCCGTTGGCGGTGTTGAGCACGCCGGTGGCCACCATGTCGGTCGACGCGCCCTCGCTGTGCGAGATCTTGCCGCGCACGGAGAGGTCCCAGCCGTTGCGCAGTGGCGTGTTGAAATAGACGCTGCCCTCGTTGGTCACGGCGTGGGTGCCGTCGTAGAGGCTCGTGGTCTTGCGCTCGCCGTTGCGCACGTCGATATATTCCATCTGCCCGTCCACGGGGAGGTAGGAGTCGCGTCCGATCTTGAAGCCGTTGACCGTGGTCACGCTGCCGTCGCTGTTCCATTGGAAGGGGGCGTAGTTGGCCGCGCTCGTGAGGTTGTGCACGTCGGTGTGCTTATACATGAAGGTGAGCATGGCTCCGTTGTCCCAGTGCTTTGTCAGCCCGCCGGTGTAGAACTGGCTGCGGTCCACGTATTGCGCGAACTTTATCTTGAAGCTGCCCGGGTCGAAGTTGTTGTAGGCGCTGGCGGTGTAGGTCCATCCCTTGCCCAACGGGCCTGAGAGGTTTATGTCCACGTTTTGCGAGCCGAAGGTGTTGACGCCATATTTCACCTTGCCCTTGAACTTGTCGCCACCGAGCTCAGCCCAAGAGTCGACGCCATAGCCTATCTCGCCCTCGGTTATCGCCACGTGGGGCATGTCGAGCATTCCCTGGTTGGAGAAGAGCTGCTCTGAGCGCCAGTGGTTGCTGGTGGTGTTTGGCCAGTAATAGTAAACCGCGGGCAGGCCGTTGAACATCACGGCGGTGTAAGTCATGGGCAAGCCTATCTCCACTTGGCGTGGTTCAGTGGTGCTCTTGGCGTTGAGCATGATGCCACGGTCGGAACTTTGCTCCGTGGAGTCTTTCTTCTGTTGCGATAGGGCCTTTTGAGCTTTCCTGGCCTCGTTCTTGACCTCGTTTTTCATGTCAGTCTCCGGCGTGGCAGATGCGGTAGCCGCGAGGCTTGCCATGAAGAGAAGCGCGGCGAGCTTGCCGGTGTATGGAAGATGGGTGTTCATTTTGTATAAAGGGTTTAGCTTTGATTGTTGTTGATTGTTGTTGATTGTTTTCTTTATTTGAAGAGTTTTGGAGCGAATTCGAGCAGGAACTTGCGCCAGTTGGCCCAGATGTGGCCGCGTGTGGCAGGGTAGAAGGTGTATGCCATGCCCACGCTGTCCATGAGCTTCATGTGGTCTTTCACGCCCGGCAGCCACGGGTCCTCGTCGCCGTCGCCAATCCAGTAGAGCTTGTAGCCGGCATCCTTCTGTGCCTTGAGCTTGCCCTTGAGGTCGCTGTATATCGGGTTGGTCATGTCGAGGCCCTTGTAGTCGAGTCCGGCAGAGAAGAGGCCCACGTAGTCGAAGAGGTTGGGAAAGGCGGCGGAGATGAACAAGGTGTTGAATCCGCCCATGGAGAGACCGGCCAAGGCGCGGCCGCCCTTTGTGGCGTTGGTGCGGAACTTGCCGTCCACGAAGCTCACGATCTGCGGGAAGGCGGCCTCGAAGCGCGCGTTCTTGTAGTCTTTCTGGAACTTGGTGAGCACGGGCATGTAGCTCAGGTTGTCTTCAGTCTCGCCAGCCTCTGCGTCTACCGACACGTTGCCGTTTGGCAGCACCACGATCATCGGCTGCGCCTTGCCCTCGGCTATGAGGTTGTCCATGACGCGGTTCACGAATCCGAGGTCGAGCCATGCGTTCTCGTCGCCGCCACTGCCGTGCAGGAGGTAGAGCACGGGATAGGAGGCGTCAGTCTCGTTGTAGTGGGGCGGCAGGTAGACGTTCATGCGGCGATATGTGTTGTTGAGCCCCTGCTGCGGCATCCAAAGGGTTTGTATGGATCCGTGCGCCACGTCGCGCACCTGGTAGTAGTCGGCATTGCCGCCGTTCACGAAGAACATGCTGAACACGTTGCCCACGTCGCGGCGCGTGAACGAGTTGAGTGGGTCGATGGTCGTCACGCCGTCGATGGTGAAACGGTAGGTATACATCTCCGATGGCAGCGCGGGCGTGGTGTAGGTCCACACGCCGTTCTTGCCTTTGGTGAGCGTGCCCTTGCCGCCGTTGGCCTCCCAGTCGCCTGCCACGCTCACGGCTTTCGCCTTTGGCGCGACGATGTTGAAGGTGACGGTCTTGTCGGCGTTGACCACCGGTGAGTTGACGTTAGCCGTGCGGAATCCCACGTTCTGCTGGGCATGGGCGCTGATGGCGATGCAGCCTGCTGCGGCTGACAATAAGAGATGCTTTATTCTCATGGTTTTTATGAATTTAGAATTGGTTCTCAAGTCTTCTGAGACCTTGTTTGGTTTTCGGTTGCAAAATTAGTTAAGAAACCAACACAAATAAAAAAATACACCGTCTGTGTGGCGGTGTATTTTATATAACAGATTGAGAATAAAGTGTTTGCTGTTTTAGTCGTTGCTTGGTTGTACACCCGTTGATACACCTTTGCTGTCGTCGGTTTTCACGTAGTGTATCTTCATCAGGCGCTTGTAAAACTCCTCGTTGGTGTAGTTTGAGGCGTTGAAGGCTATGGTCTTGTAGTGCTTGATGGTGTTGAGCGAATAGTTGAGGCTTTCCGCCAGTTGGGCGTTGCTCGTTATGCCCAGCCTTATCAGCCCGAAGAGTCGCATCTCCGGTGTCAGCCTGTCGGTGGGTGGGTCTTGCGGTCGGTTCTCTGGCTTTATCAGCAAGTCGTAGTATTGGGTGACAAACTGTGGGAAGATAGACAGGATGAGCGTGTCTATCAAGTCGTTTTGCTCCTTGTTGTGCGTCTGCCTCTTTTGCGTCATCTCCTTCGCGTCGGTATAGTTGCCCACGGTGAGCTGGCGGTTCAGCGTTTTCAGGAAGTCGCTCGTGCCTTTCTTCGATGCCGCCATTTTCGCCACCAAGTTGCCAAGCACGTTTATCTTTATGTTGTTAGCCTCGTTGAGCTGCTGGTTCATGTGGGATATGAGCGCGTTCTTGTTGTGCATCTTCACGTATTGTTTCCTGATGAACACGAAGCTTGCCATGAGCATTATGGCAAAGGCTATGAGCACCACGATGGCCGCCACGAGCTTGGTGCGCTGCTGGTTTATTATGCTGAACATGCGTTCGTGCACCAGGGGGTAAAACTGTGCCACCTCGTATATGCGGTACAGGCTTTGATAGCTTCTGGCGTTGGCCATGCCCACCTCGCTGTAGTGGTAGGCCTCCTCGCTCCTGTCGAGTACGGTGAGCAGCTCGGTGAGCTTGCGCATCACGGGATATTCCACAGAGCCGAGCCTTATCTGCTCCTTTGCCGACTCGGCGAGGTATCTCACGGCCTCCACGAACTCGCCCGCGCCCATCTTGTTGTAGCCCACGTTGCCCAGTTGGTAGGCGTGCTCCTCGGTGCCAGGCGAACCTGCCGCGACGAGCCTTAGCGCGTAGTTGTAGGCAGGCTTGTAGTCGAGCAGGTGGAAATGATATTCCATCATCATGCGCGTGTGCTCGTATATGCTGTCGGGGAAATCCCTCACCATATCCTTGTGTATCTTGCGCATGGCGATGGAGTAGGGGTCATTGACATTGCGCTCGCAGGGGAACACGAAGCCGTTTTCGTAGTTCATGTCGAACTCAACCTGATAGTATCTGAACAGGTTGTCTTTCGACAGCCCTGCCTTGTCGATGCCGTTGAGTATGTCGGCACACTCCTTGAAATATCCGCCCTTGATGAGCAGCGCGCCCTCCCTGAGGCGTGCCTTCATGTAGGCATGGCGGTCGCCGAGGGTCTCTGCCTCGTGGCTTGCCATTCGGGCGTACTTCATGGCCGTGGGGAAGTTGACGATGCTGTATTCCCGCTCCAGGGTCATCAGGAGCTTGAAGCGGTCTCGCGGCGCGCGCGTGGTGTGGAGCCGTCTTTCCAGGGTTTCGATGTGCCCGCGTTTAAGGGCGTTGTAGCGGGCGGTGTCTTTGAGGGCCTTGTCCAGTTCGGCAAGGTAGCCCTTTATGTTGCTCCAGGTTTCCTTCTTTTTGTCGCTGTTTCCGTAGACGCGTCTTAGATAGTCGAAGTCCATGACAGCGCTGCAAGGCAAGGACGCGGTGAGGAGGAACGACGCGATGATGATTATTAGGCGGTACATATATAATAATGTGTCTATTGGTATGTGTTCATGTTGCAAAGCTAAGAAAATATGGCGTAATGGCAAAGGATTGCTCGCCGCGAAGCTGTTTTTTTCGTGTTTTTCATGCCGAATGTGGCGGAATTACCGTAATTTTGTGATACGACTAAGAACTTTACCGTTATGAGCAATATTCCCAAGGAATGGGCCAAGTTCATATTGAAGGACGTGACCTTTCTCAACATCATGACCCGCCGCATATACAATGTCCTCATCGTGGCGAACCCCTACGACGCCTTCATGCTCGAGGACGACGGCCGCGTGGAGGAGAAGATCTACGACGAGTACATGGCGCTTGGCTTGCGCTATCCGCCCACGTTCACCAAGGTGTCTACCACCGAGGAGGCTGAGCGCGTGCTCGCCACCACGAGCGTGGACCTCGTGATATGCATGCCCGGCAACGCCGACAGCGACGCTTTCACCGTGGCGAGGGCCATCAAGATGAAGTTTCCGGAGATCCACTGCGTGGTGCTCACGCCCTTCTCCCACGGCATCACGAGGCGCATGGAGCGCGAGGACCTCAGCATCTTCGACTACGTGTTTTGCTGGCTTGGCAACACCAATCTCCTCTTGTCGATAATCAAGCTCATCGAGGACAAGATGAACATAGAGCACGACGTGATGGAGGCGGGCGTGCAGATGATTCTCCTTGTGGAGGACTCCGTGAGGTTCTATTCGTCCATCCTGCCCAACCTCTACGGCTACATCCTGCAGCAGAGCCGCAACTTCGCCACCGAGGCACTCAACCCCCATGCCGCCACGCTGCGCATGAGGGGCCGCCCAAAGGTGATGCTCGCCCGGACCTACGAGGAGGCTATGGGCATATACGAGAAATACAAGGACAACTGCCTCGGCGTGATCAGCGACGTGCGCTTCCCCCTGCATGGCGAGCGCGACTCGGAGGCGGGATTCAAGCTCCTTGAGGACATAAGGAAGAAGGACGAGTATGTGCCCTTGATAATGGAAAGCTCGGAGACCGCCAACGAGAGCAGGGCAAAGCGTGAGCATTTCCATTTCGTGGACAAGAACTCGAAGATGCTCTCCGTGGAGCTGCGCCACCTCATGGAGGACCACATGGGTTTTGGCGACTTCGTGTTTCGCGACCCCCACACCCACAAGGAGATAGCGCGCGTAAGCACGCTGAAGCAGCTGCAGGACAACATCTTTAAGGTGCCCGCCGACTCCATGCTCTACCACATCTCGCGCAACCACATCTCGCGCTGGCTCTGCGCAAGGGCCATATTCCCCGTGAGCAAGTTCCTGAAACAGGTGACGTGGCACAAGTTGCAAGACGTGGACGCCCATCGCCAGATCATCTTCGACGCCATAGTGCAATACCGCCACATGAAGAACATCGGCGTGGTGGCGGTGTTCGACCGCGGCAAGTTCGACCGCTACGCCCACTTCGCGCGCATAGGCGACGGATCGCTCGGAGGCAAGGGCCGCGGACTCGCCTTCCTCGACAACATCATAAAGACGCACCCGGAGATGAACGAGTTGCCAGGCGCCACGACGCGCATACCGAAGACGGTGGTGCTTTGCACCGACATCTTCGACCAGTTCATGGAGCTCAACAACCTCTACCCCATAGCCCTGAGCAACGCCCCCGACGAGCTCATCCTTGAGAGGTTCCTAAAGGCGAAGTTGCCCAGCGGCTACATTGCCGACTTCTTCACCTTCCTCAACGCCACCAATGCCCCCATAGCCATAAGGTCGAGCTCGCTCCTTGAGGACAGCCATTACCAGCCCTTCGCCGGCATCTACGCCACCTACATGATACCGCGCCTCGACGACCGTCAGGAGATGCTCTCGCTCCTCGTCTCGGCGATAAAGGGTGTCTACGCCTCGGTGTTCTATCGCGACTCGAAGGCCTACATGACCGCCACGAGCAACGTCATCGACGAGGAGAAGATGGCGGTGATAATGCAGGAGGTTGTGGGAAAGGAATACGACGGACACTATTACCCCAACATATCGGGCGTGATACGCTCGCTCAACTATTATCCCATAGGCGAGGAGAAGTCGGAAGACGGCATCGCCTCGCTCGCCCTGGGCCTGGGCAAGTATATCGTGGACGGAGGGCAGACGCTGAGGGTCTCGCCATACCATCCCGACCAGGTGCTGCAGATGTCGGACATGGACATTGCCCTTCGCGACACGCAGACGCGCTTCTACGCCCTCGACACGACAAGGGAGAAGCTCGACTTCAGCGTGGACGACGGCTTCAACATCGAGAAGCTGCGCGTGAAGGATGCCTACAAGGACGGCGCGCTCACCTACATTGCCTCGACCTATGACCCCGACGACCAGATAATACGCGAGGGGCTCTACGAGGTGGGGCGCAAGGTCATATCCTTCGACGGCGTGCTGAAGCAAGGGGTCTTCCCCCTGCCGCGACTCATGCAGATGGCCATGAAATACGGCGCCAACGCCATGAGGCGCCCGGTGGAGATAGAGTTCGCCTGCAACATCAACGACGACCGCACGGGCGATTTCTGCCTCTTGCAGATAAGGCCCATCGTGGACACCAAGCAGGAACTCGTGGAAGACGTGGCGGCGATACCCGATGCCGACTGCCTCTTGAAGACCTCCAGCTCGCTCGGCCACGGCATATCCGAGGATGTGGCAGACGTGGTTTACGTGCGCTGGGACGACAACTTCTCGGCGGCAAACAACCCGCAGGTGGCGATGGACATGGAGAAGATCAACCGCCGTTTCCTCGACGAGGGCAAACACTATGTTCTCATAGGTCCCGGACGATGGGGCAGCAGCGACCCTTGGCTCGGGGTGCCCGTGAAGTGGCCCGCCATCAGCGCGGCGCGCGTCATAGCCGAGATAGCCTTGCCGGGCTATAGGGTAGACCCAAGCCAGGGTACCCACTTCTTCCAGAACCTCACGTCGTTTGGCGTTGGCTATTTCACCATCGACACCAACCGTGCCGACGGTGGCGTGGTGCGCAAGGACGTGCTCGACGCCATGCCGGCAGTCTTCGAGACACCCTTCGTGCGCCACGTCAGGTTCCCCAGACCGCTGCGTGTCATGATGGACGGGAAAAAGCAACTGGGGGCCGTAGTCATTTCTTAAAATAGTACAAAATGTAAGTTGTGGGGCAAAATTCCAAGGGTTTTATTTGGAGTGTATTCCTAAAAAGCCTAAATTTGCCATCACTAACAAGACAATTTGTCAACTAATACAAATCTACTATGGAAGTCGAAAATGTATTGAAAGGACTTGAGTGGAAACACAGCAATGAGCCTGAATTCCTGCAAGCGGTGAAAGAAGTGCTTATCTCTATAAAGGATGTATACAACCAACACCCGGAGTTTGAGAAAGCGAAAATCATAGAAAGACTCATAGAGCCTGAGCGCGTCCATATGTTCCGCGTGCCTTGGGTCGATGACCAGGGCGAGGTGCATGTCAACACGGGCTATCGTGTACAGTTCAACTCGGCAATAGGCCCCTACAAGGGCGGCTTGAGGTTCCATCCATCTGTCAATCTAAGCATAATGAAGTTCTTGGGCTTCGAGCAGACCTTCAAGAATGCGCTCACCACGTTGCCCATGGGTGGCGCGAAAGGTGGCGCCGACTTCTCGCTCCGCGGACGCTCGTCTAACGAGGTGATGCGTTTCTGCCAAGCCTTCATGCAAGAGCTTTACAAATATATAGGTCCCGATGAGGACGTGCCGGCAGGCGACATCGGTGTCGGCGGCAGGGAGATAGGCTATCTCTTTGGCGAATACAAGAAGTTGACCCACCAGTTCCAAGGCGTGCTCACGGGCAAGGGCATGGAATGGGGCGGCTCCATCCTGCGTCCCGAGGCCACGGGCTACGGCGCGCTCTATTTCGTCAACCAGATGCTGCAGACCCACGACATCGACATCAAGGGCAAGACCATAGCCATATCGGGCTTCGGCAACGTGGCGTGGGGCGCCGTGAAGAAGGCCACAGAGCTTGGTGCCAAGGTCGTGACCATCAGTGGGCCAGACGGCTATATCTATGACCCGGAGGGCATCTCGGGCGAGAAAAACGAGTATATGCTTGAGCTTCGCGCCAGCGGCAACGATGTTTGCCAGCCCTACGAGGAGGAGTTCAAGGGCTCAAAGTTCTTCGCGGGCAAGAAACCGTGGGAACAGAAAGCCGACATCTACCTGCCTTGCGCGACACAGAACGAGCTCAACGCCGACGATGCCGACCGCATACTTGCCAACAATCCGCTATGCGTGGCTGAGGTGAGCAACATGGGTTGCACCGCCGAGGCTGTGGAAAAGCTTGTGGCAGCAAAGGCTCTCTTCGCCCCTGGCAAGGCGGTAAACGCCGGTGGCGTGGCAACGTCGGGTCTGGAGATGACCCAAAACTCCATGCGCCTGCATTGGTCCACCGGCGAGGTGGACGAGAAGCTCCACTATATCATGCACTCCATCCATGACCAGTGCGTGAGATACGGAAGGCAGGCCGACGGATACATCGACTACGTGCGCGGTGCCAACGTGGCTGGCTTCATGAAGGTTGCCAATGCCATGATGGCGCAAGGCATAGTCTGAGAAACCACAACGGTGGCGAAAGCCACCGCGTGGAGAAAGGCGGCAGCTGTAGCTGTCGCATAATACAGAGTGGAATATTTACATCATACAGCATTCGCCATCTCATTGTTGGCGAGCGCAATCTTATTGGCAGGCGTTGCCTCTGTGGGTGCCCAAACCCGTAGAGGCAGGGCTTCTTTTTATTCAAAACGAGCCACTGGGGCGCGTGCCGCCAGTGGCGAGCGCATCCATCACGACAGTCTCACTTGTGCGCATCGCACTTATCCCTTCGGCACCTTGCTGAAGGTAACCAACATGCGCAACGGCAAGAGCGTCGTCGTGAGGGTGACCGACCGTGGGCCTCACCGTGGAGGACGTATCATCGACCTCAGCTACGGCGCGGCGCGCGAGCTCGGCATGCTCTCGCAGGGCATAGCCATGGTGGAGATAGAGCGTGTGGACAACACCAAGGTGCCTTATCGCGACGACATCGAGAAGGGATTGCCGGAATTCGAGTTCGACTTCTCCAAACTCACGCTGCCCGAGGTGCCCAATGTGTTTAATATGCATAATATGCCCAATATGCATAGTAGGCATAATAAGCCCAATAAGCCTAATAAGCCCACCACCCCCAAGGAGCCCGCCAGCCCCAAGGCTCCCGCCACCCAATCGAAAACCCCATCACCCATCATTAACCATTAAACCTCAACCGCTATGCCTCACCCCGTCGACAAAGGCTTCGATAAATGGGTTGATAAAATGGCAGAAGCAGCTCTTCAAGGATAATGGCTACGTAGGATGAAAATTCAAAAGCTCGACTTTGTGCCATAGAAAAAAATGGTTGAATAATTTGGAAGTATTGCGGAAAGTTTGTATTTTTACCGCTGAAAAATTAAATCACAAGTTATGGATACACTAACTATTCAAGTAGACAATCCTTCTATTTTGGCAAGTCTGAAGAAAGTGCTTGGTGTGATGGATGGAGTGGTCATCTTGTCGCAGAACAAGAGCGAGTCACATTCCAGTTCAATACCGAATGCAGCTACGAAGCGTGCTATTCAAGATGTAAAAGAAGGCAGAACTTATAGGGCCACGTCTGTAGACGACTTGTTTAATCAATGTCTTGGATGAAATGTAGAATTTAGAATATTCCGGACAATTTAAATAGCTTTTCAACAAAGAATATACAATACTAATGTAACGGCAAACATTTTCCCAAAAGAAAGAGAGTGTTTTCCGTTACATGAATATCATCGTGTAAG
>CAVKWN010000074.1:0-17542 GCA_963660075.1 Lachnospiraceae bacterium
GGAGACTCCATTACATTCGACGACTGCACGGTCAACATAAAATGTTACGCTTCGCGAGCCATTAAGGGCACCTATACCCGTTCGGTTTGCACCATTCGCGATGCCGACATAACGGCTGAACGTCTCGACACGATAAATACGAGATATAGCGCGATATCCGACCTGAAGTCTTTGGTTCTTGACGAATGTGAAATCGTAGAGCCAGAAGGAGCCGCATTCGACGAATCGTTGCATGGCATTGGCATCAACGGCAAACCTGCGGCAAAAGTGGTGATAAGAAGGACGAGCGAGAAATATGGCTTCAAGGTTGCCGGAACTCAGGTAACAAGCAAAAACTGCAACGACCTAAGTGTTATCGACGGCGTGAGCGGAACCGCGACATACGACCCCGAAAAGAAAACACTATACCTAAAAGACGCGACCATCGAGACGACGGGAGACATTAAGGGCATAGAAAACGAATCGGCAGAAAACCTCATAATCAACGTGACGGGCGAGAACACCATAAAGGCGAACTACTCGGCCATCGTGCTGAACAACAATCCGACCATTATCAATGGCTACGGCACGCTTAGCGCGGAAGCGGGAAAAGGCATGGGGCTCTACTTCAACAACTCGCTTGAGATAGACAACTGCACGGCAAACTTCAACGGAAGCTGGGGCCTCGCAGGCTACGACGGAAGTAGCGAGAAGCTCACCGTAAACAATGCCACCGTAACGATGAAGGGCACCGAGAGTTCACATTCTGACCTCAATTCGCTCACGCTTGTCAACAGCGTGATATCCTCGCCAAAGGGTGCCGCGTTCAGCGAAGCGCTCCATGCCATCGCGCTCAACGGAAAAGCCGTGACCAGCAGCGTGACCATCAGGCCCGATACAACCAAACGCTACGACGTGGTGCTCGAGGAGTGCTCCGACAACAAGGCGGAGGTAGTGGCTTTGGTGCAGAGCGTCACTGGGCTTGGGGCGACCGAAAGCGCGGCTCTCGTGGATAGCGCGCCATGCATAATCAGCAGTGACCTGACGCCAGGCGAAGCACAAAGGATCTGCAACGCGTTTGCCAAATTGAACTGCGCATCCAACGGTTATCTCCATGGCACATGGACTCCTACGGGCATACAAAACGTTAACGCTACCGATGTAGAGCCACGCAAGCAAGGCATCTACAGCATCGATGGCGTTTACCTCGGCAACGACCTCAAGGCACTGCCACGCGGCGTATATGTCAAGGACGGAAAGAAAGTCTTGAAATGACAAGGCACACCTTTACCTGTTCAAGTCAACACGGAGCCATGAACTTGTGGTTTTAATAATAATTAAGCCATAAGTGTTCGGCTTGTTTGTAAAAACCATTACTTTTGCAATAGTATAATCAAGCGACTCACGCGAAATATGGATTTAGTAGAAAGATTCATCAATTACACCAAGTTTGACACGCAGTCGGCAGAGGACTCGTCGACTGTGCCCAGTACGCCTAAACAGCTGATCTTCGCCAAATACCTGAAAGAAGAGCTAGAGCATGAGGGGCTGCACGACGTGGAAATGGACGACATGGGCTACATCTATGCCACCCTTCCCGGCAACACCAGGAAAGACGCTCCCACGATTGGCTTCATCTCCCACTACGACACGGCTCTTGATGCGAGCGGCGCCAATATCAAGGCACGCGTCGTGGAGAACTACGACGGAGGCGACATAGAGCTTTCGCCAGGCATAGTCTCCTCTCCGAAGAAGTTTCCCGAGCTTCTCCAGCACAAGGGCGAGGACATCATAGTGACCGACGGCACGACGCTCCTTGGCGCCGACGACAAGGCAGGCATAGCCGAGATAGTGCAGGCGATGTGTTATCTCAGGGAGCATCCCGAGATTAAGCATGGCGACATTCGCGTCGGCTTCAATCCCGACGAGGAGATTGGAATGGGCGCCCACCATTTCGACGTGGAGAAGTTTGGTTGCCAATGGGCCTATACAATGGACGGTGGCGACATCGGCGACTTGGAATATGAGAACTTCAACGCAGCTGCCGCAAAGGTCACCATCAAGGGAGTGAGCGTGCACACGGGCTACGCCAAGGACAAGATGATAAACGCCTCGCGCCTGGCCTGCGAGTTCAACAGCCATATCCCAGAGACAGATATACCCGAGACCACCGAGGGCTACGAGGGCTTCTATCACCTGCTCTCCATCAACAGCCACTGCGAGGAGGCGAAGCTCTCCTATATCATCCGCGACCACGACCGCAAGAAGTTTGAGCAGCGCAAGGACTTCATGGAGCGCGTCGTGGAAGAGATGAACGCCAAGTATGGAGAAGGCACCGTGACGGTAGACATCAAGGATCAATACTACAACATGAAGGAGAAGATTGACCCGAACATGCACGTCATCGACATCGTGCTCAAGGCCATGCAAGAAAGTGGCGTGAGACCGAAGGTGGAGCCCATCCGTGGCGGCACCGACGGCGCTCAACTGTCGTTCCGCGGCTTGCCTTGCCCGAATATCTTCGCCGGCGGCGTCAATTTCCATGGCCCTTACGAGTTTGTCTCCATCCAGGTCATGCAGAAGGCGGTGGAGGTGATCGTGAGGATTTGCCAGCTCACGGAAGACTTCAACGAGTAAATATCAATCAAGCCTGACGGTCATAGTGGACCATCAGGCTTTCAAAGTTCAACCGAAGGGGTTTGTGCCAACTCGCACGTGCCCCTTCATTTGTTTGCATACATGAGAACATTGGAACTCTTGGCACCAGCCAAGAACTTGGAGTGCGGCATTGCCGCCATCAGCCACGGTGCCGATGCCGTGTATATCGGTGCCGACCATTTTGGCGCGCGTGCCTCGGCAGGCAACAGCGTTGCCGACATCCATGCCTTGTGCGACTTTGCCCATCTCTTTGGCGCGAAGGTCTATGTCACCGTCAACACCATTATATATGACAATGAGCTTGCTGCCACCCAAGAGCTCATCACGCAACTTGCCGAGGTCGGTGTCGATGCCCTCCTCGTGCAAGACATGGCGACGCTTGCCATGCGTCGCGTGGCGTTGGACAGGGTGGGGCGCGTGCCGCTCTTGCACGCCTCCACGCAAATGGATAACCGTACGGCGGAAAAGGTAGCGTGGCTTCGAGAGCTTGGCTTCACGCGCGCGGTGCTGGCGAGAGAACTGTCGGTAGAGGAAATCAAGGCCATTCATGATGCCGTGCCCGAGGTGGAGCTCGAAGTGTTCGTGCATGGCGCGCTATGCGTGAGCTATTCGGGGCAGTGCTATGCCTCGCAGCGACTTTTCGGTCGTTCGGCAAACCGTGGCGAGTGCGCACAGGTGTGCAGGATGAGCTATGACCTCGTGGATGCCGACGGCAGGGTGGTGGTGAAGGATCGCTACCTCTTGTCGATGAAAGACCTATGCATGGTGGATCATCTTGAGGAGCTTGCAGATGCGGGCGCGTCATCGTTTAAGATAGAGGGCAGGTTGAAAGACTCCGACTATGTGAAGAATGTGGTTTCGGCATACTCGCAACGTCTCGACAACATCATCAAGATACGTGGTGGCGACTATCGTCGTGCGTCGTGGGGTAGGGTGGAGTATGGTTTCCGCCCCGACCTTGCCAAGACATTCAACCGTGGCTATACCGAATATTTCTTGAAAGGCCGTCAGCGTGGGTTGTCAACAATGGTTACGCCCAAGGCGCTTGGAGAGTTCGTCGGCACGGTGAAAGACCTCCGCGGCGACTCCTTCCGCGTGTCGGGCACCGCTATTTTTGCCAATGGCGACGGTCTGTGCTATGTCAAGGACCAGACCAGCGACGGCAACGCCCAGCTAGGCGAGCTGCTCGAGGGGTTTCGCGTCAACCGCGTGGAGGGCAACCGCCTCTCCCCGTTCCACATGCCGCGTGGCCTGAGAAAGGGCATGGCGCTATATCGCAACAACGACGTGGCGTTTGGCAAGGCATTGGCAGGAGAGACGGCACGCAGGGTCATTCCCGTGTCGATGGAGTTTGATGCTACTCACGATGGCTTCCGCCTTACAATGAGGGTCGAGGCTGGTGAGGGAAAACTGTTGGAATGGACAGTAGAGACCACCTTCGGGCATCAGCAAGCCAACCGCCCGCAAGAAGAGAACATTCGTAAGCAGCTATCCAAGCTTGGAGCCACCATCTTTGTGCTTGAACGCCTGACCATTGGCCAGGAAGCCAAGGAGTTGTTCATACCTTCAAGCGTCTTGGCACAACTCCGGCGCGATGCGGTGGAGGCTTATGCCAAGGCTCTCGAAAAGGAGAATTCCGATGCGGGCTTGACCCGAGACCAAGAAAGCAGTGATGCTCCGGCGCGCTTCTGGTCGGAAGAATACAGGAAGTATCCTTACCTTTTCAATGTCGCCAACAACGAGGCTCGCGCTTTCTATGAGGGTCATGGCATGAGCGACCTGGAGCCAGCTTTGGAGACGGCGGAGCCGAGACGAAGCGTGGTAATGCAGTGCCGTTATTGCATACGCCACGAGCTCGGTTTTTGCGTGCGTCGGGGCGGCAAGAAACCTGAGTGGCGTGAGCCGTTGACGTTGCAGCTTGGCGACGGACGAGGCTTCCGCCTCGACTTCCGTTGTGGTGAATGCCAAATGAACTTGTTGCCCCAGGATTAGTGCCAACCAAATTTCTTTTGTGTGAATTGCTTGCCTCCGTATAGACTTTTTTATTAACTTTGCACCAGATTTCTAAAAACAATACCAATGACTTATACCATTGAGAAAATAACCACCCTCATCGGTGCGCGTCGCTATGGAACGGCAGATGCCAATATAGCTTTCTTGCTTACAGACAGCCGTTCACTTTGTTTTCCGGAGGAGACATTGTTTTTCGCGATTAAATCGGAGCGCAACGACGGTCATAAGTATATACCAAGCCTTTATCTCCGTGGTGTGCGCAACTTCGTAGTGACATCTGTACCAGACAGTTACGAGGTGCGCTTTCCACAGGGCAACTTCCTTAAAGTAACCAACACCTTGGAGGCCCTGCAGCGTCTTGCCGAACGCCATCGCGACGAGTTCAACATACCAATAGTGGGCATCACGGGTTCCAACGGCAAGACCGTGGTAAAGGAATGGCTTTACCAAGTGCTATCGCCCGACACTTTCGTGACCCGCTCACCACGTTCCTATAACTCACAGATAGGCGTGCCATTGTCGGTATGGTTGATGAGCGATGACACCAAGATAGGAGTCTTCGAGGCCGGCATAAGCAAGCCTGGCGAGATGCTTGCCCTGCGCGACATCATCCAGCCCACCATAGCGGTGCTGACCAACCTTGGGTCTGCCCACCAGGAAAACTTCCCGTCGATGGAAGCCAAGTGCATGGAAAAACTCATATTGTTCCACGACGCGCAGACCATTGTCTACAATGCCGATGACACTACCGTGGCAACAGTCGTGGACGCGTCCGACTACAAGGGCGAGAAACTGTGCTGGTCGCGCGAAGACAGCAGTGCGAAGATGTTTGTCAAGAGTGTGGAGAAGGCGGAGACGAATACAACCGTCGACTATAAATATAATAATGTGGAGGGCAGCTATACCATCCCGTTTATCGACGATGCCAGCATTGAGGACTCTATCGTTACCGCCATTGTAGCCTTGCGCCTTGGCGTGGGCGTTGACGCGTTGAAGGATCGCATGCCGCAGCTTGAGCCGATAGCCATGCGCCTTGAGGTGAAGGAGGGTCGCCATGGTTGTACGCTTATCAACGACTCTTATAACTCCGACATCAACTCTCTCGACATCGCCCTCGACTTCATGAACCGTCGTCCCGACCATAAGGATTGCCGACGCACGCTCATTCTCAGCGACATACAGCAGAGCGGAATGATCCCATCCGACCTCTACCGCGAGGTGAGTCGCTTGGCAAGGGAGCGTGGCGTGGAGAAGTTTATCGGCATCGGACCTGTGGTGTCGGACAATGCAAACAGGATAGAGATCAAGAACTCGTTCTTCTTCAATAGCGTCAGCTCATTCCTCGACTCAACAGTGTTCCGCACCTTGCGCGACGAGGTCATCCTTATCAAGGGCGCACGACAGTTTGGCTTTGACCAGATAACTGACCTCTTGGTGGAGAAGGTGCATGAGACCGTACTGGAGGTGAACCTCAACGCCGTGGTTGACAATCTCAACTATTATCGCTCGTTTATTAAACCCGAGACAAAGCTCGTGTGCATGATCAAGGCAGACGCCTATGGAGCAGGCAGCGTGGAGATAGCCAAGACACTGCAAGACCATCGTGTAGACTATCTTGCCGTGGCTGTAGCCGATGAGGGAGCTACGCTGCGTCGCAACGGCATCACCTCGAATATCATGATAATGAATCCAGAGATGTCGGCGTTCAAGACGATGTTCGACTACGACCTTGAACCGGAGGTTTACTCGTTCCGCCTTCTCGACGCTCTCGTGAAGGCTGCCGAGAAGGAGGGCATCACGGGATGGCCTGTCCATATAAAGCTCGACACTGGAATGCATCGTCTCGGCTTTGATCCGGAGAAAGACATGGACAAGCTCATTGATAGGTTGAAACATCAGGACGCAATCATTCCTCGATCTGTATTCTCCCATTTCGTGGGTTCCGACAGCGATGATTTCGATGCCTTCTCAGCCCACCAGTTTGAGCTTTTCGACAAGGGTAGTCGCAAGTTGCAGGCCGCGTTCAGCCATAAGATTCTTCGACATATCGACAACTCTGCAGGCATTGAGCATTTCCCCGAGCGCCAGCTCGACATGTGCCGTCTTGGTCTTGGCCTTTATGGCATCAACTGTCGTAACAACCACATCATAAACAACGTATCAACTTTGAAGACCACCATCTTGCAGTTGCGCAACGTGCCGGCTGGAGAGACCGTGGGCTACAGTCGCAAGGGTAAGATAGACCACGACAGCGTGATAGCCGCCATACCAATAGGCTATGCCGACGGCTTGAACCGTCATCTTGGCAACCGTCGTTGCTATTGTCTCGTCAATGGTCAGAAGGCCGAGTATGTGGGCAACATCTGCATGGACGTGGCTATGATAGATGTAACGGGCATCGAGTGTAAGGAGGGCGACAACGTTGAGATCTTCGGTGATGACCTGCCTGTGACGGTTCTCTCCGACGTGCTCGACACCATTCCTTATGAGGTGCTTACCGACATAAGCAATCGTGTGAAGCGAGTGTATTTCCAAGACTGAGCCAAGAAACACACACTAAAACATCATAGGCGGCTCTGCGGAGCCGCACATGAAAAACAGGGTATAACACGTTGTCGTGATATTATACCCTGTCTTGTTTTTCCTTTGACGTGAGTCTAAAGCCTTAACCCCATTGGCTGTTTGCCGGCTTGTATTCGGGTACAATCTTTCTCATGAGCGCGACGACGGCTCTTTGGTCGTAGGTCAGCGCAGTGTCAATGATATTGTCGATGTCTTTTAATACCTGGTCGAACTCGTATTCCCTGACCTTGGCTATTCGGATGTTCTTGTTGAATGTGGGCTCGGTGCTTTCCTCGTCGGCAAGCACTTCCTCGTAGAGCTTCTCGCCGGGGCGCAACCCTGTGTACACTATCTTCACGTCCTTGGCGTTGGAAAGCTTGATCATGCGTTTGGCGAGGTCGGCTATGCGTACCGACTTGCCCATGTCGAACACGAATATCTGTCCGCCGTGGCCATGTGTGCCGGCTTCCAAGACGAGCTTGCAGGCCTCGGGGATGAGCATGAAGAAGCGCGTCACGTTGGGGTCGGTCACTGTCACGGGACCGCCGTTGCGTATCTGCTTCTCGAAGATGGGAATGACAGAGCCGTTGCTGCCAAGCACGTTGCCAAAACGCGTGGTGACAAACTGCGTAGTCTGTTGCGCGCTATTGAGGCTTTGTATGTAGATCTCGCACAGGCGTTTGGAACAGCCCATGACGTTGGTCGGGTTCACGGCCTTGTCGGTGGAAATCATCACAAACTTTTTCACTCCGTATTTCACGCTGAGGTCTGCCACGATCTTCGTGCCGTATACATTATTATATATGGCCTCAGAAGGAGAATCCTCCATCATCGGCACGTGTTTGTAGGCTGCGGCGTGGAACACGTAGTCGGGGCGTTTAGTGTCGAAAATCATTTCCATCAGCTTCTTCTGCGTGATGCTTGCCACGATGGTTTGGCAGTCGATGTCGGGGAAGCGCTTGCGCATCATTAGCCTTATGTCGTGTTGCGGGGTTTCGGCAGAGTCGATGAGCACCATGTGCGCGGGTTTGAAGGATGCCACTTGCCTCACGATTTCCGAGCCTATGCTTCCCGCCGAGCCGGTGATGAGTATGGTATGGTCTTTCAGCATGGTGCCGATGGCGTCGATGTCCACTTGTATCTCGTCTCTTGGAAGAAGGTCGGAAATCTCTATCTCCCTGAGCTTGTTGGTGTCGATCTTGTTGCCCTCGTGCCATTCTTCCATGTCGCTCATGACATAAATGCTGACATCGTTGCTGAGGAGCATGTCTTGAACCATGGAATCCTCACGGAAGCTCCGTATCGCGATAGGAGAGACCAACACCGAGTCGATGTCTTTCGCCTTGATGACATTTTCAAGGTCTTGGTTGTTCAGGTACACGCGCTCTCCCATGATGGTCTTGTTGTTCAACTTTTGGTCGGGAGAGATAAATCCCTTCAGCCTGAATCTCCTGCTGCTGATGTTGCTCTGGATGGATTTCGCCATGGCCATGGCACCGTAATGGGCACCGTAGATGAGGACGTTGTGCGTGGCGTTTCTGCCCAACAGCTGGTCGTAGAGAACCTTGACGAGGATGCGAAGCCCCCACATCAGTGCAGTGGAGACGAGGAACATCAAGAACACTTGCCTTCCTGCAAGCGGCAGGACGGGAAGGTGGAAAGCGAAGACCGCGTAATGGAACAGTTCGGCTATGCAGCAGCTAAAGGCTTGGGCATAGCAGATGCGCCGTAGGTCTTCGACAGATGAATAGCGTATTATGCCGGTATAAGTGTGGAACACACGGAAACCCATTAAGAAGAATATGAGATATACTCCGATGGTCTTCGATAGCGGTAGGAGGTTGCCTAAGGTTACGGCTCCACGGTAGTAGAACCAAAAGACAAGGATGCCCGAGAGATAGGCAATAGCCAGGTCGGCAATGATGACGCACCAATATGGAAGGGCTCCCCTTGAGAGATACCATTTAGGCAAATTGAATTTTGTATTCATTATTCAAGAGTTTTCATAAGGCAAAAAGAGTGCCTCACAATCTACATTTTGTCAAGCAAAATTACAATTACTTATTGAGAATCAACACATCGATGGCTATTTTAACATTAAAGATAAACATAAATATCGTTCGAGCCACTGTTTTATCAGCAAATGTGTACAAATTGTTACCATTTTGCGATAAAACAGTGGCTCGGAAATATTCAATCTTCGTTTTACTTGAAGCTCTCTACCGCGGCTTTCAGTTGCTCGTCGTTTCCGGTCTCATAGTCGGCAGGCGTGTTGTAGACCTCGATGTCTGGCTTTAGTTCCTTGTTCTCGAAGTAGGTGCCGTCCATTGCCTGGTTGCCCACTTGCGGAATGCCGAAAACCATACCGTTCATCATGCGCTCCCACCACACGGCCGTCATTGTTCCTGCCACGGGCGCTCCCACGAGCTTGCCGATGCCCAATGTCTTGTAAACGGCGGGGAAACCGTGGCCATTGCTGTAGTCGTCCTCGCAAATCATCACGCACGACGGTTTCACCCACTTGTTCCATGGATCGTAGCCTATGTATTTGCCATGGGCTACGAACTTGGCGTATTGCTTGCCCGAGAGCAGGGTGCAGAGGTCGTCGTGGAGCCATCCGCCACCGTTGTGGCGCTCGTCCACTATGACGGCTTTCTTCATGCGCATGGAGTCGGATAGCAGCTCGCTGAACACCGTGCGGAAGCTCTCGCTGTCCATGGCCTTGACGTGGACATAGCCAATGGTGCCGTGCGAGAGCGAGTCGACCATCTTGCGGTTGCGGTCTACCCAACGGCGGTAGAGCAGGTCCGACTGTGCCGAGCGGCTGATAGCCCTGACGATGATGTCAAAGTGTTTCTTCTTCGAAGGGTCCAGCACGCTGACGCGCGTCATCTTGCCAGCCTTGCCGTCGAGCAGCGACGTGTAGTCGGCACCTTTCAATATCTTCTGCCCGTCGATGGCCTCGATGATGCATCCCTTCTTCACGCCCGTGTTGCGCACGGCGAAAGGTCCGCGGTTGATGACCTCTTCCACCTTCAGTCCGTCGCCTTCATAGTCGTTGTCGAAGAAGAGTCCCAGGGCTGCCGTCTTGAGCGAGGCGCCATCAGGGTAATAGCGCGCGCCAGTGTGTGAGCCGTTGAGCTCGCCGAGCATCTCCGAGAGCATGTCGCGGAAATCGTAGCCGTTGTTTATGTATGGCAGGAACTTGGCGTAAGTCTGCTTGTAGCCCTCCCAGTCTACCCCGTGGATCTTGGGGTCGTAGAACTTGTCCTTCACTTGCTGCCACACGTGGTTGAAGATGTAGGCACGCTCCTCGTAAGGGCGGTAGTTGAAGTTGGCCTCGAAGTCGATGTTCTTTTGCGAGTTCTTGGCTATGTCTATTTGCTTGATGCCGTTGTTGTAGACATAGAGGTGCTTGAAGCCCTTGTCGGCCTCGAGCCCGTAGCCAACGCTCTTCATCACGATCTCGGTCTTGTTCTCCACCAAGTCGTGTTTCCAGAGGTCGTAGCCTCCCTCGAAACTCGCTTGATAATACAGGGTGTCGCCGCCGGGGGAAAGGATGGCGTCTGCCATGTGCGATGAGTTGACCGTGAGGCGGATCACGCGGTCGCGGCAGTTGGCAAGGTCAAACTTCAAGGTCTTTGCCTCGTCTGCCTTCTTGTCAGCCTTTGCCTTCTTGCCCAGCTTAGGCAACTTTATGAGTGGTTTCTTCTTTTTCGTGGTGTCGGCTTTTTCCTTCTTGTGAGCCTCGTCGTAGAGCGCGCGTTCCTCCTTGCCCATGCGGAAACGCTCGTAGGCGTCGAGGTCGAAGAACATGATGTAGGCATCGTCTTCCGCGCCCCAGCTGCCGTGGCTGCGGTAGCCGGCGCGGTCGCTCATGAAGAGCATCGCCTTGCCGCCGAGCGCCCATCTGCCGTTGCTGTCGTTGTAGCCGCTGTTGGTGAGGTTAGTTATTTCCTGGCTTCCGTCGGCAGGCACGAGGGCGATGTCGCGATTGTTCCAACCGCCATTGCCGATATAGTTTGACAAGAGCCACTTGCTGTCGGGACTCCATTCGAACCAAAGGTCGCCATCAGAGTAGCTGTACTGGAACTTGCCGTCCATGAGTTGCCTCACGGCCTTCGTCTTCACGTCCACCGCCATGAGCGCGCCACGGTCTTCGATGTAGGCCACGGTCTTGCCGTCGGGACTATACGCGGGCTGCATGTCGACCTTCGACGACTTCACGAGTTGCTCTTCCTTGAGCTGGGTGGCATAGGTGAACTGTTTCTCGTCCTTGTTAACAATGCTTGTTTGGTAGATCTGCCAAAGTCCGCCACGCTCTGAGGCGTAGACAAGGCTACGGCCGTCGGGCGAGAAGTTGACATTGCGCTCCTGCTCGGGCGTGTCGGTGATTCGCTTTGTCGTGGTGTAGTCGATGGAGGTGACGTAGACATCGCCGTGGACCACGAAGGCTATCTCCTTGCCATCGGGCGAGACCGTGAATTCCGTGGCGCCACTCCGCAACACCTGTCGCTGGAGCTTGTCGGTGCCGTCGTCGGCCACCACCGAGAGGTTGAGCCTCACGGGTTGGCTGCCCTCCTTCAGAGTGTAGATGGCGCCGTCGTAGCCGTAGCACAGCGTGCCGTCAGTGGCACGGGTGAGGAAACGCACGGGGTTGCCCTTGTAGTGGGTAAGCTGGGTCTTGGCAGTCTCGCCAATGCGGCGCTTGTAGACGTTGAACGTGCCGTCTTCCTCGCTAAGATAATAATAGGTGTTGGCATCGCCGCCCCACACTGGCGTGCGATCCTCTCCGCCGAAATCGGTAAGCTTGGTATAGTCGCCACCCTTGCAGAGCCAGATGTCGCGGCAAATAGGCGACTGGTGGTGCTTGCGGAACGGGTCCTCGTAACCTTTTTTGTCGTGGTAGAGCAAGGCCCCGTCCTTGCCCACGCTGACATCTTCCATGGGTATGTCGGAGAAGAGGCGCATGCGTCCACCGTTTGCGTTGACCTCGTAGACCTGTGGGAAGTCGGCGAAGATTATGCTTGTGGCCTTGGGCATGATTGAGGCTTTCATCAGTATGGTGCTGTCGTTGCGCCAAGCCATTGGGTATTCGTCGCCGCTGTCGGTGGTAACCCTTCGTGGCGAGCCACCATCCTTACCAACCACGTAGACATCAAGGCTTCCCTCGCGACTTGAGGCGAAGGCTATCTGCCTTGAGTCTGGGCTCCAAACAGGATATGCGTCGTAAGCCGGGTTCGTGGTTATTTGCCGTGCCTGTCCGCCATTGGCAGGCACTGTCCAGATGTCGCCCTTGTAGGAGAACGCCACCGTCTTGCCGTCGGGCGAGATGGCAGGGAAGCGCATCCACAAAGGATTGGTTTGCGCCATGGTCGACACCGCCGCGAGAGGTGCGATTAAGGCTAATAAAAGTTTTTTCATTCGGTATGATATATTATTATTCTATTTCTATTTTTTCTTTATGCAAAAATACTGCAAATATTCAGAAAAAGTGTGACTGTGGCGGAGAAGTTTAAGCATAAGCCTCATTTTTGCTTTGAATCAAACATTATCTCGCCTCTTTGGTTTGTATGGCAGGGTGCGGGACCTGTGCCCGTCCGTAACCATTCGGATATAATGTTTTGTGCGCCATTCGGGTTGCGGACGGCCACAGGGGCCGCACCCTGCCAAACATGCCATAAGCCTATGTGAATAATACCATTTCGGCTTTGCACTGCAAAGCCGAAACGATTCCACTGTAAAGCCGTTGCCTTTGCAGTGTAAAGCCATCGCCTTTTCAGCGTAAAGCCGGCGGCTTTACGCCGTGGGAACGACTATATTGTATAAAGCCTTATTAATCAATAGTTTATAATTTTCCTATTATGTAGGAAATAACTGCCAAGGCTATTTTCCGCTTTATAAGATATCAAAACCTCACATTCTGCTCTTTTGTTCTTGTCCGGCTCCGCTACCTTTATATTTGCTCTTCGACGCGTTGAATCTATAGCGAACGGTTAGTGAGTAACCGCTTATAGAGTAATCGTGATGAACAATTTCCCGCATCGTGCCAGAATACATCATGCTATGCATGTTTCCCGTGCCCAGCAAGTCGTTGGCGTAGAAGAATACCAACAGTTTTCCTTTAAAGAACGATTTATATACAGACAGGTTCGTGCTGAAATAGTTGCGATACATGTACGAGGTCTCATCGTCGCCCTTGGTCTGCGCAATCATCATCAGGGAGATGGTGAAGAGCTTGGTATCTATCGTATTGTCAAAGCGCACCGTGACCTTGGGGTTGTCAAGACTGTGCCCTCCATGAGTTTCCATGTCAAACCATTGCTTGAAGAAACAGAGACTCAAAGAAGGATGCCATATCCCAAATTTCGGTCTTGCCGAAAGCGATGCCCCGATACGATTATATGGTTTCCAATTCACGTTCTGTATTAATGCTATATTAGGATTGTCCTTGTACGACTGGGTCAACATCACTATCGGATCGGACACGTGCGTATATATCCCCCCAGCCATGAGCCATTTGTAAGATACCGTATAATTGATATTACGGCTTATTTGCGAGACGAGGAAAGGATTTCCTGATTCGTAAGTGTATCGATTGTCATACCCAATGCCTGACCGCATGTCATAATATGAAGGGCGCTTTATCGTAGATCCATAGCTCAACTGCATTTGGGTCTTTCCTACAGGAAGTGATAATGATAATGACGGAAGGAAATCCCCGTATCTCTTGCTTTGTCCAGGCACCCTTTTCCCTCCTTCATAATAGTTAAAGTCCGTATTCTCATATCTTATTCCAGCAAGGATACTCAACGGCCCGAATTTCCGTGTATAATCACAAAACACGGAAGCCATGCCTTCCTTGATTCTGTTGTCTTGCTCATCCAATAATCCTTCAGGCTGGACATCATACGAACTGTTGCGGTTGGTGTTGGAGTATTCACCTCCGAACGAAAGCTTTCCTTTCCATAATGGCAAAGACAACGTAAGCTTTGAAGCGAAAAGCTTGTTCTTGGTATTTGTTTTTGTGTGTACGGCATTTTCCAGCCAGTCGTCTCCATGTTCTCGATACCTTTCAAGGGTGTTTACCTTGGAAAAGCTCTTATCCCAAAGCCAATCCGTATTGAAGTTTATGTCAACAATGCCTATTTTTCCCATATAATAGACATTGCTGCTTGCGAGGCTCGTGTTGCCAGGCTTTGTTATATCGCTTGCGGATTCTTCCGTAAGGGCATCGCCTTTATATATGGTTGTCGCCATATTGCTTACACCTTTGTTGAGCATGCGGTTGAAGCTGAAGCTCGCGCCTACGAAACTATTGTTGCTTATCTGATAGTTAGCTCCAAGACCAAGATATAATTGCCTGTTTCTTAGGCTGCCCTCAATATCATTACGCTGACGCCAAACATTGTCAACATAGGTATTCTGAACGAGACCTTGCTTGTTAGAGCTGCTACCGTCCTTGATCTTCAGGGCCGTGAATGTCTCAAGTCCTTTCTTCTGATAGTTTATGTTCAATTGTTCATACCCGCCAATTCTTGAGTTCTCGTCAATATTCCCAAACGTGCTTGTCTCAAATCCAAAACCATCGTTGGTCTTTCTTTTCGTACTGATACGAATGACCGCCTTTACGTTCGAGGCATATTGCGCCCCTGGATTTTGTATAACCTCCACGGTGCTGATTTCCTCCGGGGTCAAACGGTCCAGTTCCGTATTATCCCTCACTTTCTTACCGTTGATGTAAACCACGGGCTCACCGATCCCAAAGACATTGATTTTACCGTTCTGCGAAGTGACGTTGGGTATTCGGTCAAGCAAATTGTATATGTTTCCCGATTTCTCCAGTATGGAGCCAGCCACGGTCGTAATTACCGCCCCGTTCTTCAACTTGCTTTTGGGCAAGGACGATTTCACGATGACATCTCCCAATGTCGTTGCTTCCTCTTTTAAGGTGACGGTGCCAAGGTCATAGGCATGCACTTCTTTATAAGCCATTTTATACCCGATGCACGTCACCTTGACAATGCCATTTTTACACGGCGCGTTAATTGAAAAGCAACCCGCCGCGTCACTGACGACACCTTTTACAAACGCAGAATCAGTTGATTGCAGCAAAGCCACATTTGCATATTGTATCGCTTTCCCCTGTTCATCAACAATCTTTCCTGTTATGTCTTGTGCCGCACAAACAATAGTGGTACTTATATAAACCAGAAAAACAAATAAGCTTCTCATACCAATAATCTTCTCTATAAAATATACCCTGTTACTGTTGATTTAGGACACCTCGGGTCTGGATAATCGAAATAACCCTTTCCCAAGGTCTTTGATATATCTACAAAGCACACTCGTCTGTCTATTGACTTACGACAAATATCCATGACTTTGCAATGCTTACAAGGGGAGAGTGTCTCCCTCTTGTCAATTTGACTAAAAGCACATACGCTTAACGCTTTTGCGGAATTCCAAATGGCTTTTAATGTGGAATCGTATATGTTCCCAAGAACGAAGTCTGGATTATCATAAAGCATCTCACAAGGCGTACATATCCCCGTTGCCAAAATGGACAGCATATAATTTCCAGCATGGCATATTTGATTATTTTTCACGAAATCTTCAACCGTCTTGAATCTCTTCAGTTGATACCCACATTTATTTATCTTATTTAAGAAAATAGGGAAATGCCCCTTTTGAGCCTCTACATATGAAGAAATGGATGCCAATTGTTCATTTCTTGGTGTATAAGCTTTATACTCTTCTTTAAACTCAGAATAAAATGCAGGTGTTATCTCCCAGTCTGTAATGTTATCAAAATGGGACAAAAAAGCATACAAATCCCTAAAATTATCAACAGTTCCATTGTAGATAGTTATAACACTTCTTATATTTAAAAGAACGCCATATCGCTGACAATTCAGAAACATCTGCCTTACTCTTTCTACATATGTACAAGAGCCTCCAATCATTACTTTTAAGATGTTGCAATCTATGGAGTCTAATGAGAATTGCAGCTTGTTTATACCTATTTCTTTCAAATATTTAACATCATTTTCTGCTAACGGTGTCCTTGTAGAAAGAAATGGACAATACCCTTTGCTGATTGTATACGCAAGAAGTTCATGCCAATCTTTCCGCGCAAAGATATCCCCTCCAGTTAATGCTACGTTAGAGACTCCTATGTCATGACATTCATCTATTATTTTTTTGATTGTCTGTAATGGCATGGATATTTTACGGCTACGCTTTGCATAGCAATAAATACAATTTGTGCTGCAAGCCGTTGTCACCATTATGCCAATATTAAAAGGCGCGGAAGGTCGTTTGTTTACGAATTTGTCAAACGGGCTAAATCCCTTTTCAAAATAATAGCAACGCTCGTCCTTACAAACGCAATCTACCAACAAATGAGAGGGTATAATGAATGTCTGATTGTTATAAGTAAATCTACTTTCTCTCTTACCGATTAAGTTATGTATAAAATGTTCTATAATAGTTACATTTATTCCCAATGATAAAGAAATCTTTTCTAAAGAAGCAGCCGTTATGTCTCTGCCTATTTCGGTCAAGATAAATCCTACAACAGGAGGAACCACATAAACATCCCTTGACATCTCCTTTATTCCTTTGTCAGGTTTTTCCAACTTTACAATGAAAGAGCAACCTTTTTCATTTCTGACAGTATATTGAGAATTTAATTTTAAATAGCTCATACGTGATAGCATTAAAGGGTATGCCAAAAGCATCGTAACCAAAAAAGAAAGTAGATTCTGGCATACCCGTATTTTCATTCATGCAAACCTTTTTTAAAGGTTATACAGGATTTGTGGGAGGTGAAATTACCACTTCTCCAGCTCCACCATATTCACATATACAACTGCCGGAGCTACTTCCGCCTTTTACCTCTTCAATCTCAGAAAGAAGTAAATCTTCAATTTCGTTTTTTCTCATTGCATATCAATTTAGAGATTGGTGTTCTGCCAACAAGCATCACCGTGTTGTAGATGCCTTATATTATTCTCAGGAAGGTCTGAGCTCATGCATGATAATTTTACTTGATTTGTAGCGCGTAGTTTACGGAATTTCAAATGATCCTTCATAAATTGCGTCACTCAAAACTACGCTTAAAGTCTAAATGCCCTTCTTTAGAGGATTAATTTCTGTCGTAACACGACCATCACTAATTATGTTAGTTGCGTTTTCTTCAATTACACTCCCATCAGCATCATAGATATATACCCAAACCATTCCTGAGTATTTCCGAACATTTACAGTCAGGATACCATCCTCATAGTCTGCCTCAACCTGAGTGATTGATGGCATTCTGGCTCCC